>JAJRTO010000353.1 GCA_024278235.1 Candidatus Poribacteria bacterium
CCGGCAGGTCAGGTTCCAGTGGCATCACGCGGAAGTCGCAAGGCACCGCCACCACATAGTCTTCGCCACGTTCCTCCAGGCCTGCCAGGTAGGTAGGGTTGTCCCCCTAGCTGGCATCCGTGACCACCGCTTCGTGCGGAATCGCCCACTGACGTGCTTCATCCAACAGCGCAAGAGCTATTTCGGGCTTCGTCTGGAACGAAATCTCCTCTGGCACACCTGCGCGTTCCATCCGGTCCGCATCCTCGCTCCATTCCCGGGGAAGGTAAAGACGGGCATGGAGTGGCCAGGACGTGGCTGCATCCGCGTAATGACAGGTGACGACCACCTGGCAGTTGGCGACTTTGCCAACCTCTCCGCAGTATTGGTAGGACACCCCGACCGATGCCTTCCCTTGCTTGGGGATACCGGTATCATCGATGATGAGCACACCTTCCCCGACACGCACCTCGTCGCGCAGTTGTGCCACGCGTTGCTGGTTCAGACCTGCATGGTCCCCCATTTCGGAAGGATCACACACCTGAATCTATAAATGACAAAGTAGTACTAACATCAAGTGAACCGACATTCCCCGCATCATAGTCTTTCTGACTTTCAGCAAGAGCATCTTTGATGGGCGGGGAATCATCATAATCGATATAATACACCATCCTACGTATGGAATCAAACATGTTTCCCCGGCCTACCTCTCGTATTGATGTCACCGGCATGCGTTTTTCAGTGAGTCCCGTAGAGCGTGCAGCTTGCTCGTTCGATGCGAAACCATCCTGGCCAACAAGCTGGCAGCATGCTTTACTTCCTCCATAAGTGAAAAACTTGTATCACCAGGATCAGAACAGGAAAATTCGATGTCCGCCCTTACCCGCCAGGAAATCGATGATCAGCCACACCCCACCTGCCGTAAACTCACCCAGCACCAATCCAAGAAACAAGGGTCGATAGGTGCGGTAACTGCGAATCCCCCCGTAGCGCAAGATATTCGCTTTGGCAAGCCAACCAATCAGGATCGAGAACCAGAGCTGTATCATCGGCCAGCTTGGCCCCATCGCATATCCCAGTGGATGCAGTGGCCACCAGAGGAACTGCTGCCGCAGGAAGGATAGACCAAACATCACGATAGCACCGACGACCATGTAGAGGAGATAGATCACATTGGGTTCCTGGGGGTTCACAAGCATCGCGCTCAGTCGGCGGAATGGCAGTTGAGGTGCTCCCACGAAGAACCATCGGCTGAGATTCGCCCCGCCGTAACGGTAACCGATCCAGAGCACTGATAGATAGGAAACTACCATGGCCACCAGGATTGCGAGGAATATGCTCCATGAGAGCCGCCGTTTGTTAAACTGGGGTTGATCGGATAGCTTGAGCGCGTCCATCATGCTCGGCATCGGCATCGAACGGATATCAAACATGAAGATCATCTCCTGAAATGCCAACACGGTGAGACTGGCGGGTGGAATTCCGGCTGTACCGACGACCGGCGAGATCAGATCCAGAGGTCGGTAGGGCGTCTGGATAAACAGCAAGCCGCCTTCGGAAACCATGCGCGTCATCCCGATAAGCGTGAGGATGAAGAGCAGCAGCACGACGGTCATCCATGACCAGGAGACCCCCGCGACGACGCTCCACACCAGCATTGTGGTAAATCCGATCAGCAATAGAAGCAAAGCAGAGCGGAAAGAGAGTGGTTCTCGCTGATCATCGACATCGCTGGCATTCAGGAAAGCCTTCCGAATCACTGCGACCAGATTGATTCTGGCTCGCCATAGCGCAAGCAGCACCAGGGTTGCCAATGCTCCTGCCATTTGATAGGCTGCGAAACCTTTCGTCGCATATCCTGTCGCATTTCCAATAGGCCAACCCATGATCACCCCGATAACAGCCTGGGCATGGAATACAAAATAGAAGAACCAGAGGCTGAAGGAGAGATCCGTGGGGAGCAGGTACACGAATCCAATCACGCTGAAATGCACAATGGCCCAGAGAGGACGCATGATACTCCAGGGTTTCTCGTTGAGGTAGCTCCCCAGATCATAAAAGAGTTTCAGTTCGGGTACAGCGGGAAAATGGAAGTGCAGACCATTCCAGGCATGAATCAGAAACGGCACCAAAAACCCGACCCACATGAGTCCATTGCGAAAAAACGACCCATTCTGACCGGAGGCAAGCATCTCTTGCGGTAACTGAACCAGCGGAAAGATCAGCCGTTCTTGTTCCATCCATTGGCGTCGTAGAAGCACACAGAGCGCGTACATGACTGAGAACATCGCCAGGGCAAAAACGCTCCAGAGGGCAAGTGGCTTTACCCAGATCAGCCAGGGAGGTGTACCTCCGCCGAGCAGACCCTCGTAGAAGAGACGCATCGACCGTGGTTCCATAGGAGCTAACCAGGTAGGCACGTGCTGAAAGAATAGTGACGCCCATTCATTCTCCGGTGTGGCATAGTAGGTCGGGGAAGCTAAGATAGGGATCAGATAGGCCGAAAGCCCAAGCGATGGGATTCCCGCCCCAACGAGCATCAAGATGTAGATGGTGACGAGATCATACGATTTGAGGAACCGGTGGGTTAGGGGACGTAACAAGAGAAACAGAGAAAGGACAAATATTGCGCCCATCGGCAAATGACAGGCGGCGATCCACGTTCCCTGGATGAGCAAGTCGCTGACAGGGGTAACCGCTGCCAGAAAGGCCATGCAGACAAGACCTAAGAGGATTGCCCGCGGGCGTGGATGTACCATCCTTTCAATTGCTCCTGAGGCATCTCAGTAATACCTAGAATCGCGCACTTAGCAGGGCAACGGTTAGCCCATCTGTTTCGAGACCGGGCAGAGAGCTTTCATCATAGGATTCCAGGTTCAGTCCCGGTATTTTTGAACGCCTGGGGATCCTCGGCTGAGCGGGGTCTTTGTCGTGTGTGCGTAGCCAATCCAGAAAGCCGATAAAGGCTGATGTGCTCACCGCCATAATACCAACAGCCATGAAGTGGTTATCCGAAAGTTCTGGCGAGAATTGATTCTGCCTGATCATCTCAATACCACGCACGACAAAGAAACTCTCAATGGCCGTAAAGGGCAGTGAGGATAAGGAGACAATTTCAAATCGCCGCAATGCACTTTCACGGTAGCGGTCATCACGCTGGGGTTGCTTTTGTGACGGACGACGATACATCTGTGCTGTTGCGATCTGAACGGCGGATAGGGTCAATAATAAAACACATACGATGGAGAGTTTCGCAGACATAGGTTGCCCTCACCTCATGAAATCCCAATCACTCTTGATTTACTACCTTCATATGTTATAACATGTCAGTAGTGTTTATCAAGATGATTTATCATCATTGCGGATGTTCAGGAACCAGAAGCCAGAATTCAGAGACGAGATGTTGGTGACGTATGGATGAACGTATTTACCTGGATCACAATGCCACGACGCCCGTAGCTCCAGATGTGCTAGAAGCGATGAGGCCCTACTTCTCCGAGAACTTTGGTAATGCCTCCAGTATCCATAGCCTGGGACGTGCAGGGCGGAACGCTGTGGACACCGCCCGGGAACAGGTGGCTGAACTATTACATGCCCAAAGTCCGAGCGAGATCGTGTTCACAAGCGGCGGAACAGAATCGGATAACCATGCGATCCGTGGCGTGGCCGATTATTATGCAGATCGCAAAGGACGCCATATCATCAGTGCGCGTACGGAGCATCATGCTGTCTTCCATACCTGTCAGTGGCTCGAACAACAGGGCTTTGAGGTGACGTACCTGCCTGTGAATCGGTATGGACGAGTGGAGGTGGATGCCCTTCGGGATGCCATCCGGGAGGACACGATCCTGATGACTCTCATGCATGCGAACAATGAAACGGGCACTATCCATCCGATTGAGGAGCTTGGAGCGATCGCGGAGGAATACGGTGTCTTATTCCATACAGATGCCGTTCAGAGTGTGGGAAAAGTCCCTGTCGATTTGAGGGCAATGCCGGTGGATCTGCTGACTCTCTCCGGCCATAAGTTCTACGGCCCCAAAGGGATCGGCGCGCTCTATGTTCGTCGGGGGACTCGGATGCATCACCTGATTCTGGGCGGTTCCCACGAGCGAAATCGGCGTGCAGGGACGGAGAATGTGCCTGGCATTGTTGGGTTGGGGATGGCGGCTTCTCTTGCACTCAAACATATGGATCAGGAAGCAGAACGGCTCCGCAAGCTGATACAACGCCTGGAACAGGGGCTCTGCAATCAGCTAAGAGGCGTTCATATCAATACGGATCCTGAACACCGGTTGCCAAATACGCTCAACGTTTCTTTCGAGAAGGTCGAGGGGGAGAGTCTGATCCTCGGTCTGGATCTGGAGGGAATCTGCGTCTCATCCGGTTCGGCGTGTACTTCCGGATCGCTGGAGCCTTCCCATGTACTGGCGGAACTTGGACTCAATCCCCGATTGGCTCAGGGAACCCTCCGTCTGTCGCTCGGCAAGCAAAATGATGAAACGCAGATCGATCACGCGATTGAGACGATCACACGGCTGGTGAAGCGGCTTCGAAGGTTATAAGGGCGTTTCAACGATCGCCCCATGTTCCCGAAGGAACGCCTCTTCACTTTCCAGGAGAGCAGTCAAATGACCAGGAGGAACTCTCATGTTGTCCGGCTTCTAAACAGTCATGAAAGGAAAAAGCCGATGGATGGTCTCTTCAGAAAGTGAAGCGCCATACTCACAAGGTTCAAAAACCTCGGCGTACACGATTCCGCGCCCTCGTTCTTCGCCATAGAGTTGCACCAATAGATCGCGATATTTATCTGCGATCCCTTTGAGCCGCCCACTCCAGCGTTGCTCAAGCCATCCACGGCGTTGGTCTTTGTCCGCCGGCACTTGATCGAGATAACCACCATTGTAAGGTAGCCACTCGTATACCTGCGATTCATGACAG
>JAJRTO010000354.1 GCA_024278235.1 Candidatus Poribacteria bacterium
CAGTACTGTCTCGTACCTTGAGCCTGTCTGGGCGGCCCCACCATCCCGGCTCGGCGAAACGGTCCGCTTCTACACCCATATCCCCGATGGTGAAATAGAGGCGATCACCCGTCGTATCGGGAAGCACCTTGTCATCCACGTCGATAAGACGTATTCCGATAAGATCCCGGATGTCTTGCTGGATCAACTCACCGAAGCATTTGATAACACGATCTATCCCAAGACACATGAAGTGATCGGATCGGAATGGAACCCCGGGATAGATCGGGATCCCAGGATCCATCTGCTCATCCACGATGTCGAATCCAACGGCTCTGCCCAGGGGTTCGGTGGCTATTTTTCGCAGGTGGATGTCTCGCCGACGGCCTATCACAGCAACCGGCGTGAGATGATCTATCTCGATGTGTATGGCGTGCTTACCTGGGGAACAACAAAGCTGAGGGCAACACTGGCACACGAATTCGCTCACCTTGCGCACTGGTATCAAAACGGGGGAAGCACCGATGAATCCTGGCTCGAAGAAGGGATGGCCTCCTTCGTCGAGTGGGCCATTTACAGCAACATCCATTGGATCTTCGTGGATGGCTTTCTGGCAAGCCCCGAACTCTCCCTGACGACTTCTGCCTCCTTTGAAAACCGTTATGGCGCAAGTTTCCTGATGCTGCTCTATCTCTATGAACGATTTGGGGGGCTGCCAACGATCCGTGCCCTCTCGGCCGAGAACCAGCGAGGTGTTCCAGGAATTGAGACAACTCTCGCTCGACGTGGATATCACCAACCCTTCTCACAGATCATCCAGGAGTGGAGTTTGGCGAACCTGTTCAGTGGCTATGAAAATCTGCCCCCACAGAAACGGATCGCACCTGCGACTATCAAGCGACTTCGTGATTTTCCAGCAGAATGGCAGGACACTCTACAGGAATGGGAGGCGGGAGTCCTGATGCTGGAGCAATTACCTCCCCACTTCGTTCTACAGTTCGATGGTGCAACCCTGGGCGATAGCTACGTGGCAGTCGCGGAGACTCGTGCAGATGCAGAACTCCAGCTTCTCCCGGTGGAGGCGGATCAAACGGGCTCCTGGTTTCTCACCGCTCCACCAACCCGACAGCTTGTGCTGCTCTTGCTGATGCCCATCGGCGGTCGTTATCAGATACGTATCCAGCCACGCGCAGAAGGGGTTCCTCCCGAAAATGGAGCCTATCGTCAAGCGGAGTTCTTTCCCGTGCAATCGTTACCCGTCCAGCCGGGATGGATAGAGCAATCCCCCGGACTCCTCGGTGGAATACTAGAAACAGAAGCATTCCTCCAGACCTCCAACGCTTATCACCAGTTCCTGATACAGGATGGGAGCCTCTATCTTGCGGGAGGCTGGGGTCTGGAGCAGTTTCACCTCCGACCTGAAAACGCAGAGGCTCGCACGCCTTCACTGAGCAAACAGCACGTGCTGGCCTTTGAAGAGTCTCTGGGGAATATGGTTGCCGGAGGTCGATGGCTTTACCTCGCCGCAGGAAGTTCCGGGGTACATGTTTTCGACACAGAGGGATGGCGCGTCGTTGAGACTTTCGCCCGGGGAAATTATGTGCTCCAACTGAAGATGGTGGAGGACATCCTCTACGTTCTCGATCTGGATCGGGGCCTCTCCATATGGGATCTCCAGCAGCCTCAAAACCCTCGGCGGCTCGGTCAGTATCGGACTCGGGGGCGGAGTTACGGACTGGAGGTAGTCGGAGGTAACGCATACATTGCCACGGAAGAAGGACTGGTGATTCTGGATGTCCTTGATCCGCGCCAACCCAGGCTCCGAAATACCATGGATGCAGCGGGATTTGGGTTGACCTTCGTGGAACCCTATCTGTACCTTTTCGTCAATGGCGATGTGCAAGCCTTTGACCTCACACAGCCTGCGAATCCGAAACCCGCTTTCACGATCACCACGCCGGGGCTTGCGCATGCCATCCAGGCGGTCGATTCAAAGCTGTTCATCGCGGATGGACAGGCAGGACTCAGTGTGTTCGATCTACGCGCGGGGACACCACAGCTCATGTTGCGTCGTTCCTTCCCGGGGAATCTTGTGGATCTGATCATATCGGATGACGTCCTCTACCTGCTTGATCAGGTTGGCCGCATCGATATTGTGAGTATTGACGATACTTTCATTTCAGGGCAATATGATGCCTCAGGGAATGTGCTTTCGATAGCAATGAGCGATGATATCCTCTACTATGGGACGAGTACGGGCAACCTTGCTCTCCTGGGCGGTATTTCAGATGTGCCCTTCTTGCGGCAGCAGTACGATATAGCGACGAGTGGGATCACCCATTTGGCGGTGAAGGAACCGTTTCTCTTGCTGAGTACCGGAGATGCAGAACTGATCACATTGGATCCGCAACAAGGAACAGCGATCCGCACACTCCTGACGCAAGAAGTGATCACGGACATCCATCCGGTGGACGGGGAGGTGTGGGTAGCCGCCGGCGATGTGCTCGTATTCGACGCAAGTCAGCCTGCCAATCTCAGAAAGCAAACGACCATTCCCGTTCAGGGACGGGCAATCCAACTGAGCATCGACACGGATGCCGTCTATGTAGCAGCCCTGGACGGCGGTGTTAGCGTGATCGACCGCGAATCCCGGTCCGTAAAGACCCGGATCCCATCTCATGCGAATGATGTCGCCGTGAAGGAGCCGTTCCTCTGCATCGCCGATAGTGAAAAGTTGCTGCGTATTCGGGATCTGAGTGAACCAACTCAGGAGATTGCAACCATCCGTCTGAATGAAGAACCGATTGCCGTGGAGATTCGCTCAGGCCACGCCTATGTTTTGACACACACATCCCTCCTCGTCATCGATCTCGAGACGCAACGGGTCGTCCAGCGACAAGAAGGATTCCTGTGGGCGGAGAGGATGCTGTTCCGAGGTGACAGGATATGGGTGGCGGATGTGTACGGTTTACATCGGCTGCGGTCGTATCTGATCTCACCATCACTGGCGGTGGAAGAGGAAGACGAGATGGTGGAGCGGGAAAACGGAGAGATGATGTAACAGGGAGATGAAGGGAGATATGATGTGACGCTGTGGCAGAACTTTCCTAATCCTGCCAATCCAGAGACCTGGTTCCCCTATCGATTGTCTGAGACGATGTCCGTGCAGTTTGAGATCTACGATGTGCGAGGGAGGTTGATTCAGACTATCAAACTCGGTGAGCAACCCGCCGGAACATACATTGATCGAGAGCATGCGGCCTACTGGGACGGGCGTAACAGGATGGGCGAGAGGGTGGGAAGTGGGATCTATCTCTATGCGATGTTAGCGGGAGGGAAGCGGATGGTGAGGCGTATGGTTGTGAGACGCTAGGAATTCAACACCCCATTCAGCCGCCCGACTTCCAGTCGAATCAATTGAACGTAGATCTGAATCAGCAACTGTATCTGTACCTCGGTGGACAGAGTAAGCATCAATTGCCATAGTTGCTCAATGCTCACGCTGAGTTCCGTCAGGCTCGTCAACCGGAGATCTGTCTGAGGAATCGCGCGGGCATCGAGAAGTCGCCATACGTGATCCTGGAGCGTTGCAAGCCCCAATTGTGCCATGCCAACACGTTCCTTCACGGCGGAATCGACCCAGATCGTGTTCGATTTCCAGTTGAGTACAAAGGCAATGCTGTTGATAATGATGTCGCGTAGAGAATCTTCTCCTGAGAGGATTTCTTCCAGATTTGTCAATCCTTCTGCTTCCGCTGCAAGGGTACGCACCTGGGTGTAATCGCTTCTGGATTCCAGGTTTGCTGCACTATCCAACAGCAGTTGCCAGAGATCCCCCGTCAACGCCAAGAGGCTATCCAGAACTTCCAGCACCTTTTCACCAAATTCCACGCGAAGACAGAAATGACGCAATAGATGAAACCGGTTCTTCAACAGATCCACCCGTTCCCGCTGCCAGTTGACCGCTCGTAGACGCAATGATGGCCCTATCTCGCGTTCAAGGTATTGTTGGAATTCACGATATTGAGATTCGGTTGGCATTGTTAGTCGATAGTTGGTGGCCAATAGTCAGAAGCCGATGATGCCTCCGTTGACTTTCTCCCATCAAAACCGATAGGCCCCGGTCAGCACCAGTTCATGTCCGTTATCCGTGATACCGGCTTCATGCTTCAGATTGGTGATGTGTGAGAACGTGTATCGGCCTTTGAGAAGATACTCGCTGATGACATGGTATCGTGCCTCGATGGAGAACGCATGGGACGACTCACGGGTTCCGGATAGAAACTCCCACCACCTGCTTACGGCCTCCTCATTTTCTGGATGGTAGACATCCCCGGGATTGTTGACATCTCCCTCGCCATGCCGTTGGCGTTCATAGGTCGCCGTCACGGACACCTTGTCGCTGAACCAGTGTCGAAGATTGAGCCACAAGTCATCCGCATCCGTACCGATCTCATGGCCGATGAGACGGTTCAGATGGGTATAGGTGCTCACAGGTTTCCGGTGCGTATAGGCAAATTGGTTGATGAAGGCGTACTCGATGCGAAAATCAGTGTCCTCGATGGAGAACGGATCGACGAAATAGGCCCCCAGTTGAATCCCGAGCTTGCTTCCGCGATTACGGTAGCTGTTGAGCCCATATCGCGGCTGAAAGTCGTCGATCAGCAGTTCGCTGTAGAGGCTCACGTTGCGTGAGAGATACCATTCCAGATCCCCGCTGATCAACAGATTCCCCGTGCTCAATCCCTGTGCATCTTCCAGGATGCCGGCTCCGAGCGCCTCGATGGCGGTGTAGATCGTGAAAGGATTGAGGAAACGGATCTCGAAATCCTCCTGCCCAATGATCAACGATTCAGCGATGCCCAGATTTCCTCTATCCCAGAGGTTGATATCGAGACGGTGGGCTGAGAGTATCTTGTTCCCTTCCGGGCTTTCCGCAACCGACGTGAACGCTTGAAAGCCGATCTTGCCGTACTGAGCACGGATCTGGAACATATCCATCGGCAAGGGATTCGCAGACACGAGCAGATTGCTTCGTCTCCCGGGCCCCCAACTCAGATTGTCCTTTCCAATGAGCAGTTCAAACCAGGGGAGACGGAACTTGACATATCCTGGGACCATGCCTACCGAGTAGTAGTCTGCATCACCATGGCGGATCTCGATCTCCGCGCGCACCGTATCTTCCAGGAGTGGGGCAGGGATAACGTAGAAACGGAGATCCGTGAATAGTGCAAAATCGTCACGGACGCCACCACTCACGATGGGACGCAATTGCCATGCGAACTCTGTGCCCGAAGGATCGGCGGGTTCTGTGCGATGGGTGACGATCAACCCCGGCTCGAAGTTGAGATCGAACTGATAATCCTCTCCCTTCCCTCTCAGAAGCGGTTGCGGCTCCCCGGAGATGAGACGCGACAGTTGCGCCAGGACCTTCTGCTCCACGGATGTGAGTTGAGGCTGTCGGTCGCTCAACTGCTCCAGGACACGATGAAGCGTCTCCTGTGAATAAGGACGCTGATTTTTAAGCAGATTCTTCAGTTCATACTTGAGTGCCACTCGGTCGACGAAGGCATAGATGTCCGTCATCATCGGGTCATCCAGTGAAATATTGAGTAGTGGATGGGCCCATGAGTTCGTGAATGGGCACGAGACACATAGTAGGAAAATCGGGATGATCAGTTGACGAGGCATATAAGGGGGCCACCTAACCTGCAAACAGCGTTTTCATGGTCTGTCATCATTCTACTTGAAGCATCCGCCTCAGCACCTGCACATTCTCCTGTGCATCAAAGATGCAGCGGATGGGAATCTCGAATCCAGGGATCGCCATGCTCTTGACCATGCCTGAATCTGACTTGATCTGCAGTACGTAGGAACCTTCCTGCAGGATGTACTGCTCCACGCGTCTGCACTCGGGATCTACGAGCCAGTATTCCTGTACCCCATGCGCCGCATAGTCCTCAAACTTCACACCCCGATCATTCGATTCCGTACTCGGCGACAGCACTTCAACGACGAAATCGGGTGCTGGGAAGTGCATCTGGTCAGAGGTAAACTGCTGCGACTGGGTTTTGCTGAAGAAGCAGATGTCCGGTTCATAATCGTTGCGTGTCAATGAGACCATGATTTTATCGTGACCAACATAGCCGAGGTCGTGTACTGCGACAAAGGCTCTTAGTAATTGGAAAAGCGCGCCCGAAGTGGCATCATGCTGGAATTTGACAGGAGAATGCACGACCACCTCTCCGTTGATAAACTCAGCTTTCTGTTGTTCTGTGATGGTCTCATAAAATTCTCTACGTTTGCGTTGTTCCTCTGCGAGGATGCTCTCCAACTCCTCGACATAGACCGGGAACCTGGGAGACCGTAGGATCTGTTCAATAGAGAACTCCATCAGAATTAACTTCCTTAGGGTTGAGTGTATGGAAATTGTAGGATGCCTGACGGGCCATGTCAAGTGGCTTGTGCGCTTCTCCCCCACCTGTCCATCTGTTCTGACACCAAGATTGTCTCCAGTCCCGCTCGTAGCTCCGCTCCTCTTTTGCCTGTCAAGCAACCAGGGGCGAGTCCCAGATAGAAATTCACGATGGGCTTTGACCGCACGAGAAATATCTGCTAGAATATCTCAGGCACACACCAGTCACGAAAGGGCTGCAAAATGGATAGCGATATCAAACGACCGAACATTCTCCCCACATCGGAGAACCCATATTCCGCTCGATTCGACCGGGCCGCCGTTCTGAGGAAACGTCTGCCGAGCGGCATCCGCGAGTCCTGCTTCGACCGAGCGACCCTGATCACCGAAGGCTACAAGCGATTCGCAGCGGATCCCATCATCCTGAGACGCGCGAAGGCATTGGCGCACGTCCTGGATCACCTCCCCATCCGCATCTTCGAGGAGGAGCTGATCGTCGGCGACCAATCTGTGAGCCATCAGGCCGGGCACAACTACCCCGAGTTCGGCCATTGGTTCAGGGTAGGCTCCCGACCGCAGCGGGTTCCTCGGAGCGACAGACGGAAACGGTTGAATCTGGCACTCCTGCCGAACGCCACAGCCAACGCATCCTCCGTGTTGCCGGGGCACTCGCAGCACCAGATCGCGCACCTCAACGACGGTTTCTACAACAATGCGAACAGTTGGATCTCGAACGGAGAACCATCGTGGGTCGAAATCGACCTCGGTGAAGCGATGACCGTTTCGGCGGTAGCCCTCGGCAGCGAGCATGTCCCCCACTACCAGGATCGCGCCGTCACCCGGTTCGATATTCTGCTCTCCACCGATTACCATGTGGACTCATCCCATCCAAGTTGGCAGAAGATGCACGAGTACCAGGGGGAACCCGTACACACGACCCGTACCTTTTCGTTCAAACCTGTGAAGGCGCGATGGGTGCGGATTCAGATCTGGGAGAGCGAGGGTGGGAACGCACGCGTGGACGAGATTGAGATCTATGGGGATCGGATGGCAGAGGAAGGGCTTGATGATGCCCCGGACGAGCCGAGCAAGGCAGACGCGCTTGCAGAGCAGCTCGCCGAAGTCGCCGAATTCTGGCAGGAGCATCCCCGGTTGCGGGCGGTGGGATCCCTCTTTGGGCATACGGTTCCTGGATTCCAAAAGCTCCTCGACAAGGGTTTCGAGGGGATCGCTGCTGAAGCGCAGGCAAAGCTGGATCAACTCGACCCGACGGATGCGGAACAGATCGCCACGGAGCCTTTCTGGCAGGCGATGGTGATCCTGTGTCGGGCAGCGGGGAACTTCGGCCGTCGCCATGCCGAGGAGGCGAGGCGGATGGCGGCTATCGAGCCGAATCCGCGACGCAAGGGGGAACTCCTGCGGATCGCAGACGTGTGCGAGCAAGTGCCCGCGCATCCCGCCCGGACGTTCCATGAAGCCGTGCAATCGCTCTGGTTCGGCCACATGCTGATCGAATTGGAAGACCCGCCCAACGCCCACTCTATCGGTCGGCTCGATCAGCTCCTTTTTCCCTTCTACCAGCGGGATCTCGAAGCGGGACGCTTGACGAAAGAAGCGGCCTACGAGCTGCTCGAATGCTTCGCGCTCAAGATCTGGAAAAGCTATGACGTGCAGGACACGATGCTGGGTGGGCAGAAATCCGATGGCACTGATGGCGTCAACGACATCTCGTTTCTGTATCTGGACGTGGTGGAAAGCCTCGATCTGCATCTCCAGATATCGGCGAGGTATCATCGCGGCACCGATCCCGCATTCTGGCGGCGCGTCGCTGAGGTGAACGCCCGGGGGCGAGGGTTGCCGCAGATGTTCAGCGACGAGGTGATCATCCCCGCACTTGTCCGAAAAGGCATCCCGCTTGAAGACGCCCGGAACTATGCGGTCATCGGGTGCATCGAGTTGACGATTCCGGGACGCTGTGATCCGCGTGTCGTGAATCACTATACGAACCTGGCAAAGTGCCTGGAATACGCGCTGAACGATGGCGTGTGCCTGCTCACGGGCAAGCAACAGGGGCTCCGAACGGGCGATCCCGCCGGGTTCTGCACCTACGAGGAACTCTGGGAGGCGTACAAGGCGCAAGTCGCACATGAGGTGCGAAGTGCCGTGCCTCACATGCACCGGGCCGAACTGGAGCAGCGGGAGCGATTCCCCATGCCCCTCCTCTCGGCACTCACAGACGATTGCATCGGAAAAGGGCTTGACATCACGGCGGGAGGAGCGCGATACAATTCGACCGGCGTCTGCGGCTACGGGATGGCGAACGTGGGGGATTCCCTGGCGGCGATCAAGAAGCTCGTGTTCGAGGAGGGACGACTCACGCTCATGGAGGTCGTGACGGGCATGCGCACTAACTTCGAGGACAACGAACCGCTCCGGCAACTGCTCCTGAACGGTGCGCCGAAATATGGGAACGACTCCGATGAGGTGGATCCGATCGTCGCGGAGGTATGCCGGCATTTCTGCGAAGTGCTCGAACCGTACCGTAACCCTCGCGGTGGCAGGTACCATGCCCATCTGTTCTCCTTCGTGATCGCCGTGCATGGCGGGGCCCAGACGGGAGCTTCCGCCGATGGTCGTAAAGCAGGGGAACCGGTGGCGAACAGTCTGGCTCCCCAGCAAGGACGTGACCGAAACGGGATCACAGCATTCCTCAAATCGGTGAGCAAAGTGGATCAGACGCTGGCGGCGGCGGGTACATCTCTCATTTTCGACCTGCACCCATCGGGGATTTCAGGAGTGGAAGGCGTGGAAAAACTCGATACGCTGTTGAGAACCTACCTTGAGTTGGGCGGAGGCCATGTGGAATGCAACATCGTGGATGCCGACCTACTCCGCCAGGCTCAGCGAGAACCTGAGAAATACGCTCATCTTTCCGTGCGTGTCGCGGGTTACAGCGCGTACTTCGTCACACTCGACAAGGCGATGCAGGATCACATCATCGAGAAGACCAAGAACGTGTTGTGAGTGTATGTTTGGTCAAGAAGATGCTGATCTGCGGCTGTTGACGTGTTCGCATGTTTACGGGTTCCAGGGATAATTTGACACCATGAAGATTTCCGTAATACTCGCTCATCCAAATGAGAAAAGTTTCAATCATGCCATAGCCAGGACTACAGTAAAGGTTCTGCAAGATAATCGTCATGGAATTTATTTTCATGATCTGTATAAAGAGAAGTTCGATCCGATTCTTCCAGTGGGGGAAATACCACAGGACGCTCCGATTCCGTCGTTCATAACAAAATATTGTGATGAGCTTGCAGCATCGGATGGTATCATCATCATTCATCCGAACTGGTGGGGGCAGCCTCCGGCGATTTTGAAGGGATGGATTGATCGAGTGATTCGTCCCGGCGTCGCTTATGGATTTCTGGAGGGAGATAAGGGGGAGGGAGTCCCGAAAGGTCTGTTGAAAGCAAGATCCGCTATTGTGTTCAATACATCCAATACTCCGGAGGAAAGGGAACAAGAGGTTTTTGGCGATCCCCTTGAGACCTTATGGAAGAATTGCATCTTTGGACTTTGTGGGATTACACAGTTTTATCGAAAGATGTTTGGGGTTGTCGTTACAAGCTCAGAAAGTCAGAGACGTGGCTGGCTTCGAGAAGCAGCAGGGATCGTGAACCGATTTTACGCCAGGGATCAATCATGAAGAAGATCCTCTATCCCCTGTAGGGATAACACATCTCATCACAGAAACAACTCCACACTCGGCACAGGAACCTTTGTAGAATCAGGAGGAAATCAAAAATGAACGTTGTCCTGGCCAGATTAAGCCTATTGTGTGTTAATGCCGGTTTGATCGGATTCACTTCCCAGCCATCAGTGGCAACAGAACCAGCGCGCGTGGGTGAACCTTACGAACTGCTTGGCAAACGGTTGGTTTTCACCAACTGGATTTATGTCCGACCTGGAGACGTGGGCTGGCGAGACAAAGAGGGACGTGGTGTTTCTGCCAATGAATCCATTGAGATGGGACCGTTTGAAGCTGTGTGGACTCCAAGTGATCACATGTCATGGGGAATCCAACTCAGGGCACAGGAGCCGGCTCAGATCATCCCTCAATGGCATCCCGTACCAGAATATCCCTGGGAGCAAGGCTCAGATATACGGTTCACTTCGGTCGTCGAGGATAATGGTATTTACAAGGCATGGGGTAGCTGCAAGGCTGGAGCTTGTTACTTCGAATCCAAAGATGCCATCCATTGGGAGCGGCCCAAGCTGGGACTGGTCGAGTAGAACGGCAGCAAAGAGAACAACCTCATTGGCTCGCATGCACGCCATTGGCAACGTTCCACCATCATGGCGACCATACTTCAGGGTCATCTGGGACACCGAGAAGAGTATGCTTGAGCTCGAGATGATGAATAAGAGGAGGTGATCGAACGGGACATGACGCGCTGGTTGCCGCTAGGCAGGGATTTGACGCGCCAACTGAGCCTTTCTTCCTACGTGATAGCCGGGTTATACGACTTCCTCAATCCGTTCATCCCATCCCTGACCGTCTACCAAATAGCCGTCTACTATCCTCTGATCCTCTATCCGCTCATCTTATTGATGATTTACCTCCTGGTACTGCGACTATTCAATGGATGCTCCATGGCTTGCGTTTTTCTTTGAGCTTGCCGGAGACTTCTGCTATACTGCTCTCCGCTTGTCGCACTCATAAAGTGCCTGAAAGGTTCATCTGCTATTTCAGACGGTAACACGCCGCTAGAGGGAGGAATGCGATGTCAACAGTAAGATTAGGTTTTATCGGCATAGGTGGTAACGCAAATCGTCACATGCGTGACCTGAGTAGTATATAGTTGAATAAACCAAAAAAACGAAAGGAGGAGGTATATTTGAAGCGAGCCAGCCTTGCTTCTTAGTATACCAGACACCCATGTCCAACCAACGATTCAAAGTCGCAGTAATTGGCACCGGCATGATCGCAACAGCGGGACATATCCCCGCCTGGAAGAACCTGAAAGAAGATGTGGAACTCGTGGCGGTGGTTGACATCCTCGAAGAAAGGGCGCGATTGATCGCTGAGACAGAGGGGATCCCTCATGCCTACAGCGACTCAGCAACCATGTTAGCGGAGATCAAGCCGGACATCGTGTCCGTGTGTACGCCGAATACTTACCACAAACAGTACACGATTCAGGCACTGAAGGCCGGAGCCCACGTCCTGTGTGAAAAGCCCGTGGCGATTTGCCATGCTGATGCTGCCGAGATGTTTGATACCGCAGAGTCAGCCGGCCGTATCCTGTTCGTCGGTCAGAGTTCACGCTTCTCGAATCGCTCAAAGGCGGCCAAAGAGATCGCCGATTCGGGTAAACTCGGCGAGATGTATTATGCAGAAACCTACTACATGCGGCGGCGAGGCATCCCGACCTGGGGCCAGTTCCATATCAAGAAACATTCGGGGGCAGGACCTGTGTATGATCTGGGCGTGCATATGATCGATCTGCTTTTCTGGATCATGGGAAACCCAAAAGTGCTC
>JAJRTO010000355.1 GCA_024278235.1 Candidatus Poribacteria bacterium
GTGCTGGTAGATGGCGGACGGCTCATCTTGCCGCTCTACTCCGATGGATTCGATTTCTCGCTCATGGCGATCACGGATGACGGCGGTCAGACATGGCAATTCAGCGAACCGTTGGTGGGCCCTGGCAATATCCAACCGAGCATTGCGATCAAGGCGGATGGCACACTCGTCGCCTACATGCGTGACAATGGACCACCGCCCAACCGACTGCATATGAGCGAATCGAGTGACGGTGGTTTCACATGGACAACAGTGCGCGATTCACAGCTTCCCAACCCGGGATCCGGCGCGGATGTTGTGACACTCCAGAACGGCCACTGGGTACTCGCCTACAACGATACCGAATCGGGGCGGCACAGCTTAGCCATATCGCTTTCGACCAATGAAGGAGAGACATGGGATCACACCTGGCATCTGGAACTCGACACGCGCGGCCCGGAACTTGCGACCCGGAGCTCCTACCCGTCGATCATCCAGGGCAGGGATGGCACGCTGCATGTCGTGTACAGTTTCCATCGACGCGATCAGAAAGGTGAACCGGGATCGGCCATCAAATACGCGAGGCTTCGGCTGAAATAGCCCATTTCCCTATCTGTGAGAGCATTGCATCCTCGAAGCCTGTTTGTTCTTTTTTCTTCTTGATAGTATGGTCACCCCAACTAAACTGAGATAGATTCGTCTATAACCGGTTCGTCTTGTCTTTTGATAGCACATCCTGTATCATCTAGCCGCTCATAAGTGTCAGTACAGGTGATCTGAAACTCATAGCGACGATTCTCTCTACACCAAATGGAAGGGATGACCATGCAGATAAGATGGGTTCTTGTAAGTATATTCATGTGGGGTTTCTATGGAAACATCGCGCAGGCTAAACCTGAATTCGCTGCTCGTGTAGCACATCCTTGCTCGTTCTGCCATCTGGATTCGGATGGTGGTGGACCTCGGAATCAAGTGGGGCAACTGTTTGAATCGAACGGGTTTGAATTTCCATTGGATTTCGATATGGATGATCCGGATAGCTACTTTACGGAACAGATTCCATCAGAAGTTGGTCCCCAGATCAACTTCGCGCTCGATCTGCGTACCGCCTACATCAAACCGACAGATGTAAACCCCTCGGAGACGGTGCTGGCCAACTGCCAGTCGTGTCACACATCTCAGGACACCTTTCTGCTAATGAAAGGGGAAGTGAGTGTTATACAGCACAGCCGCATGAGAATCTCACCATCAGGTTAAGTAACAATGCGGGACAGATGCTCGACATGTTTGCAGTGGTTGAAGTGATCCCTGAGAAGCTCAGGGTGAAAGTCGGACAATTCCAGATCCCCTTTGGCATCAAACATGAGGATCACAATATGTTGATGCGTGCGGGATACAATCTCGGTTCCAACCGTCGAGACGTCGGTGTGCAATTCGGCGGGACCGTTGGCAACGCTTTCTATTCGCTAAGCCTCGTCAACGGTCGATCCCAGTTTCTGAGATCCTCCGGGACATCCGCAGATGCCAATCAGCATAAGTCGGTTGCCATGATGTTAGGAACACAGATGCACGCCATTCGTGGGGGAGTTTCTGGTTATCTCAACAAGCCCGGCAATTTCGAATCCCCTTCTCTCCGGGAGATGCGGCTCGCTGCATTTGTAACGACCGCGCTGAAACGATTGATGTTGGAAGGCGAACTGAATCTAGGTGGAGAATTCGCGCCCGGTCAGTCGATTGGTTTCGACCTTGATGCGGAAACCGGCGACATCCGCTCACTCGGGTACTATTTAGGGGCGACAACCCGGGTCATATCGGAAACAAACGTTGGTGTGCGTTATGAATGGTTCGATCCAGACCGCCGTGTGGCTGGGGACACGCAGCAACGAGTTGTACTCCAGGGAGAATACCGCTTCCTGCCAAATGCGTCATTGGATATCTGGTACTGGCTGAATATTGCTGACAAGGCACGCCCGGAGATAATAGACGATCCTGTTCGGAAACGTCAGTTGCAAGGCTCCGATCAGTTGATTCTGATGGGTAGTTTCTGGTTCTAGATGCAAATCCTGCCGTCAAGCCACATGCAGTGGAGTCGCTATATTTTTCTGGTAGGTTCGCATCAGATCCCGCTTCAGGATTTGGAATGCGTCTTCCGGAGTGCTGCAAACCTGGAACAGATCCAGATCTTCCGGACTGATCATGCCCCATTCAACGAGACCATCGAAGCGGATGATCTCATCCCAGTAATCGCTGCCGTAGAGTAGGACGCATACCTCCTTATGTTCCTTACCCGTTTGAATCAGGGTCAGGATCTCGAACAGTTCATCCAGCGTTCCGAATCCACCTGGGAAGACGACCAGTGCATGTGCAAGGTGAGCAAACCAGAACTTTCTCATGAAGAAATAGTGAAAATCAAAACCCAATTCTTCGGGAACATAAGGGTTCGGTTGCTGTTCAAAGGGGAGGCTGATGTTCAAACCAATCGAACGTCCTCCGGCTTCTGCGGCTCCTCGATTTGCAGCTTCCATGATCCCCGGTCCCCCGCCCGAGCAAACGACAAACGGGTGTCCATCGTCGAGCGTCTGTACCCATGTTGTGAGCAGGCGCGATAACTCCACCGCTTCCTGATAGTAGCGTGACATCTGTAAACGCCGATTCGCTTCTTCGAGCTGTTTGCGTAAGTCCTCGGAGGGCTGACGCTCCATCGCCTGCCTGAGTGTGTCCAACTCCTGGTGTGCGACTTCGGGGGACTGAATGCGGGCGGAACCAAAGAATACCACCGTTCCTTTAATGCCCTGTTGTTCAAAACGTGATAGGGGCTCCAGGAATTCAGCCAGGATGCGAAGGGGACGTGCATCAGGGCTGTTCAGAAAGGGAAGGTTTTTGTAGGCTTTGATAGGTCGACTCATATGAATTCTGTTCCTCAGACTCGTGGTTTGTGATGTTGATGGCAGCAATGGTTGTTGGCAGAGGATAGCGGATCTCGTATGGCAGATCAAGTGTTCAGTTTTTTCCTCGCCCGCACATCCAGTAGATCTCACGGGTTCGCCTGGCGATATGCTCCCAGGAATAATAGGTATGGGCACGAGTATATCCGCGTTGACTGAGACATCGGCGTCGTTCAGGAGAGTCCATCAGTTGCCTCAGCTTGTCCTGCAAATCGAGGATGTTTTCCTCCTCGAATATGAGCCCGGCATCAGCGATGACCTTCGGTATCTGACCCGAGTTTGCTCCGATAACAGGCACTTCTGCGGCCATCCCTTCGATCAATACGCGACCGAAGAACTCCACCCAGTCGGAGGTTGTCCGGGATGGAAGCACCAGGGCATCCATGCAGTTGAGATAGTCTGGCACATCTTCCCCGGATACCGAGCCTGCCCAGCAAATACGTTCTGCAATCCCCAATTGCAGTGCAAGTTGTTGCAGTTTTGCCTTCTCTTCACCGCTCCCCACCAGGAGCAGTTGCCAATCGCCATCCAATCTCGCGCAGGCCTCTATCAGCAGATCAACTCCCTTCATCCAGAGCAGTCGTCCGACATAACCGATCACAAATGCATCTCCAAGCCTCAGCCTCCTGCGCAGATCAGATACATCCTTCTTGACAAACCGTTCGACATCGACGCCGTTTGGCATCGGTTCCCACGGACCTGTGTAGCCTTTTCGTTCCAGAGTCTCACCAGCAGCACGGCTCAGTGGGAAGGCAAAATCAATATCTCGCAACACCAGGGCCTCGATCCAGCGTGGAAGTATGCCAAATCGCTGGCGCATCCAAAAACTCAGGGACGTGCGCAGGATAAGCGACGCGGACGGACAGAAGCGTCGACGCAGCCACCACGTTTGCAACGCACAGAAGCTCCACGGTTCTTCTTCCAGATGGATCACATGAGGCCGGAATTTCTGAAAATGGGACTTCAGGCCCGAGGTATAGAAGAAACGACTCTCATATCCAGAATATCGGATAGGACATGGAAACGCGGGACACCGTGCTCCAGGAAGCTGCTTGAAGGACACCGATTGTTCCCCCTCGAACCACTGACGAGGTGTAACGAGGTGAATGTCGAGATCCTTGTGGAGAGCAAGCTGCTCAAACTTTACCCGGTAAATAGGTAGAATGCCGGGATGGGATAATACCAGGACGCGGAGTCGTTTCATCATTGGATCTAACCGAGATACCCCAGTTCTTTGAGTCGTTCTTCTACTTTTTTCCTGTCTTCCTCGGAGAAAACGTCATCGGAATGATCACGCAGGACGGTGCTCGCTTTCTCGAATTTCACCCGATTGGAGCTTTGGAACTCTTCCGTAAAGAGTTCCGAGAGGGGATGCCCATCCATATCTTCAGGGATCGGAAGCCCCATCGAATAGAGGATCGTCGGAGCGACATCCGTGATGTTGGCGTTCCGTATGCGATGCGGACGGATGGCAGAACCAGCGGCGATGAAAATCCCGTTCCGCTTATGGATAGCTGAAATGGCTGATGTGAGCAAGGGAACCTTGTATTGAGACTCAAACACGTCTGTGCTTTTCTTGCCAAAGCGCGCATCACTCCAGTAGGCTTCCTCTGCCCACTGGATCAGCAGATCGGGCGCATCGTCAAAGGCATCTCCGTGATAGAGTTCTTCCCTCTTGAAGACTTTTTCTACCACCCGTTCGCCTGTCTCCGGGTCGCACAACTGCTCGAAATGTGCAATGATCTCATCTCTGAGCGATTCGTACGCTTCCCCGGGCGGTACAATCCCGCGCTTCTCGCGCCCTTCCAAATTGATACGGATGTTCGCATACGTGCCGGCATGATAGGCTTTTGTGCTTTCCCAATCAAACGGAACCGTCGCAATCGCCTCGATCTTCTCAGAAACGCCAAAATTCTGGATCCTGGGACTCAACTGTCTGATCCGGTCCCGTATGCGAAGTGGGACACGTGTTCGCCAGAGGATAAACGCTTTGACCAAAGTGCTCTTCAGCGTCCTGCGCAGCCAACTGTCTTCTGATGTCTTGTATCGCAGGTAGCCGTTTTCTTCCAACCATCGGTTGATATGGACCTGTTTTCTGATAGGCCCTGCACCGTGGTCCGACATAATGAACAGAGCGGCATCGTCGCCGAGCATTTCTTGTATTTCACCGATCTTGGTATCGATGAGTTGATAGATTTCCAGGATGGCCTCTGTTTGCGGATGGGATGGCTGCCGCATGGCCCGCCAAAACATATGCTGCACGAGGTCCGTAGCGGTGAAGACGACCATGAAGAAATCCCATTGCTGCTGACGCAGGAGGTGTTTGGCCAGTTCTGCCCTCGCATGCACCATTTTCTGAAGATCATTGGGGTAATCATCCAGGCTCTTGTCGGCCGCAGCCGTGATCATATACTCCGGGAACTGTCGCTTCAGTGCCTCCTGAAGATGCGGCGGGTAGACAAAGTTGCTATCCAGGCCGGGGGTCATCATACCCGTGATGAGGATGCCGTTGACAGGATGGGGTGGGTAGGTCATCGGCACATTGATCACACACACGGTCTTGCCATGCCGGCTCAAGGTATCCCAGATCGGTTCGCCCCGACAGTTCTCTGAGTTTGAATAGGTCAGACCATCCCTGCTGACATCCAGGGTGACAAAATCGTAGATACTATGTTTGCCCGGATTTTTCCCCGTCGCGAAGGATGTCCATGCAGGAGCTGTGACGGCTGGCATCGTGGATCGGAGTTCCCCAAAGGCTCCCTCCTCAAGCAGTTTCCCCAGATTGGGCAGTTTGCCAGCGCGCACCCAGGGTTCGATCAATTCAAGCGTGCCCCCATCCAGACCTAATATGACAACGTTAGGGATGTGCATGTTTACCTTTCATAGCGGTCCTGTATTTTCAGATTGAGTTCTCGCCACCAGAGCATCATGCCAGCGTAAACCGCACCCGCCAGAGGGATGAGTATCCAGACGGGAACTCTGTCACGTAACAGCCACAGTATCGACCCCATAACGATGCAGGCCACGATGGACTTGAATGCAAATGTGATCCGATCCGGTTTCACAATATTCCGGTGGATATAGGCAAACCCTACGACAAACATCGCTGCCTCAGTGATGACCATCGCAATGGCCGCTCCCTGATGGTTGAAACGTGGGACCAGAAGCACGTTCAGGAGGATATTGACCACCATGCCGGTTCCGATGAGGCCCACAAAAGCCAGGCGTCTGTCCGTTACGCGCAGTACGATAACGACAACGCCATTGAGGAAGATCAACCCTCCGGCCCATCCCAGGAGCCTGAGAGCGACATCGATCGTTCCCGGTGGGTACAGCGCATTGCCCCAAAGCAAGGAAACGATCTCCTGTGCCAACATCGTGAGTCCAACGGCGATGGGGAGCGCCGTGATGAACATCAACCTGAGGGAATGCGTATAAAGCTGCTGAAAATCCGATTTTTGTTGAGCAAACGCACGTGACATGACCGGAAACACGGCATTGGTGAAAGCCCCCGGGATGATCGTCAGCGCAGTCACGAGACTGTAAGCCAACCCGTACCATGCAACAACTGCCTGACTATCGGCGGCCCTGGCCAGGCTCGGCAAGATCACGGTATCGATGCGAAAGTAAATGATGTTGGATATCCCACCCAGCGCAAAAGGGAGCGATTGCGCCAGCAGTTCCCGGCAAAACGGAAAACTCAGTTTGAGGGTTAGTTTGGTGAACTTGTGCATCATGAACCATAGGCTCAAGGATAGATTCAGCATACTTGCGGCGAGAACCACAGCACAAAAAGTCAGGAGACCATAGCCCAATACGACGACAGCGCCGCCAAATAAAAACACGCTGATGCGTTCCGTAATCACGATGATGGCCTCGAACTTCATCTCCTCGAAGGCCCGAAATGTGCACCGGAATAGTTGGGCGATCACATTGAGAATCTCAGAGCCTCCCAGAACGATAACCATCGACACGATCTCCTGGGGGCGATCCAGGAGATAAACCACACCGATCAGGATAGGCATTGCGAGAAGGGATAAGAAGATGCGGATGGCCAGTGCGTTGCTAATATAGTCGCGGGCTTTATCCCGGGCAACGGAGATCTCGCGCACCAGGGGCACGTGCATCCCGAACACAACGGAGATCGCCATGATGTTGGTCACAGCAA
>JAJRTO010000356.1 GCA_024278235.1 Candidatus Poribacteria bacterium
ATTGCCCTGGCAGCTTGCCTCTCAAATCCTTATCACACAAGACTTCAGAGACTTGTGGGTAAGGGACAGTTTGGCAAAGAGGGGTTCGGGGGGATTTGGGATCTGCCTTGTGCGGGTGCAATCTTAAACTGCAAATGGTATGAGGCCGCCCTGCAAGTCGGATGGCCGACCGATACGGTTCGCAATGTCAGAGAATGCTTGCTTGTGCACACCGATTCTGATAGAATAGCGATCCAGTACCTCTGAGGGTATTGGTGGATGAACCAGGAAAGTAAGCAATATTCAGAAATGGATGTCAAGTTTCAAATGCCAAGAACCCAGTAACCACCGTGCTTTTCTAACGTTCAACGTTGAACGTTTCACGTGAAACTTGCTTATAGGAAGGTGATAAATATGCTACGCTTCGGTTGCATCCTACTCATGCTATTTGCGATGGCAACTGTTGCTGAGGAGATGGAGGGACATATGGTGACATACACATTGAAAAGCTGGCCTGAGCATAGACTGCGGGGGGTGAATATTAACATCGACCATAGCCCTGTCATGCGTGAGGATCTACAGCACCTGGCAGAGGATTGGGGTGCCAATCACGTCCGGGTGCAGATATTCACAGCAGGTGTGCCGTCAGAGTTTGGAAAAACACCGGGAGCTGTGCTGGACTATCTGGAGCAAAAATTGGACCCTGTGCTGGCGTGGTGTGAGGAGTTCAACCTGGATGTGGTATTGGATTCGCATGGCGCGCCGGGCAATCCCAAACACTGGAGTGAGCGTCCCCTGTGGGAGGATTTCCAGTGGCATGATGCCTTCACCGGATTATGGCGGGAAATCGCACAATATTATCGTGACAACAATACCATTGTAGCTTACGAACTGCTCAATGAACCCAACATGCATCGACAGGTAGAGGGGACTCCTTCGGACTGGAACGCATTGGCCAGAAAGCTCACGGCAGCTATCCGTGAGGTGGACAGCTATCACACCATCATGGTCGGACCCATCGCATGGTCGAGTTCAAAGGGGTTCGATAGCCTGGAACCCACGGGAGATCCTAACACCATCTACACTTTCCATATGTATCAGCCCCATACGTTCACCCATCAGGGGGTACGTAATCAGAAGGTAGGGATCGCTTACCCTGGCGTGATAGACGGGCGCATGGTGGACAAGCAGGTGTTGCGTGAACTGATGATACAGGCGACGGAGTTTCAACAGAAGTATCAACTGCCACGCCTGTATGTGGGAGAGTTCTCGGCTATTATCTGGGCCCCTGAGGACAGTGCCTATCACTACCTCCGTGACCTGCTCGAGTTATTCGAGGAGGCCGGTTGGGATTGGGCGTACCATGCGTATCGCGAATGGCGTGGATGGAGTCTGGAGCACGAGGCGTCCTCGCGTGAAGATATGAGACATGTGGGTGACACAGATAGGCTGAAACTGTTCAAGGGATATTTTGCCAGGAATCAGAGATGAACGGCCGGTCGGGGAAAGTCCATACAGCAGGGAGGAATTGGATATGAACGTAGACGTGTGGATTCATGGTGGAACAGTCATAGACGGCACAGGGAAGCCGGGGAGACCATTGGACGTACTGGTCAGTGGGGGAGAGATCCTGGATGTTGGCCGTTTTGAGGAGGTCGAGGCAAAGACAATCATCCATGCGGATGGATATGTCGTTGCGCCGGGATTCATCGATGTGCATAACCACGCTCACGCGGAGATGGATGGAGGGATTCTGAACATCCCGGACGCGGATAACATGGTACGTCAGGGTGTCACCACACTGGTCGCCGGCAACTGTGGTGGTTCTGCCTTTCCTGTCGGACAGCATCTGGATGCCGTTGCTATGAAGGAGATTCATCAGAACTACACCACGTTGGTTGGATACAACACCATTCGACGTCAGGCTCTACGAGAGTCCGGCCATCGGATCCCCGATACGGACGACCTGAAAAAGATGCAACAGTTGCTGGGTCAGGCACTTGAGGAAGGGGCCGTCGGTATGTCCACCGGTATGCCGGGGGCATCCTTCACGGACGATGAGATTGCACAGGTTGTGCAGCCACTGGTTTCCCATCGTCGGACCTATGCAAGCCATATTCGTGATGAAGGGGGGAACTGTCTCGAAGCGATTGCGGAGTTGATCGCTGTGGGTGAGAAGGCGGGAGCTTCCGTGCAAATCTCGCATCTGAAAACCTTTGGGCCCCATGGTTGGGATAAACTCGAACGGATACTGGAGATGATTGAGGCGGCGCAGCAACACGGTGTGGATGTGCTCTGTGATCGGTATCCCTATGTTGGTGCCTTCAGTGGGCTGCAACGTTTGATACCCTCCTGGGCATGGTCCTGGGCAAGTGAGCGAGGTGGCCTGGCAGCCTGGAAAAGTGAGGAAGCACCTGAAAAGCTCCATGGTGATATCGAAGCAGAAATCGATGCCGTTGGTGGAGCCGAACGCATTGTGTTTGCCCCACTGGAACCGGTACCCGAGATTGATGGTCGGACACTGGCAGAGGTGGCGGAGGAACAGAACCAGTCCGTGACCGCAACGGTGATTGAATGGGTGGTTCATGGTGGCATCTCCGTTATCTGGCTGGCTATGCGAGAGGACAACCTTCAGGTGATCCTGAAGCATCCGAGTGTGATGGTTGCTTCGGATGGTCATCTGCGCGTGCATGGAAAGGGCATTTCCCATCCCAGGAATTTCGGTACCTTTCCACGCGTTCTGGGGAGATATGTGCGTACAGAAGGGATTCTGACCCTCGAAGAAGCGATTCATAAGATGACAGGTATGCCAGCCAGCAAGTTTGGTTTTCAGAACCGGGGAACGATGGCGAAAGGAAAGGCTGCGGACATCGTGGTTTTCGACGCTGACACGGTGCTTGACAAAGCCACCTTCGAGGATGGGAATCAATATCCTGTCGGCATCGAATATGTCTTGGTCAACGGCCGTATCGCTATCGCAGAAAGCAAGACCACAGATGTCAAAGCGGGAAAAGTGCTTCGTTAGGAGGAAAACCGATGTCCGTTAAACTGATTTTCTCGTTCAACAGTGAAGATTATGATAGGATATGAAAGAGAGGTGTTACAATGTTTACCAGGATCCTTTTCTATGGCACATTCGTATGTTGTTTGATTCTAGCAACGTCTGGACTGGACGCGCGACTTGACGATGGGCTCGTCGGCCACTGGGCCTTTGACGACGGCAAGGGAGATACCGTCACTGACCATAGCGGGAATGCCAACGATGGCACTATCGAAGGCAAGGGCACGTGGGTTCCGGGTATCCTCGACGGAGCCCTCGATTTCTCCCGAGATGACCAAACCAAGGTTACGATTCCCAACGCAGATGCACTCAACCTGGTGGATGCCATTACCCTCGCTGCATGGGTCAATCCACGTTCCGTGTATCTAGGAGGCAATTGGCAAGAACGCAACTGCGTCGCCGCAAAGATCCGCTCCTACTATCTGGATTTCAATGAGCAGGGGCTGATTTCAAGTTACATCTATGGCCCGCAACCGCAGCAGTGGGTCATTGGTACGACGGATGCCTCCCAGAAACTCAATGAATGGTTTCATGTGGCGATAACTTATGATGGTAAGGAACACCTTATCTACGTGAATGGGAAAGCGGACGTGGCATTGGCACGTCAGGGTGGTATCCAGGTGTCTGCCGATGATTTTCTCATAGGATATGTGGATAATGATCGCTACTTTGATGGTGCGATTGACGATGTGCGTCTCTATGAACGTGCACTGAGTGCGGAGGAAATCGAAGAACTCGTATCGATCGGGCTTTCCGTCAGCGCGGTTGGCAGGCTCCCGGTCATTTGGGCAAACCTGAAGGAATGATGCCATCCATCCTTCCTTCCGCAGCCGCAAGCAATTGGACAGCCCGGTCGATCTCCTGGTGATTCGTCATACGTCCTACACTGAACCGGATGGCAGATCGAGCGATCTCTGGCGGGATTTCCATTGCCGTCAATACGGGCGATGGCTCCACTGAATCCGCATGACAGGCGGAACCGGTGGACACAGCCACCTCCGGACACGCATCCAGCAGCGAATGCACGGGAATTCCCACCAGAGCTACATTGAGCGTGTTGGGCAGTCGGCGTGTCGGGTGGCCATTCAACCGCACATCCTGGAAGTGCTCTTGCAGTTTCCCATACAGACAGTCGCGCAATTCTTGAAGATGAATCTCCGTTCGTTCAGCTTCCCGCAAGGCAATCTCGCACGCCTTACCTAACCCCACAATCTCCAGCACATTCTCCGTCCCAGCACGCCTGCCCTGTTCATGCCCCGCACCGTGAATCAGGGATGGAATCTCAATACCATCCCTGAGATACAGTGCCCCTATGCCTTTGGGTGCATAGAGCTTGTGTCCCGCTACGCTGAGCAGATCCACATTCAGGTCATCCACCCGCACTGATATTTTCCCCACAGATTGCGCAGCGTCCGTGTGAAAGAGGATCCCTCTTTCACGAGCCAACGCCCCGATCTCTTCAATAGGCTGGATCGTACCCACCTCGTTATTGGCATGCATGATGGTGATCAGGATGGTCCGATCCGTGATGGCATCCTCGACCTCCCCCACAGACACGAGCCCGTACTGGTTCACAGGGAGATACGTAACCTTGTAGCCGTGCGATTCCAGATAGCGGCAAGGCTCGATAACAGCCGGGTGCTCCGTCCGCGAAGTGATGATGTGATTGCCTTTCGCACGATAGGCTTCTGCAACGGCCTTGATAGCCTGGTTATTGGCTTCACTGCCGCCGCTCGTGAGGATGATTTCATCTGGTTGACAGTGCAGCAGGTCAGCTATCCGCTCACGTGCCCACGCGACGGCTTGTTTCGTCCGCTGACCATACCAATGACTGCTCGATGGATTACCGAAATGTTCTATCAGGTAGGGCAGCATGGCCTCGGCGACCTCCGGGTCGATAGGAGTCGTGGCATTGTAATCAAGGTAGATGGGTTGCATACGGTTCACACTCCATAAAGAACGCGATTCATTTGGAGTGTACCACAAAGGCATTGGGGAATTCAAACGCAAGTTGCTAACGTCCGATTAAGCCCACGCGGTCTCACCCCAGGGCATCTCACCGTCTATCGGTGACTTTGACGGTGACGGACGATTCGATATGTGTGGCATTGCCTGGCCTGACAGTCAGTCCGATTCGCCCGTTACAGTTGAAATCCTCCGGGCCATGCCAATCTTTCATCCGGCTGATGAGCCGCTCAACAGGCAGCAGCAAAAATGTGAAGAGGTCTGGAATATGTGGAGACCAATGGGGTACATACAACCGACATTCCGATACTTTCCCGGAAATTCTATGGATATCAGGCTTCAGGAACTTGCTTTTACTGAAGCCTGAAGCCTCATTTCCTCACTACCATTCGCCTCACAAACCGCCCCTCGCTTGTCTCCATCACGGCCCAGTACACTCCACTACTCACGTACTCACCAGCGGCGTTGCGTCCATCCCAGTGGGCGGCGTGGTCGCGGTCGACGTAAAAGCCCGCTTCTCGCTGTCCCAGGTTCAGCATGCGCACCGGGTGGCCCTGCATGTCATAGATGTGGATCGTCACGTCCGCTTGCTGCGTGAGCTGGAACGGTATCCATGTCTCAGGATTGCAAGGGTTCGGATAGTTCGGCAGTAAGCGGGCCTCCGAGACCTGCTGACCGAGCCAGGCGCGAAGCTGTTCCAGTGCGATCTGTCGTCCCGGCATATCTCCCAGGGTGTTGAGCGCGGCGATGGCTACCTGAACCGCTTCGAGCGGGGAGATCCCTACCAGTAGCGGTGCAGTGGAGGCATCCACACACTCGTCAAAGTGCTGCCCGATGCGGATGAGATCTCCCACATCCACCGTGCCATCCTGGTTCACATCCGCACGCGGGTCGGACGGGGGTGTTTCCCCGAAGTGACGTCCTACCAGCACCAGGTCCTCCACATCGACGCAGCCATTCTCGTTGGCATCTCCCTCGATCTTTGCCCCGGGAACCGTCACGGTGGTCATCGCAGGGATGGCGAAACCGTCCGCGTTCTCGGCGTAGAGGAAGATCAGATAGGTTCCCGGCCCGGTGAACCGATCATAGGTGGCCCGGTAGCCGGTGTTCTCGTCCCCGACCAACTCCACCAACTCGCCTTCCAACGCCTCCCAGGAATCGAAATCAGCGATGTCGAGTTGTCCCGGGGCGAATATCTCAGCAGTGGATGTCACACCCCCGCCCTGGATGATCGCCTCGATGAGAGCAGAGTGCACTCCCTCGGCGAGCGTTTGCGCGGGGCTCCATTCAAAGAAGGCCGGCTCGTCCCCCTCGGTATCCAACGCAGGATCTCCCAGGTACAACCCTTCGAGCAGGGCAAAATCCTCCCTTTCATTGGAGAACCCATCGCCGTCCGCGTCCAACTGCGGGGCGTTGAGGAAAAGCCCATCCTTCATGTCCAACCTCGTCTGGGTCAATGCCTCGGCCAGATCCTGACGCAGCAGCAACCGCGTGAAAAACCGACGTGAGAAGGAATCGGTGCGCCGGATGATCGCAGGTGTGTACCGTGACGCGCTCGTGATGACCACCCGCCGTGCCTGAAGTGGCTGCGTGGCAGGCTGGATGTATTCGCCTGAGTAGCAAGATTCCATGAAAAGCACCACGTTCACCTTGCGGCGATTCAACGCCTCCAACCATTCGTGCACCTGACTCTTCTCCAGGCGTTCCGTGCCGAACACGCCACGTTGCAGGATGAACCCCTTTTCCCTCAGGTTGTCGCTGAGCAGATAGACATACAGGTTTTCATCGGGAGTCAACTCCTCTGGTCCCCACTGGAGCAGCACATCTTCCAGATTACGGAGGTTGAGCGGCGTATCGACAGATCCTTTGGAAACCGTGCTGAGGAAACGGACATTCTCGGCCGGGAATCCGCGTCGCAGAAAGCTGTCATAAACATAGCGACCGAGCTTGAAGAAGGTCTCCTCCCAACCATGCGTGGGATCTCCACCGACGGCGATCACCACCTTGCCCGTGGGATGGAGCACATCCACCTCCACAGAAGGACTGAGTGTGCGCGCATATTGATAGGCTCCGGCCGCATCTTTCAAGCCCTGCCAGACCACCTGGAACTGCCACAGCCCCGATTGCTCGGGCACGAACTGTATCTCGAAGCGTCCCATGTCAGAAGTCTTCCCCACGGCCGGCATCTGCTGCCAGGCAGACACATTGGGCGCGATGGCGAGCAGTTGGATCTCCTGATCGGCTCGCGGCGGATCGAGTTCCCCGGTCAGACGAATCGGCTGGCCGGATTTCACGCTTGAATCGGCAGCCTCCAACGTCAGATTCCCAGCTGCTGCTACCACGGAGAATGTCCCCTCACGCTCGACGGCCCGATGATCGGTATTCCCAGGCCACGTGACACGGTACTGCCACGGACCCAGCACATCAGCCTCGAACGCCACTTCTCCCGGCGTGTCGGGTGGGAGAGCGGTCAGCGCGTAGGTTCGGTCGTCTCCCTCTGACGGTGACAACACCACCTCGATATCGACAGTCGCAGGCGGTTGGAGTGTGAATCCGATGGTGACCTCCAGCACGGCACGCGCCGCAAACGGGATCTCGGCGGGTGAGATACGCACGAAGAGGAGGGATGTCTGAGGACGATCATCCTTGACGACTCTCAGACGTGTGATCGTACCGGCGTTGCCCACCTCGTCGGGAGTCTCCGCCGCCTCGAAGAGATACTCCCCGTTGGGCCAATCGGCAGCGTCCAGATGCCAGACGACCTGTCCCTCTTCATCTGCGGTGGCCTCGCTTTCCCCAACATCCACCACGCGCAATGTTACCGCGCGACCGGGGGTGGCATGCGCTGTCACGACCACCTCGGCGGCGTTCTCAGCCGTGATGCCGCCCCCTTCCACTCGCAGGTCTGTCGGTGCAGGAGGCTGCGTCGTGTCTATCGTCAGCGTGCTTTCCAACGTGTGCTTGCCCAGGTTTCCCTCCATGTCCTGAAGGTCCAGCGTCACTCTCGCATCGGCCACATTGATCCCAGGTGGCACTTCGTACGTACCCTCATACACGCCCGGCTCGGTTTCAAACATACTCCGCTTCTGTGCCCCGGGGACGCCCTGGATGGTCAGGTGCATCTGACCGCCCGGTTCCGCATAGGCGCGGATGGTGATCGTATCCCCCGCCTTCGCCATCCGCGGGCTGACCTCTCCTGAGTGGATCACCGCACGTGTGTCCATGACCTCCAGTGAGAGCGATTCGGCCGGGCCACCGGGAATCTGGGCAGTGACCTCGGCGTGTCCTGTGACTTCCGACAAGAATGTCGCGGCATAGACCCCTTCCGCCTGCGGGATCGCGGAGGAGGTGACCTTGCCCAGACTCGTGTGCAATGTGATCTCCACATCGGAGATGGGGTTCTGGAAACGATCCTCCACCTGGAGATGGATGACGACTTGATCCCCCCGCTCTGCTCTTGCGGGCGCGTCCAGCATCAGCTTGAACGGCTCGGCAGGGATCACGAGTAACACTGGTGCCCGTTCGATCGTCGGGCCATCCGGGAGAACTCGCACCTGAACGGCATAGCTGCCCGCCTGTTTGAGTTGCCCCAGATCCGCCTGAGTGTCTCCGTCGGCATCTGTGGGGTCGGTCTCGATAAACGTGTGCGTCCCCTCCAGGGACACCTGAGTCGCCACGTCCGGGATGGGCGTGCCGCCTGCCGTGAGAAGCCGCACACGAACGGTCACCGTCTCGCCCGCCTTCATCGGCGAGTCGATCTCGATCTCAGAACGTGTGGCGGACGGTTCCGCCTCTTCTGTCAGCACAAGTTGAGCGGTTGCCTGGAGGCCACCCGCCTCGGCCGTGAAGGTGAGTACCCCCGGCGAATCCCCCGCCGTATAAGTGGCCTGCTGGCTGCCATCAGACTGCCGCACCAGGCTGCCCAGTTGTCCGAACTTCGGAGTGTACGTCACGGTCGCATCGTCTGCACGGACGGTGTGTTCCGCAGCATCGAGTGCGGTGACCGTCACAGTCGCTGTGCCTTTGCCTCCGGCGAGCAATTCGGACGGATCGAGGGTCAGATGGAGTGCCACGGCGGGTCCGGGCACCAGTTCGATGGATGCCTTCCCCTGCACACCGTTCTCTGTGGTGGCGATGAATTCCACCTCGCCGAGGACGGTTCCCGCTGTGTAGGTTGCCGTGTGGGTCCCATCGGTGTGTGGTGTGATGGTTGACACGCTCCCCACCTCGGGAACGTGTTCCAGCGTGATGAGCGCGTCGGTGACGGGCTGATCCTGAGCATCGTGCACGGTGATCGTCACAGGGGTGGTGGAACCGGGGATGGCAGCCAGTTGTGCCACGGCATCCACCCGAACGGAAGCGGCGTTTGGAACGTGCTGCACGCGCAGGGCGATGGGTTGCGTCGCCTGACTTTTCCCGTCACTCACGAGGAGCGTCAGTTCCAGCGTCTTCCGCGCTTGCACGCGATCCACCGTGTCGAACCCCGGGGTCCAGATAAAATCGCTCCCCTCGAATCGGGCATCCGCCGGCATCGGGGAGGCACTGTAGCTGAGCGGATCGCCATCCGGGTCATCCGCCTGCAACGGCAAACGGAACACTTCACCTTCCTTGATCTCAAAGCTCAGCCGTTGAGCAGATGCGGCCACCTGATCGCCAACCCGGAGAAACTGCGGAGGATCGTTCGGCACGGTACGGACCTGCACCGAAACCGTTGCATGGGCGTTTTGCACATCCGCTGCCGTGAGTGTGTGCCGTTGCGTGGTTTGCCTCTGACCGCCGGCATCCTGCACCGTCACGACGATCTTGTCCCCCACCTGAGCGGCGACCCCATCCGGTTCGACGTTCACCAGCACGAGCGCGTATTTCCCCGAGGCATCGGTGATCCCCGCCGCACGGAGTGCACGCGATTCGTTGGCGACACTCACACTCCATCCCGCGCCGGCTGAGTCGCCCGCTTCATCGCGGATCGTGCCCGATACGGCCAACACGGGGATGGGCGTTACGGTCGGTTCGACCGGAACGTCGAGCACGACAACTGCCTGCTCGATCTCTGCGGTCGTCAGTGTGTGTTCGGCGATTCCCACCACCGTATCTTCAGCGTTCAGCACGACGACACGCAGCTCGTCCCCCGGTTCTGCGGCAACGGTATGGTCGGGCGGCCAGGCGACGAGGGTGACGGTATAACTGCCATCCGTGCCCGATATGCCGCTCGCCTGAATTCCGTTGGTTTCATTGGTCACACGGATGGTGAACCCACGAGACAGAACCTGTCCATCGGCGTCCGTGAGTTTCCCTGCGATGACAAGCACGGGTTGAGCCTGCACGACGCCGGATGCGCTCAACAACAATAGCACTATGAGGAATCCTATCAGGTCTTTCATGATCTCCTCCGCTGACTCATTTTTCCACCACCACTCTCTTCACAAACCGTCCCTCATCCGTTTCCATCACGACCCAGTAATTGCCACTCGCCACACGTTCCCCATGCTGGTTCCGTCCGTTCCAGTGCGCGGCTTGCGACCGGTCGAGGTACCATCCAGGCGCGCGATGTCCGAGGGCCAGCCGTCGAACCAGTCGGCCCCGGGCATCGTAGACATGGAACCTCACCTGGCCTGACCTGGAGAGTTGGAAAGGAATCCACGTCTCAGGGTTGCAGGGATTCGGATAGTTCGGCAGCAGACGAACCTGGGTTGGCATGGCGGACAGATCCACGAAAGCATAAGCATGCCGAAGATCCGCATCGGACACCGCATAACGGCGAGGTGTTCTCAATGAGCTTCCACGGGCATCCGTCAGTTGGAGCGTCATGATGTCTCCCGGGGAGGCCACCGCCCGCTGGTTCCCGTCCACGAACGGGACGATATAAGTGCCATCGGGCCGGAAGGGCGTCTGTCTCGATTCGCCTGTGCGAGCGTTGGTGATGGAGAGCACGGTTCCTGCGGGTGGTGTCCCCTCGACACGTCCTACCATCACGAACGCCCAGGGCTCAGACGCAGGGAGCGCGGGAGCAGCCGGAACACCCCACGGCTGACCGGTCACCTCGAACGTCTTCGCCTCCAGCAGGTTCACGATGTATCCCTTGCCCATCTCGATGGGAAAATCCGTGCCGATACGACCTGCGTGCACATAGGCGTCGAATCTGCCGTTCTCGGTGCGGATGACGATGGTGGAGCCGAGGGATTCCGCAAGGGTGGAAGCTGTGTGGGCCGATTCCGGGCTGAGCGGCAGGGAGAGCATGTTGAGGCCCGTCGTCAATTGCAGGCTGGCAGTATAGGAATCGAGATCCAGGTAACGGAATGCTTTTGGAAGTATGGCCGAACTTCCATCGGGATTCTGGACGTGAACATCCACCCAGCCGGTGTTGCCACTCGGAACGGTCGCGCTGATCTCGCTGGATGAGACCAGGTTCACCCTGTTCGCTGGTATCTCACCGAAAGTTACAGTGGTTCCATTGACAAAGCCCTCTCCCATTATGGTTACTTGTTGTCCTACGTTACTGAAGTATGGCAGTACCTCATAAATTGTCACCGTAGGGACCTCAAGCGTGGAGCCAGCAGGTGGATCCGGAGGTTCGGTGAGCGACGGTTCGTATACTACTGGCCCCTTGAACATGCCTCCATCTGGATTCGTCCACCAGTTACCAATTGCAGATATAGAA
>JAJRTO010000357.1 GCA_024278235.1 Candidatus Poribacteria bacterium
ATCGAAGAGGGAAACCATCGGATTGTAGTGGACTGCTCCGAGGTAGGCTACATCAATAGCACCACCATCGGTATCCTGGTGGGTAAAATGCACAAACTGCGAGCCCTGGATGGCGAACTCATACTAGCCGCACTCAATGAACGTGTCAACCGGGTTATTACCCTCGTTGGTGGCAGGAGGCTTTTCTTAATCTGTGATACAGTGCATGAAGCCATTGTGAACCTCACTCAGAAGCAAACTGAGGATCTGAATGAGACATCAAAAAAACTGCCGGATTCCGGGATCCTGGTCCTGAACTCTCGATAAGGGGATAAGTCAACGTGCATAACCAACGCACTATTCGGCAGCCTGTTACCTTTTCCGGGACATCACTCATGCTCGGCATGACAGTGAACATGACGTTGTCTCCTGCTGATCCAGATCATGGGATTGTGTTCCAACGCCCCGATCTCGAAGGTTCTCCAACCTTGAGTTTAACAAAGGCTCGACGCATCACAGAGATCCCTCATTGTACAAGTATCGAGGAAGGTGAGATCAAGATCTATGGTGTTGAACACTTGCTCTCAGCTTTGGCGGGCTGCCAGATCGACAACGTCATTGTGCAACTCGATGCTTCAGAACCACCTGCATTCGATGGCAGTGCGGTCCCGATTGCAAAAGCTATCCGGCAGGCGGGAATCCTTGAGCAGGATACCGAGCGCAGGCAACTCAGACCTGAATCTCCCATCATTCTGACAGAGCAGGGGGCTCAGATCATCGCCCAGCCTGCTGAGACATTTCGTATCAGCTTCTTGTTTGACTATCCGGATGGTCCAACCCAATATGCCGAATTTGATCCGCAAACGGATGACTATGCGACAGAAATTGCCTGTGCCCGCACGTTCTGTTTCGAACATGAAGTGGAGGCGCTTCGCTCGATGGGGCTCGGCAAAGGAGCGACAGAAGGGCAGAATGTCCTTGTCGTCAACAGATCAGGTGAAACAGAGAGCGAATTACGCTATCCTGATGAGTTGGTTCGACACAAAATCCTGGACCTGATTGGCGATCTGTATCTTCTCGGACGACTCCCGCAAGCTCATATTACTTGTGTTCGCTCAGGACATACTCTGAATACTCGCCTGGTGGAAACCTTACGGGAACAGTTGAGATGCAGACTGGATCCACCGGTTGGTGCCATAGAGATTTATGATCTACTTGAACATCGTTATCCATTCTGTATGGTGGATCGTATCGTTGAACTCGAAGAAGGAAAGCGAGCCGTTGGCATCAAGAATGTCACCTTCAATGAGCAGTTCTTTCAGGGACATTTTCCAGGACGTCCTATTATGCCTGCGGTTTTGCAACTGGAAGCATTGGCACAGACAGCCGGTTACCTGGTCAAAAGGATTCCAGAGAATCGGTACAAGCTGGGTTACTTTGCAGCAATGGATAATGTTCGATTTCGGACACCCGTGGTTCCAGGCGATCAACTCCGTCTCGAAGTCGAGGTGCTTCGATTGAGGAGCAAATTCGTCCGGATACGAGGTGTTGCAACGGTCGATGGACAGATCACCACAGAAGCCGAGTTTTCCGTGTTTCTCGGTGAGGACAGGACAGGGACAGAAAGTGCATGAAAGCACTGAAAGGGACATACCATGAGTAGCATTCACCCGACAGCAATTGTTCATCCAAAAGCCGAATTAGGGGAAGATGTTGAAGTAGGTCCCTTCACGATTATTGAAGAAGATGTGGTCATTGGAGAACGCACCAAGATCGGCCCCCATGTCCAGATCTGCCGTTGGACGATGATTGGTGAAGATTGTGAGATCTTCTTCGGTTCAACCCTGGGAAACCCCTCCAAAGATATGAAATATAAGGGATGGCGAAGTTACACACACATTGGCGACCGTAACATCATTCGCGAATACGTCTCGATCTCACGCGCAACAACGGAAGATGGTGCGACGATACTGGGGGATGACAACCTGTTGATGAACTGGACGAACATCGCTCATGATAGTATTGTCGGCGATCATGTGATCATGGCGAACTTTGCCACACTTGGAGGACATGTAGAGATAGAGGACCATGCGCGTATTGGAGCAAAGGCGAGCTTCCATCAGTTTGTACGTGTTGGGAAATGTGCCATGGCAGGAGCATGCGCTAAGTTCGTGCAGGATCTTCCACCCTTTATGATGGGTGATGGATACCCCGCAACCATCCGTGGCCTCAATACAATGGGTCTCTCAACTGCTGTGGTGCATGCAATGCGATCTCTTTCCAAAGAAAACCTGCGTCATCTCAAGCAAGCATATCGTCTGCTGTTCCGCTCCAAGTTGAATATCAGTCAGGCAATCCAACGGATCCGGGAAGAGATCCCCGAAGATCCTGAAGTCGAATATCTCATCCGTTTCATTGAGAGTTCCGAACGTGGCATCGCGATCTGATAAAGTCCCTATCGGTATTGTTGCGGGAGGGGGGCGTCTACCAGCCATTTTGATTGAATCTTTATCGGCCGAGGGTCATCCTGCCGTTGTCGTAAGCATCTCAAATCATCCTGCCCCGGAACTCAAGCAGCTTGCCACCCAATTTCACCAAACATCCCCTGGTCAAATACGTAAAATCATCAAGTGCTTTGTGCATGCCGAGGTCAGTGACATCGTGTTGATTGGGAGTGTCGCCAAGACACAGTTGTTCCATCCCATGCGCTTCGATACATTGGCGATGAAAATTCTAGCCCGCACCAAGCAACGTGGAGATAGAGCACTGCTTCGAGCTATTGCCGACACATTCGAGGCGCATGATCTGCGGGTGTTGGATCAGCGTCGTTATCTTCATGCCTTGCTACCTGAGAGTGGACAGCTCACACGTAGGCGTATTGACAAAAGTGTGAACCATGACATCGAGTATGGGATGAAGCTCGCTCGCCAGATGGCAACGTGGGATGTGGGTCAGACCGTCGTATTGAAGCAAGGGATTGTCGTCGCCATCGAAGCGGTTGAAGGCACGGACGAGGCAATTCGCCGGGGGGCGAAGCTGGCAGGATCTGGGATTGTGGTCGCAAAAGCAGCTCACCCGGATCATGATTTTCGCTTCGATGTGCCAACCGTTGGGCCAGAGACGATTGAACTACTGGACCAGGTGGAAGCTGCCGCGCTGGCCATTGAAGCGGAACGGGCGTTCGTTGTAGACAGAGAGCAGTGCATTGCAATCGCAAATGCCGCTAAGATCGCGGTGATCGTACATTGTGATGTCTCATAAATATCGAGGAGATCTACTTTGAAAATTCTTGTCACCGGTGCTGCTGGCTTCATCGGTTCTCACCTTTGCGAAGCACTCCTGGAGCGCGGCGATGAGGTCATCGCTCTGGACAATTTCAACGATTACTATAGCCCCGCTCGTAAACAGGCGAACACAGCATCGTTCCGCAGTTGCATGCGTTGTGTCTTGTATGAGGAGGACATCCGGAATGAAGATGCCATCATACGTTGTTTTGGCAAACACAAACCGGATGCCGTCGTTCATCTGGCGGGCTACGGTGCTGTGCGTTACTCTATCGGACGAGCCAAGCTCTATACGGCTGTTAATATCACCGGATCTATCAATCTGCTGGAAGCCGCCCGTGATCACCATGTTGAAAACTTCATCTTTGCCTCCACCTCCTCTATCTATGGTAAAACAGAAAACCTGCCCTTTACCGAGACAGATCCCTGCAACCATCCTCTGGCTCCGTATCCGGCCAGCAAGAAAGCCATCGAGGTGATGGGCTATACATATCATAATTTGCATCAGCTCAATTTCACGGCACTGCGTTTCTTCAGCGTTTACGGTCCCCGCAGCCGGCCTGACATGATGCCCTTCATCGTCACGGATCGTATTGCAAATCAACAGGAGATCATCCTCTTTGACGCAGGTCAAATGAAGCGGGATTGGACTTATGTGGATGATGTCATTGCAGGTATCATCGCGGCAATCGACAGACCTCTGGGTTACGAGATCATCAATCTTGGCCGGGGAGAACCGGTGCTGATGGCGGACTTCGTAAAGATCGTTGAACATTTGGTAGGATATAAGGCGATCCTCTCCACGGTTCCGGCCCCACCGAGTGAGCCGAAGGTCAACTTTGCCAGCATCGAGAGGGCCCGCAACCTGCTCGACTACGATCCTCAGACACCCGTTGCCGATGGGCTCACAAGACTATGGAAGTGGTATCAGAGTGAAGTGGCTCACGGCCGATAATATATCATCGGAGTACAACCATGCATCAGGAACTCTATTCTCAGTTTTCAGGTAACGCATCTCCTGACGACATCTGGCAGATGAACGCAGCGATTCATGATCGGGACCGCTGGTTTGATTTTGAGGCTTTCCACCAGACAGCCTCCTATGTGTTGGAACAGTTGCAGGCGTTGGGCCTGGAAGCGGAGATTCGCGAATATCCGGCGGATGGCCGTACGCTCTATGGTGACTGGAAAATGCCCCTTGCCTGGGACGTGGAGAGTGCATGTTTGCGACTGCTTCCATCGGAGGATGTCCTCGCAGACTACCAACAGGTTCCCTGTTCACTCTGTATGTGGAGTGCCCCGACACCGGAAGGTGGAGTCCAAGTGCCCCTGGTCATGGTGTAAGATGGCACCCAAGAATCGCATTACCAAGCGGTGAATATTCGTGGAAAAGCGATCTTCACATGGGCGCATCCTCACCGCGTCAAGGCATTGGCAGCCAAACATGGAGCCATTGGCATTGTTTCTGCTTACATGCACAATCCGGAGGATCTGCCCGATGCCGTTGCCTGGGTCAACTCGTGGAGTGACGATCCCGGTGGGTGGCCGATGATCGCAGGGGATACACCGCTTTGGGGATTCAATCTCTCGCCGAATCAAGGGAGGCGACTGGCTCACCTGCTTTCCCAGGGGGAAATTCACGTCCATGCGGAGGTCAATAGCCGTCTCTATGAGGGCTCTCTCCCTATCATCACCGGACGAATTCAAGGGGACGCCCGGCCAGGGGAAGAGCTGCTCGTCCTGGGTCATCTCTTCGAGCAGGGAGCTATCGATAATGCTTCAGGCGGGGCAACCATGCTTGAGATAGCTCGACTTATCCAGACGCTTATCAAGCGGGGAAAACTCAGAACGCCTCGTCGCTCGATCCGATTTCTGTTCACCAGTGAATGTTATGGAACCTATGCCTATATGCACGAGTTGATGGGAGTGTCATCCCCTGACAACTATCGACCACTGCCTATACTCGGAGGTCTCTGTCTGGACAGCACAGGAGGAAGTGCCTACGCGGGGGAAGACGCACCTGGCATTCATCTGCATTTCAATCCGCATGCATTGGCATCGTATGCAGATGCGTTCGTTCTGGAACTGGCTCAGCGGCACTGGTCTCCACGCACCTGGACGCGCCGGCGTTTCTCGATGACAGACAATCTCATTGCGGATCCTGCTATCGGCGTTCCCTGTCCCTGGATAGCTCCCGTGAATCGGTATTGGCATACATCTGCGGATACGATGGACAAGGTCGTTCCTGAGCAACATACCCAGATCGCCGTATTGGGGGCAACGTACCTCTATTTGCTTGCAGATGCACAGCAGAAGGAAGGGGCATGGCTGGCGAAGCTCGTAACGCGGCATGCCGGAGAATCCCTGGAACAGGCTCAAAAAGATCATCTGGCAGAGGCAAGTCTATCCTACTTGAGTGAACGGATGCACACGGCACTCGACTCGGTGGGACGATTCATCCCGGGAGAAGATCGAAATCTGTCCGCCTATCATGAGCAGATCCGCTCGATTTACAAAGGCCCACAACGACCTCGGCATACTGAAGGTATCGTGCCAAGTCGTCTCTGCAAAAGTACGATCACGTTTGACCGGCTCACCTCAGAAGAACGCGAGGGACGTAGCAGTCCGCGATGGTCTGGCCATTGGAGGGATATGATGTTCTGGTGTGACGGGGTACGCACGATTGACCAGATTGCGGAGTGCATGCGTCAGAGCCAACGTCCCTATCCCTATGAGACGGAGCAAAGACCACTCCACCATCCTTCGGAACAGGTCGAGGCTCTGCACGAGATGTTCGAGTTCCTGGCACGTCGTGGGTATGTGGAATGCAGCATTCAGAAGTCATCGTGAGTGGATCGTAACTGCTCAGGGGTGTACATTGCACACCTGAGCAGGTTCATTACCGACGATGAATGCCTCTTCAATGATCCTATTGGATGGGCATTTCGGCCCTCTCAACAATCCCGTCTCTTTGTCTATCTCACGAAACACGATCCCGGGGGGCACATCGAAGGGGATTCCAGGCTGATAACTGACCTTCTTCATGAACCTTGCCCAGATCGGTGCAGCGGCCTGACTCCCTGGATATCGGATGCTGAGGGACGGTGTATCAAATCCTACCCACACGCCGGCTGCCAGATTCGGTGTGTAACCGATAAACCAGGCGTCGGAATATTCGGTTGTCGTGCCGGTCTTGCCCGCAGCGGGATAGCGGAACAGATATGGTTGCGCCCGCAATCTCCTCGCTGTACCGCTTTCAAATACACCTTGAAGCTGATAAGTCAGTTGATAGGCAACATCTGCATCGAGCACACGCTGACGACGCGGTGTGAATTCCTGCAACAATGTGCCGGTTGCATCTTCGACGTACAGGATGCTCACGGGCTCGGTACGGATGCCTTGCGCCGCAAGCGTCGCATAGGCATGCGTGAGTTCACTCAACGAGACGACGGATGCACCGAGAGCCAATGACGGATAGGGATCGAGTTTGCTTTTGATACCGAGACGTTTCGCCATCTCCACCGTCCGTCGGATGCCAACACGCTCGTTCATAAAACGACTGGCAGCAACGTTGATCGAACGTTCGATCACGGTACGAAGCGTGACCGGGCCATAGTAACGATTGTAGTAGTTCTTGGGAGCCCAGCGTCCGTCAGGTTGGTTGCGATCAGGGACGAACCAGGGTTCATCGATCACGATGTCACTTGGCCGGGCGATACCATCAGCGTAAGCGGCTGCCAATATGAAGGGCTTAAACGCGGATCCAGGCTGTCTGAGTGCCTGTGTGGCCCGGTTAAAGGGGCTGACATCATAGTCTCTTCCGCCAACCATCGCTCGGATATAGCCTGTCTGCGGCTCAATAGCGATAAGCGCGCCTTGAACATAGTTGAGAGGATCTTGATAGCCGGGTAGTCCCGGAGCATTTTCTTCGTACGCCAGGAACTGGTATTCTTTTTCGTTGAGCATCTGATCCATCTGGCTCAGCCCATCGTGGATGGCCTGATTTGCCGCGCTTTGGAACGACATGTCGATGGTCGTATAGACACGCAATCCCCTGCTATAGAGAATCTCTGCATCATAGTCCTGCTGCAATTGACGATGCACCATATCCAGAAAGTAGGGAGCTTCATTGAGTACCTGAGGTCGGTAGCTGATATTGACAGGTTGTTTTACGGCCTTCTCGTATTCGGATCGGCTGATGTAATTCCTTTCAAGCATCACATTCAGGATCACATCGCGTCGTTGACGTGCCCGATCCGGATGGCGCAAAGGGGAGTAGAGTGTGGGGGACTTCGGGATGCCGGCCAGGAGAGCAGATTCATGTAATTCCAGTTCCCACACATTTTTGCCAAAGTAACATTGGGCGGCTTCTTGCACACCATGAACCTGTCGTCCACCATACCGCCCCAAATCCACAAAATTCAGATAGCGCTCCAGGATTTCATCTTTGGAAAACCGGTGCTCAATTTTCAGAGCGAGCAGAGCTTCCTTGATCTTACGCGACAGCGTCTGATCATAATTCAGGAACACGTTACGCGCCAATTGCATCGTCAGGGTGCTTGCACCTTGAGCCGTACTGCGCGTACGAATGTCGTAGATGAGCGCGCGAAGTACCCCCTGAACATCGACACCCCAGTGTTTGTAGAATCGATGATCCTCGATGGCGACAAACGCATCCAGCAGATGGTTGGGCATCCGTGCGAAGGGTACAACCTGGCGTGTTGTTCCACGCTCATCGTACAATTCGGCAATGAGTTCGGGTTCCATCTCAAAAAACGAAAACCGGTTTCCATCCTCATCCTCGATGACATCGACTCGCCCACGCCTGATGGTAAGAACGATGAGGTGAGGCTCAACGACACGTCTTGGATAACGAAATCCACGCAGGTAAAGCTGGATCTCACCGAGATCCGACGTGCCATCGAACTGATATTCTCCTTTGGTAGAGGGCTTTCTCGTGACCTTCTCATATTCGAGGCGGTCCAGTTTGTTCTGCAGAAAGGAGATGTGGGTTCCTTGAGGAATCCTTGAGATGTCGGAGTAGACTTCAAGATGCTGCTGCCAGGTACGGGTACTCCCATACTCAAGTTCATCGATGCCGGGCAGAGCACGCCAGTAAGTCAGCACCATCCCACCGACCAGGCCCATCATCAACAGGGCCGCTGCAAATCCCAGGATGAGAATCCATAGCAATAAATTAAACAGATAATCTCCGAATGATTTTGCTTTCATATTCTACTTCGCATGATAGAGATACACGATACTCCCCAGAGGTCGATTCAGCAGTACAATTAACTCGTCAACGTCATCATTATTGATGTCGGCAATCTCTATGTCCTGTATCTGGCCGTCCATCGTCCAGGTCGCCTTCATGGAATAGGTGACCCCATCCCATTCGAGGATGGACAGATCGTCTGTAAACTCAGAATCCTTGCCACTACAAACGATCTCAGCGAGATGATTGCCGTCGAGATCCCCGACTGATATTGTGGAACCGAAGACAGGAGGACTCTGCCACCATTTTTCAAAGCGATCATCCTGCTGACGATACACGCATAGATTTCCATCACGGTTGATGAGGATGGATTCTTCCTCAGGGGAATCATCCACATTGGCCACACAGAGGGCCCGATAGTTCTCCGGCATCGGTTGGACTTTCGGTCCTTCTGGCCCAACGAGGATCGTTTGCCCGGCAGAGAAGATACCGAGATGCGGCAAGAATCGTGTCCGCCAGAGATTTTCCCCCGATACGGCAACTCCCATCCCCTCTTGCTTGAATTCTAAAACCGCAGCAGTAGCGATCTTGTCCGATGGAACGGAGATAAACAGTCGATCCCGCTCCCGCTCCGGTTGCACGAGCAATGTCCGGAGGGAACGCTCATTTAGCAGCAGTTTGTTCGGTTCCTTCCAGTAGCTTATTCCTGGCTGATCCACATGATACTGCAGATCCAGTCCACTCCAATACCGGAAGGAGATATCCGTGTTCGTCGCAAGGGCTATCTCGTTAGAGGCGTCCCCATCGAAATCACCCACCGCCATTGCCAAGAAGTGCTGTCCCACAAAGACTCGACTTCGCCACATTTGAGCATACTTCGGATCTGGCACAGAGTCCGGTTCCCACCACGCGACAGGAGTCTCAAAGGACACCTCAATAAGATCAATGGCGGCAGCTTGTTTCATGTCCCATACTGTCACCTGAAGAAAGGATCTATCTCTCCCAACCCGTAACTTACCTGTGAGCAACATCTCACATGCCAGGTGTCGTGAGATCCGATCCAGCGCGGCTACCTCGAAGGGATAAGGTGAGAATCGCTGAGCCAATTGCTCCGCATCCCGGATATCAAAGAGAACATCCGCTGTCTGAGATCGCAAGGCTGATACCAACAGCCCACGGCAGATGTTCGCAGGTTCCAGTCGATGGGATTCTATGGGCCAGATGGATATTTTGCTCCCACGCTCAAGAGCCTGGAACTGCTGTTGCCAGAGGGTTTCAGCGAGATGATCGATGGTCTGTTTGATACTGTTAGCTTCTGCATGCGTTGAGCAAATGATCAGGATGCATATGCCGATCGATTGAATCCATCTCCATGAGTGTGTTCCAACACCCACATACAGAATCGATGGTTGTGCCAAACAGACACACCTCCTGATCATAGGGATCATGCCACAGGAATTCCCAGGTATTCTACCATTGCTGGATACCCTCGTCAATGGAGAGATGGATTCATGTTGCATCCTCTCATGCGGTGTGCTATTATTCCCGCTAAATTATGAACCAAAAGCAGGAGGAAACATGGGGTCTATTGCATGCAAGTTTGGCGGATCTTCTGTCGCATGTGCAGAGCGAATCCGGCAGCTACAGAAGATTGTGCAGATGGATGAGCGTCGTCGATATATCGTGGTGTCTGCACCGGGGAAGCGGAATCAGAAGGGGAAGAAGGGGAAGAAGGAAAAGAAGATCACGGATCTGCTCTATCTCTGCCACGGCTTGGCAAAGCAAGGGCTTGGGATCACAGAACCATTTACCATCATCCGGAACCGCTATCTGGAGATTGCACAGGAACTCGGAGTACATGTTGATATAGAGGGATTGCTGGATCAAGTTTATCAGAAGATCAAATCCGGCGCATCTGAGGACTTCGTCGCTTCTCGGGGAGAATATCTCTGTGCGCGCATCATCGCTGATTATCTGGAGGCCACTTTTATCGATGCGGCTGAGGTGATCCGCTTCCGTCATGATGGAAGCGTCGATGAGGAGACCTATAAACGACTATCGGATCGTTTGGATGATTCGGGCCTCTATGTGATACCAGGGTTTTATGGGACAACCCATGAGGGAGAAATCAAGACGTTTACGCGAGGCGGCTCAGATATCACAGGTTCTATCGTTGCACGCGCCATCCATGCAGAAATCTATGAAAACTGGACGGATGTCTCCGGCTTTCTGATGGCCGATCCGACGATTGTCGAAGACTCCAAGCCGATGCGTAAGGTAACCTACCGGGAACTTCGGGAACTCGCCTATATGGGAGCCAAAGTGTTCCATGAGGAAGCGATCTCCCCCGTGTATCAAGCCAAGATTCCCATCAACATTCTGAATTCACACTGCCCCGAGAATCGTGGCACCATGATCTCTCATCAACGAGATACGACCGCTCATACGATTGTGGGCATCGCCGGGAAACCCGGTTTCAGTCTGATTTACATCGAGAAATTCCTGATGAATCAGGAGCATGGCTTCGGAAGACGTGTACTGGAGATCCTGGAATCGCACGGGATCAGCTATGAGCACTCCCCCACGGGCATCGACTCGATGTCGGTGATTATCAGCGATGAGCAATTGGATGACAAAGCGGAAATCGTGAAGAATGAAATCCAGAACATGTTGAATCCCGATCGTGTGGAGGTTCAGCACGGACTGGCACTGATCGCCACCGTAGGCGAAGGGATGGCCTATCGACCCGGGATCGCCGCTCGCCTGTTCACCGCACTGGGCGAGGCAGGTGTCAATGTCCGTACGATTGACCAGGGATCTTCTGAAATCAATATCATTGTGGGAGTGGAGGCCGTGGATTATGAGCGAGCCGTGAGAGCAATCTATGAGGCTTTTTGCTGAAGCAGCCTCTTGCATTCAAATATAAGGCTAACAGCTTCAGTCCGTTAGAAACGGACTGGCCTCAGTCACACGAGTTTTTCAGTGAGTCCCCCGTAGAGCGTGCAGCTTGCTCGTTTCGGCGTGAAACCATCCTGGCCAACAAGCTGGCAGCATGCTCTACTCCCTTCGTGAGTATCAACAACCTTTGAACCCCGGAAAAAATTTCCCTCCCTTTTGTCCAACTCGGAACATATATCCCCAGCAATATCAGCATGAATAACCACACCCTTTTCAGTTTGAGATGATAGTTTTTGATGTGTGGATCTATGGGATACCATTGCTCATCGACCTATGGACTCATTCCCCTTTCCCTGGATGCACGATCCTATCATCTCAAACTGTGACTGGTGTTACCTATCGGGAGTCTTATTGGCATACGATTTGCTCCAGAACAACACAACTTCGCAAGGGATTGAATTCTGACAAGAGAGGTTTCCTTATGTTCAGCGGGCTCTACACAGCAACCCAGGGCATGCAGTATGAAGTGTTACGCATGGACGTGATTGCCAACAATCTGGCAAATGCTTCCACACCCGGGTACAAGCAGGATCGTATTGGTATCAACACATCATTCGCCACACACTACCAAGAAGGCGCCCAGATACAGCTTGTCGTGGAACCGCCTACCAGTACCTATGAGCCACCCTCCATCATCTACACACGCTATGTAACCGATTTCTCACAGGGGAATCTCCGGCACACAGACAGTCCTCTGGATGTCGCCCTGGACGGCTCCGGATTCTTCGTGGTACAACATCCAGACGGAACGGAGCGTTACACACGCGACGGACACTTCCAACTGGATGCCAACGGACAGTTGATCACAGCTTCCGGTTGGCCTGTGCTTGGCCAAAACGGCCCGATCCAGTTGGGGCAGGGGAACATCAAGATCGATACTCAGGGACAGATCGCTTCAAATGACGTGTTAGTAGACATACTCCGCATAGAGGATGTCCCCCAGGGAACACAGCTTGCCAGGGAAGGCAACAATCTGTTTGCTGCATCAGACGGTACCATGGGGACATTGGTCCCGGCGAACACGGAGGTTCGCCAGGGCTATATTGAGGAGTCGAATGTCGACCTTGTCCGTGAAATGGTAGGGATGATCGAAGCTCTCCGCAACTATGAGGGATACCAGAAAGCCATCCAATCGTTCGATACGACCATTGGTCAGGCAAATGAAGTGGGGCGGGCATGATTCATCGTTCGCTACGTTTTGAGTGGTTCGCTATGCGACACAATCTGATAAAGGAGACTCACCAATGATGCGCGCTCTCTGGTCATCTGCGTCTGGGATGACCGCTCAGCAGAAACATATCGATGTGATTGCCAATAACATCGCCAATGTCAATACAACGGGATTCAAGAAAGAAACGCTCTACTTCCAGGATCTCGTGTACCAGACACTCCGGCCGGCAGGTGCGATGAACATGGCTGGGACTCAGCTCCCGGTTGGGATCGAGATAGGTCATGGTACACGCTTAGTCGCAACTCCGCGTATCTTCAGCCCTGGCGGATTACAGGAAACCGAGAACAAGCTCGATATGGCCATCGAAGGGCCGGGCTTCTTTCAGGTACGGCTTCCTGATGGCAATATCGGTTACACCCGGTCCGGGTTCTTCCGTCAGGATGGGAACGGACAGCTTGTCACCCCCGAAGGGCTCCTTCTGGATCCTCCTGTCATCATCCCACCGGAGATCCCCCACACGAACATTTTCATCACAGCCGATGGCAACGTCCTCGCTCAACGTCCTGATCAGACCGATCAGGAATCGATGGGCTCCATTCAACTGGCACTTTTCCCCAATCCGGCAGGATTAGGTCATATGGGGGGAGGGATCTATCAGCCCACGAGTGCCGCCGGCAATCCCATCGTAGGTGCACCGGGTACCAACGGTTTGGGGATGATCAAATCCGGGGCACTTGAGATGTCAAATGTCCAGATTGTCGATGAAATGGTCGCTCTGATAGTCGCACAACGCGCCTATGAAGTGAATTCAAAATCGATCCAGACAGCCGACGAGATGCTCGGAATCGCAAATGGGTTACGTCGATAGGCAATCTCCAAAATATGAGCGGATCCTCTGGTTCTCAGGAGTTCTGGTTCTCCAGATCTATCTCTGTGTCACCTTTAGTGTTGCGACAGATTTACCCGTGCAGATCAAACTTCATGAGCAAGCTCAGGTCACCGGCCCATCTATCCTGCTCGGCGAGATAGCACAGATTCAGGCTCCCGACGGGATTCTCAAACAGCTTCAGCAAGTCCGTATTGCTGCCGCTCCGCAGCCCGGAAAATCGCGGACCCTCTATCAACCTCATATACGCACCCGTCTGATTCAGGCCAGAATTCTACCGGTTTCTCAAATGCGCATCGAGGGGAAACAGATTACCGTCCAGACAGCTCAATATATCTGGTCGCCCGAAAAACTTCTCGCAGATGCCCAGGACTTCCTACGCCAACAGTTCGGAAATCGTTCTATTCAGGTTCGACCCGCAAGTCCTATCCAGTCGATGACCGTTGGGGATACCGATGCCCGTATTGAATTTCGATGGGTTTCCGCGCCTCCGATGCAATTAGATGTTGCTCCCGTTACCGTCGAGGCACGGCTGATATCAAACCATAAGCCAGTAGCTCGGCAGAACATTGTGTTGAAACCTGTGCTACGCGCACAAGTTGCCGTTGCCAAACGTCCGCTGGCGGTGAACCATCTGATCATCCCTGCAGATGTTACCTTTGTTGAGGCAGACTCGAAATCCGAAGAAGATGGTTCCGTGATAGGCGGCATGACAAAACGGGCTTTCACGACAGGTGAAACGATCCGGGCAAAGGATGTCAAATATCCCGTGTTAGTCCGGCAGGGGGACGAGGTCACCCTCATGGTGCAACGTGGACAACTCAAGGTGAGCGCACAGGGGCGTGCATTGCAGGCAGGGCAGTACGGTCAGAAGATACGAGTACACAATCTCGTATCGGACAAGGAACAGATTGGTATCGTTGCAGGTCCGCGAGAGATCCTGCTGAGCGGCAAGAACTAACTAAAAACTCGTGTCAGTAGCTGATTTATTTGTTGAAGACTGATGAACCATTAGTGAGAAAGTGAGACAGCATGAAGCGTCTATTATTGACTGGGTTATCGCTTGTTCTCCTATGGACGATGAGCCTACCGTGTAGTGCTCAAAGTGGCAATGGGCGTAGTGCAGCCGCGCTCTCACTTTATTCTGATATCAAGGCACGACGGGTGGGCGATGTGGTAACCGTTCTGGTCGTGGAGAAGGCAAGCGCATCCAAGAGTTCCAATACCCAGACCAAACGAAGTTCCAATAAACAGGGGAGCCTGTCAGCCTTGCCCATCCCGGCGAATACCTGGCTCAAGAAACGCTTTGATCTCTTGAACGAAGGCGTGAAACTGGGAGGCGAAAGCAGCTACTCCGGCGGTGGCAGCACGAGCCGCACGGAAACGCTCCAGGCGGAAGTTTCAGCACTTGTCCAGGAAGTACTCCCCAATGGCAATCTGGTGATCGATGGAAACCGTACCATCACTGTGAACGGAGAAACACAACTTATTTCTGTCAAAGGAATTGTCCGCCCTGAGGATATCCGAGCCGACAATACGATCTATTCCATGTTCCTCGTAAATCCTGAAATCACTTACACAGGGAAAGGGATTCTCAGCAATCAGAAACCTGGTTGGCTGAGTCGATTCCTGGATTGGGTATGGCCGTTCTGATGCAAACCAACCAAACACCTACTCGTTCACTTTTTCTGTCATTGACTCTGCTGATCCTACTGCCAGGGATCTGCAATATCAGTTGGTCTGCCCAGCCTCGCATCAAAGACATCACTCAGATTCGAGGTGTTCAACCCATTCACCTCGTTGGACTTGGCCTGGTAACCGGGTTGAATGGGACGGGGGGCACTCAAGACATCACGACCGCAACGTTCCTAAAAAACATGTACCAGCGGTTTGGTAGCACGATTCCGTTGCAGGCGATTCAGTCCAAGAATGCAGCGATGGTTATGGTGCATGCATCCCTTCCGCCCTATGCAAAACAGGGCAGTAAACTGGACGTGACCGTCACATCGCCCGGAAATGCCACGAGCCTCCGAGGAGGATACCTCGAACCGACGTTGCTTGCAGATTCGATGAATCCCGAAGGGCCTGTGTACGTCCGCGCTGCGGGGGCTATCTCATTGGGAGGCTTTAACATCCGTGACAAAAAACAGCGCGTGAAGAAGAACCATGCGACTACCGGGAGGGTTCCCGGTGGTGGGATCGTGGAAAAAGAGCCGATAGTGGAACTCACGGAGGATGAGCGTCTGACATTGGTACTCTATCACGCGGACTTCACAACGGCAACCAATATCGCCGATGTGATCAATCAGCGTCACGACAAACCGATAGCACTGGCAACAGATGCGGGAACAATACAGGTGCAGGTCCCCGAGGAATCGAAGGACAACCTGGCTGCATTCATCGCAACCATCGGCAATCTTCATGTGGCCGTAGACCAGGTGGCGGCAGTCATTATCGATGAGCGTACAGGAACGATCGTGATCGGCGAAAATGTGCAAATCTCCCCTGTAGCTGTGACGTACGGAAGTCTACGTGTGGAAATCAGTAGCAGCAATCGTGTGTCTCAGCCATTGCCGTTGACTCAGGGTGAAACGATGCTCGAAGAGAATTCTCAAATCACTGTAACAGAAGAGGACAACATCTTACGAACCGTTCCAGACAGCACGACCATTCAGCAAGTAGTGGATGCCCTCAATGCTCTTGGTGCCACACCACAGGATCTCATCACCATCCTACAGAATATAGCTCAACAAGGGGCACTCCATGCACAGTTGATCATTCGATGAACCTCTGTTAAGGAGAACCTTCAAAATGGAACCTTTAACCAGGATCGCACCTCTGATGGACAGTATCGAACGTACCAAGACTTTGCAACAGAGAAAATGGGAATCGTCGGACGACCTGAGGAAAGTCGCACGCGATTTTGAAGCGATCTTCCTGGAGAATCTGCTCAAGACGATGCGCCGGACTATCCCAAAGGGCGGACTACTCGATGGCGGTCAAAGTGAGGAGATCTATACCTTCCTGTTTGACCGCGAGATCGCACAGCGGATGGCACAACGCAGCATCGGACTGGCAGATCTGATCCAGCGTCAGCTTGAACAGCAGCGTAGACCCGAGGACACGAAAGTGGATATCCGCGTCTAGTTGCTACGGGATCGGCCATACGGATATGTTTACTTTTCGCGATCTTTCCATCAAATGGAAACTCACACTACTCATCACATTGATGGGCACTGTTGTGCTCGTGTTGGTGTCCACAGCACTGCTCGTACACGGCTGGATCACACTGCGGAAGACGATGGTATGCTGTTTCTCCGCGCAGGTAGGAATCATCGCGGCAAATAGCACCACGGCCCTGAGCTGCGATGATCGGGCAGCAGCGGAAGAGACTTTGCGGACCTTAAACGCGA
>JAJRTO010000358.1 GCA_024278235.1 Candidatus Poribacteria bacterium
GGCATCTCAGGCGCTGGCATCGCGCCCATCTGAACAAGTATGCCGGTCGCATCCAGGTAACTGGCGAACCGTGTGACCTGGCCGTTCTCCACGTCCGAAATGTCGATATGGGGGATGAGAATCTGATTACCCGTCGGAGGCACCTGGTTGTGGAAGACGCCCAGGTGGGTGCCCGTAGCCACGTGCTCATGAATCATGACGTTTTCATTTGCCCAGACCCTACCGGCGTCCCCCTGAAAGTCAGGGAAGCTCTGGTACACGTCCTCGAAGAACGCCCGGATCTGTTCTTTGCCTTCAAGGGGTGCGGGGTAGGGCATATACTCGTACACCACATCGTCTGCAAGAGCGGACAAGAACAGATCGAGATCGCCCGAGTTAATCCCCATCGTCATCGTATCGTGCAGGGATTGCATTGGCTCGGGTAGAGCGGGTGGCGGCGGGAAAGCGCCGATCTGCATCAGCACACCCAGGTTATCGAAGTAGAAGTTCATATGCGCCAGCAGACCTTCAGAGTTGTAATGAGCAACGGAAGCGGTTCTTGTGATCGTCGAATTGCCCGAGGCGGGAACGCCGAAGTAGGAACCATCATGGACACCTCGATATACTTCTTCGATGAGAAGCCAACCGTCACCCAGATCGATCTGCCGGACGATTTCTCCCTGCAGCGTTGAGTCGGAGAGCTGGAACAACTCAACCGTGGCAACTAGCTCGTTGCGCGCCAGCGGCATCATTCCGAGAGTGTTGAACCGGTACTCTCCATCAGCAGCGAGCATCTTCGCATACGCCGTTAGGTCATGGGAATTGAATCGTGACGCAAGTTCGATACTCGCCTCCAACGGCGCCAGTCCCGTCGGCTCCGGGTCGGGAAGCGTGAAGGAGGGTGTCAGATCGGGTAGTTCTGACTCCGGCATCACCCCAAGCTGCACCAACACGCTTACGTTGTCCAGATAGGTCGTAATGCGTTTGACCTTGTCTCCCTCGAATTCAACGATATTCAGGTGGGCCACCTGACCACTGTTGCCGGTCGCTGGAATTCCCATCCACTCGCTCTCCTGAGTGGCGCTGATGATGTATTCCACCACCAGGATATTTCCCGAGGCGAGGATGCGCTGGGTATCCCCACGGATGTCAGGAAACACCTGAAATAGGTTACTCATCCAATCGGCGATGGCCGCTTGGCCCTCCATCGGCGGTGGTGTGGGAACGTAGTCATACACGACATCGTCCGTGAGATGGGTAACCCATCCATCTACATCGTGGGCGTCGAATGCCGCCTCCATGTCCTGCCAGATGGCAAGCATCTCCTCTTCGGTCACGGCGTTCGCTTGGAACACGGCGACGAGAGTTATCAGGATAAGACTGACCATTACCATTCGTGTGATTCTTGACTGCATTGTGAAATACCTCCCCCTTTTGATTTGAGATTTGAGATTTGAGATTTGAGATTGGTGGAACTTCCGGCATCTTCCAGGCATCTCCAGGCATCACCTCCTTTGGGTGTTGAACGTTTGCACGTTCAACGTTGGAACGTGCTTTGTTCGCACCACTCGAATACATCCTCGACTCACAGTGACTTCCTCCACTACCTTCAGCCCCGCCTGCTCGAGCAGGGTATCCAGCCCCCCACATCGGGTGTAGCGGAGGAATCCCCGCAGATGCTCCAGGCCCGCGATGAATTCCAGATAGCGGTACACCAGCCCGCCGATATGCTTCGGCAACGGGACGGCGTAGTCCACGAGCAACAGCGTCTTCGCCACGCGGTTCGCTTCTTTCAGTGCTGCCAGACCGATGTCTCGTGGCATCTCGTGCAGCGCCATCGAGATGATCGCCACGTCGAACTCGCCATCCGTGTATTTCCCGAGTTGAGTCGCATCGGCATGCACAAACTGCACGTTCGCCGTGCCATTCTTCTCCGCCTGTCGTCCGGCATACCGCACCATCCCGAGGGCGTGGTCGAGTCCCACCACTCGACGGCATTTGGGGGCGAAGTGCAGGCTGAGCATCCCCGGACCGCAACAGATATCGAGCAGGGAGCTATCTTTGGGAATGAAAGGCTCCAGATGCCCGGCGATCTCTGCCGTGAACGATCCGAGGGCGATCACGTACATCATCCCGTCATAGTAGTGCCAGTGGCGTCCTACCTGCTCGTCCGGCAGAGGTGGCTTGACCTCTCGATGCCTCCGGGTCAACAGCGCCCATACACCCACCAGCAGCGGCAGTACCAGCGTGATGTGCAGTGCCCAGAGTGCCACGCCGAACAGGAACGTGCCGATGCTGAGTAGGATTGCAAACAAGGGATGGATCGTGGGATAGATACGCGGCTTACGCGTGAGTTGCAGCAGGCAGGCGATCTCGCGCAGCAGGCAGCGCACGTTCTCGATCAACAGCGCAAACCCGCCAATGAGAAAGGCGAGGTACCAGAGCAACGGATTTTGTCGGCCCATGGATCTCTCCTCAAAATACGCGTCTTGCGGTTATCAACCTATCCGTATACGAGATTTGCGTCATATGTGCAAAACTTGTATCAGGAAGCAGGGGATTAAGGGATCCTAATCCCTATCCTCACACGAGATAGCGGAGGGAGACCACCGCTCGGCAGCTCCCTCCAGTTGAGGGTTACTTCATGGACATCCACTCCTCGGGCTCGAACATGGCGTGGCAAAGGATGCCACGCATCCTCAACATACGCTCAACGCACTCAGTTTCATCCAGCTCAGACAACGTACAGAAAAATCCCCCTCCTGAGCCTGCACGACCTTGCAAACAAGTCACATATCACACCGGGATGAATTGTCGATAGATGGATGGGCTAGACAGGTATGATGAAGTAACCCTGTACCAAATCCACTCCTCTCTTTTTCAAGTTCCGTGCCACGATGCGTGAAAACGCAGGATCCCACATGGAAACAGGGTTCATCCCATATGGGATCGTCCGGCAGGAAATCGACGCTCTGTCTCAATTAGAGACAAAGCGTGAGGGGGAGACTCGGACAAAACTCGCATGAACATTGAACAGAAAGGGTGTCTCATTTAGAGACAGAGGGGCTGTATCAATAGGATACGACCTGTTCGACCACAGGCCAGGAACGAGAGGCGTACCGGGTTTCCGCGTTCGTCCAACGTTCAAACGTTCGACGTAACAACGCGCAACCGGAGAGTCATTCGAGTCAGACCGGTCGAATCCCTAAACGCTTCATCAGGCGGATCAGGTTGGGGCGATGGATCCCAAGTCGCCGAGCAGCCTCGCTCTGGTTGCCGTCACAATCGCGGAGTGTCGCCTCGATCAGGCGGCGGCGGAAGCGATCTACCGATTCCTGAAGGCCGAGCGATTCGGCGGTGATATCCTGAATCAGCAACTCGGTCTGAGTGATATGGGGCGAAAAATGGTAAGCCTGCAGGGGTAACCCCTCCTCGACAAGCAGCATGGCACGCTGGATTTCGTTCTCCAGTTCGCGGATGTTTCCCGGCCAGGGATACTCCTGGAGCATCTCGATGACTCCCGGACCAAGGCCATCGACCGCACGATTCTGTTCTGCACTGTACCGTTGCAGGAAATGATCGGCCAGCAGAGGGATATCGTCCAGACGCTCGCGCAGGGAGGGCACATGGATCGGGAACACGCTCAGTCGGTAGTAGAGATCCTCGCGAAATGTACCGGCGCGCACCTCCGCCATGAGATCCCGGTTCGTGATCGCGATGACACGCACATCCACTTCCCGCTCCTGAGTTTCACCGAGTCGGCGCACTCGGTTCTCCTGAAGCACACGCAACAGGTGAACCTGAGTCTCCTCCGGCATCTCGCTGATCTCGTCGAGAATGAGCGTTCCCCCTGCCGCTGCCTCGAACAGACCGGGCCGGTCCTGGTCCGCTCCTGTAAAGGTGCCTCGGCGGTGTCCAAACAGTATGCTTGCAATGAGTTCCTTGGGCATGGCTCCACAGTTAAGTTCTTGTAAGGGGTAATTCTTGCGAGGTCCATTGTAGTGGATCGCCTTCGCAACGAGGCCCTTACCTGTGCCCGTCTCGCCACTGATGAGTACCATCGTTTTGGAATCGATCACCCGCTCCATAAGCACGTACATCCGCTTCATCGGCGCCGAACGCCCCACGATGTTCTGAAAATCATACTTCCGCCCGACTTCACGCTGCAGGTTCTGCAACTCGGTCTGTAGAGACATGAGCCGTAGTTCGCGCGGATCTTCCTGAACCCGGATCGAGAGCATCGCCGGCTCCGAGTAGTTCAGATCCCGGTCGATCGCCTGCACGCAGAAGCGGTACTCTCCCAGAGGCAACTCGGCATAGTCCACCTGACAGGCTCGGGTCGGGGCCGACCAGTCACGGTCATATCCCTCCAGCCGGTAGCGATAGAGGCGTTTGCTTGGGTGGGTCTTGAAATCGATGGAGGTGTACTCGAATGTGACGCGCTCGCCTGCGATCAATGGCAGCATCTGTGTCAGGTCAGTATAGCGTTCTCCTGCCGTGACAGCGACGATCCGCGCAATGGGACCGGTTCGGTTGGGGCGGTAGCGGGTGATCCCTCTGTCCGTACCGAACCAGAGCGCGCCCTCTCTCTCGAATATACATGAAACGGTGTTGCCTGCCAATCCATCCCGTGTATCCAGGACAGCCCAGCCTGTGCCGTCATAGCACATCACACCGGCGCCTTCCGTGCTCACCCAGAGGAGGCCGGAACGATCTCTCATGATCCACCGGATATGGTTGGTTGGTAACCCATCACCTGCTGCAAAACTGCGAAACCGCGCTCCGTCGTAGCACACGACGCCCTCGCCATAGCTGCCGAACCAGAGCGTGCCATCGTCGTCCTCATGTATACAACAGATGAACCGAATAGGCAGTTCACCCTCCCCCAGCAGCGAATGCCAGCCGTCTCCATCCATTCGATGCAGACCGTTGACGCCTCCAACCCAGAGGGTGCCGTGCCTGTCCCGGTGGATACAGGTGACGTAACTCAGGTACCCGGTCCTGGGCAGTTCGACCAGCTCCAGTCGGCCCTCCCGGTAGCACATAAGTCCTCCCTGCGTGCCGAACCAGAGCGTGCCATCCGTATCTTCATGAATGTACATCACCCGGCGGTTGGAGCCTTTTTGTATGGGGTCTGCATGGAACCCACACGGAATCCGATCCATGCGCTTCATCCTCTCGACCTGCTCAGGCGAATAGCACTCTATCCCACGGTCCCACGTTGCGAGCCAGAGGCTGCCGTCCTGCGCACGATGCACATCGCAGACATCCGCGCCGCTGAACAGGTGGGCATCCTCATCAGCCCGGATCTGCAACAGTCCCTGGGAAGTCGCCAGCCAGAGCGTCCCATCGGCTTCCTCGTAGCAGGCACGGATGTGTGCCCTCTCGGCAGGCAAGCGAGGTTCCCATCGTTCCAACGCACCCGGTTCATAGCGCGAAAGCCCACCCAGACGACGGCTTGTCATGCTGCCCGTACCGAACCAGAGAACGCCATCCTCCGCAATGTGAATCGCATTCACATACTCGCATGGGAGTTCCTGTTCCACGGCTTCCAATCGCTCACCATCGAAGAAAAACACCCCACGCCATGTGCTGAACCAGAGTCCCCTTGCTGGATCGGGGGTGATCTCTCGCACATTGAAGCTGCCCAATCCATGTTCGGCTCCAACATCGAGGATCTGCTCGCCATCATATCGAAGTAGATGCCCATTGTTGGCATCAGAAGCGATGGGACCTGTGCCTATCCAGACGGAATTGCGGCTCTCAGCATGCAATGCCATGACGCAAAACTCGGATGAGCCGTCCCCTACCACCCTGCTGCTCAGACGATCCCCGTCGAGGATAGAAAGCCCTGCACCACCCAGTATGCTGCCCCGTCCGAAGTAGAGGGTTCCGTCGGGAGCTTCTGAGATGGAGAGCACGTCCGGGCCGATGGCGATGTCGTCTTCGATCCGCACGAAACGATCCCCATCGACCCGGCAGATCCCCCCATCCGTCCCGAGCCAGAGCCTTCCCTGTCGATCCCGATGGATCGCCCACACCTTGTCGCCGGGAAGACCGTTGCTGGTATCGAAGTTGATGAAACTCCGCCCATCGTAACGGGAAAGCCCGGTCTCCCATGTGCCGATCCAGAGTACACCATCAGGGTCTCGATAGATGGCTTTGATGGTATTCCCAGAAAGTCCTTGCAGGCGGGTGAAGTTCAGGAACCTGGCGCCATCGAAACGCGAGATGCCACCACCTTCGGTTCCGATCCATAAGTAACCCATGGGATCGGTGTAGATGCACCAGACGGAGTTGTGCGCCAGACCATCCAGCATCGTATAATGACGCCAGGTGCCTTTTCGGAATGCAGCACGCGGATATTCAGTTGTCGGATTGCTCATCTCAACGGATCCTTCTCGGCTCAATCTCCACTTCATGGTATGATGTATACTGAACAATGAGA
>JAJRTO010000359.1 GCA_024278235.1 Candidatus Poribacteria bacterium
GCACTGTCATCAAAGTCTGTGGAAAAACGGGAAGAACGTCTTCTTTGATCCCCAGGGATACGCCGGCCTGAGCGAAACCGCACTCCACTATATCGGCGGGCTGTTGACGCACGCCTCTGCTCTTTGCGCGCTGATCGCTCCTACGACCAATTCTTACAAACGTCTGGTTCCCGGATACGAAGCTCCTGTAAACCTTGCCTATTCACAGAGAAACCGAAGCGCCTGTGTGCGTATTCCGATGTACTCTCCAAGTGAGAAGGCCAAGCGGATTGAATTTCGTACCCCCGATCCATCCTGTAATCCTTATCTGGCGTTCAGTGCCATGCTCATGGCCGGTCTCGATGGGGTCCGTAATCGTATCGAACCTGGGGAGCCTTTGGACAAAAACCTGTATGATCTTGAACCAGAAGAAGCCGCTGACATTCCCTCTGTCCCGGGCTCACTGAAAGATGCTCTCGATGCCCTCGAAGAAGACCATGAATTTCTCCTTCAAGGCGATGTCTTTACAGAAGACGTCATCGAAACATGGCTCCACTACAAGCGCACTGAAGAGGTGGATGAGGTCAGTCTCCGTCCCCATCCCCATGAGTTCTACCTCTACTACGACATTTAGGGAAAACAAAAACAAAAGGCAAGGGCGAAGACAGAGGGGAGATTTCATTTCTGTCTCTGCCCTTCAAGCAATATTCAGAAATGGATGTCAAGTTTCAAATGCCAAGCCCCCCGCAACCACAGTATTTTTCTAACGTTCAACGTTGAACGTTTCACGTGAAACTTGCTTATGTCCAGCACAGGAGATGTTTCGATGAAGAAAATCGAATGTATCATCCGTCCCTTCAAGTTGGAAGATGTGAAAGAAGCGTTGTCGGAGATCGGAATCCGTGGAATGACGGTGAGCGAAATCCGGGGCTTCGGACGACAGAAGGGGCATACTGAACTCTACCGAGGAAGCGAGTACACGATTGAGTTCGTACCCAAGTTGAAAGTGGAAATCGTCGTTCCGGAGGACCGAGTGGATGAAGTTGTCAATACGGTCGTTCAGGCAGCCAGTACGGGCAAGATCGGGGATGGCAAGATCTTTGTGATCCCTGTTGATGAAACGATCCGTATCCGAACCGGGGAACGGGGCCCGGCGGCAATATAGGCTTTGAGAAGGTGTATAAAAGCAAGTTTCAGGAGATTGTTCGATGTTTAAGAGACAAACCTTTCCGTGCTTGATTCTCTTGCTGTTGGCTGTTCTCTTGGTACAGCCACCTGTTTTCGCAGAAACATCTTCTCCCACCGCTAATCCCGGTGACACTGCGTGGATGCTCATCTCATCAGCCCTTGTCATGCTTATGTTACCGGGGCTGGCGCTCTTCTACGGTGGCATGGTGCGCCGCAAGAACGTGCTAAGTTCCATGATGCATTCATTTGTGGCGTTGGGGGTGATGACCATACAGTGGATCTTCATCGGTTACTCCATCGCGTTTGGTGATTCGATCGGCGGCTTCATGGGCAACCCACTGGACAAGTTCCTCCTGCGTGGCATTACTCCAGAGACACTAACGGGAACGATTCCCGAGTATGTGTTTATCATGTTTCAGGGGATGTTTGCTGCCATTACTCCGGCGTTGATCAGTGGTGCGTTGGCCGAGCGGATCCGCTTCCGAACGTATGTGACCTTTATCCTGCTCTGGGGGACACTGGTCTACGCTCCTCTGGCTCACTGGGTCTGGGGCGGTGGTTGGCTATCACAAGGGCATCTACTCAATGGGCTCGGTGCGTTGGATTTTGCAGGAGGTACGGTTGTTCATCTCTCATCCGGTATTTCTGCATTGGTCGCAGTGATCCTTCTGGGCAAACGCCGTGGTTACCCAAGTGGCGATATGCTGCCACACAATCTCACCTTCACTCTGTTGGGCGCGGGATTGCTCTGGTTTGGTTGGTTCGGCTTCAACGCGGGGAGTGCTGTTGCCGCTAACGCACAGGCCGGGCTTGCATTCGTCGTCACACACATCGCCGCCGCATCGGGGGCCATCGGTTGGTTGATTGCTGAACGTATTCACCAGGGACGCCCCTCCGCATTGGGCGCAGCATCAGGCATCGTTGCAGGGCTTGTGGGCATCACTCCGGCGGCCGGATTTGTCGCTCCCTGGGCCGCCATCATCATTGGCTTTGGTGCAGGCGTCATCTGCTACTGGGGAGTTCTGGCGAAGGGCCGCTTCGGCTACGATGATTCGCTCGACGCATTTGGTGTACACGGGGTCGGTGGCACCTGGGGAGCTATTGCGACCGGGATCTTTGCGACCATCGGTGCCACAGGACTGGTTCTCGGCAATTTTCAGCAGCTTGTCAATCAGATCATTGGCGTGGTTGCTGCCGGACTCTATGCTGCCGCCGTCACGTTCATCCTGGTTAAAGTTCTCGATGCAACCATGGGATTCCGTGTGGATGATGAGCAGGAACAGATGGGACTCGATCAGGTCGAGCATGGTGAGGTCGGATACAACTTCTGAAGATTTTGTGATATTTCCTATGGCGAGCACAGGTTTTGTGATATAATAGGCTCAATACCTCAGTAAAGCAGGGAGGTATGTGAGATCATGCAAGATCACTATGCTGTGCTGGAGATTAGTCGGAATGCTTCTCAGGAAGAGATCCGAGAAGCCTATGAGGCCCGGCTGAGTGAATACGACCCATCGCGTCAGCTAGGCCGTAAATTGCGAGAACTCGCTGAAGAGGAAACGCAACGTATCCAGGAAGCTTATGCGGCTCTGAGTGATCCGGAGCAGCGGCTGGCATACCATGCCCGGTTCAGTCAGCATGAGTTGAACGATGCCATCGAACGCGGTTCTGCGGATATTCTACGTTACATTCAAGATCAAGCGACGATCTATAATGAACGCGCGATTGAATTCTTTCAGCAGAAGCGTCTCGCTGATGCCATCACAGAATGGCAAAAAGCGATTGAGATCACGCCAGAGGTCGCTGAACTGCACCATAATCTTGGCAACGCTTATGCAAAGCATGGTCAGCTTCGTGAGGCAATCGCGGCCTGGGAACGTGCTATTAGTCTGGCTCCTAATCTTGCCGAAGCCTACAACAATGTGGGGTATGCCTATTATAAGCTCAGGGATTATCGGGAGGCACGAACTCGCTGGGAGCAGGCTCTACAGGTCAAGCCGAATTGTACACAGGCAAAACGCAATCTCAGATTGCTGGAAAGACATGGTGCTGCAGCCGAGCCGATCCAGCCTTTTCCTGAGGAGGAGGAAACACTGAATATCGATTGGGAGTTGAGTGCGAACCCCTTACCTGATGAACCAGATCCATCCCATTGGTGGAAACGCATCCGAGGCAAGCTGCATCGTCGGAGGGATTCATGAATCACGAACCACTCCGGGGGATTTTTACCCCCAATATGGTACCATTGGACAAACAAGGCCAGATCAATGAACCCGAGTTGCGCCGCATGGTGAACTGGCTCATTGAAAAAGGAATTAGTGGGATTTATCCCAATGGCAGTACTGGTGAGTTCACACGATTCAGTTTTGAGGAACGCAAACAGATCGTAAGGATCGTTACCGAAGCAAATGATGGCAGAGTTCCCATCCTTGCAGGGGCCGCTGAGGCCAACATCCAGAGAGCCCTCGAAGCATGCCAATACTATGCGGATCTGGGATGTACGGCTGCCGCCATCTGTGCGCCCTATTATTACAAACTGAGCCAGGACAGCGTCCACGAGTATTTTGCCGAGATCGCTCGGAGAACACCTCTGGACGTCGTACTCTACAACATTCCCCTATTTGCCAACGAGATCAGTATCGATGTCGTCGTGCGTCTGGCGGAGAAATAC
>JAJRTO010000360.1 GCA_024278235.1 Candidatus Poribacteria bacterium
ATCGCAGGCGGCCTCGTTGACATAAATGAACCGGCCATCCGGCCCCATCCAGTAAGCCGCGTTCGGTCCGCGATCAACGGAAAACTGGGTCAACCGCAATGCCGCCTCGGCCTGCTTTCGGTCCGTAATATCCTGAATAGTGCCAAACATCTCGATGGGGGTGCCGTCGTCGTCGAATCGAAGATTGCCCAGCCCATGGACCCACCGTTCCTCTCCGGTTTTCTGATGTATGATCCTGTATTCTTTGTTGAACGGTTCATGTCGCTTGAGGACCTGCTCCTGGTAGTAGTTCAACATGGTATCCCTGTCGTCGGGATGAATCATACGAAGCCAATACTCCACGTCTTTTTTACAACCCCCGTCCATGCCAAACAGATTGTCCAGCGTGGCCGAACTGGTCCAGCATCCGGTCTTTACGTTAAGCACATAATGCCCCAGTCGCGCCACTTGCTGTGCTTCATGATGCCTTGCCCTGCTTGCCAGCAGCGCTTCTTCGGTCTTCTTCCGATCCGTAATATCACGAAATATGCTCCGAACACCTATGGGTTGTCCGTCCTCCAGGAGGGGACCTGAACTGCCTTCAACGGCTATCTCCTCGCCGGACTTGCTCAGGAAAACCGTCTCGAAGGGGCCAAAGTCTTCCCCGGCCATGACCCGGTCGAAGATCTCCCGGCACCGCGCGTGATGGTCCGGACAAATAACGTCACGGCTGTTCAGCCCCTCCAGTTCCTCCGGGCGATAACCCAGGGTCTTCAGCCAGGCGGGATTCACATACAGGAAGGTTCCATCCGACCTGACGCATTGGATCAGGTCATGGGCGTTATCGAAGAGATCACGAAAGCGCTCCTCGCTCGCACACAGGTCACGCTCTGCCTGTTTGCGGAACGTGATATCCCGAACCAATTCAACAATCTGAACCACCTCGCCTGTCTCATCGAAGATCGGCGCGGCAATGACCTCGGTGGGGATTTCACGGCCTTCGGCGTCATAGTGGGTGTGCTCGATGGAGACGGGGGTCTTGGATCGTATGATCTCCTCCAACGGACACGGGTGTTCATCGCCCCCACAGGGCGTGTCGAGGTTATGGGAAACCTGGTGACACTTCAGGCAAGCGACACGGGAATCCCTTTTTTTCGCGATTTCGCGGGCCGTCCGGTTCACCAGGGCAATCGTGTAATCACGATTGATAACCATCAACGCATCGGGGATCCCGTCGATGACGGTCTGCAAAAAGCGCCCGGCCGCCTCGCGTTCCGCTGCCAACCGCTTGCGGTCGGTAATATCCAGGGCGGTGAAAGTGACCCCCGTTGACAAATCGCCGGGTTCCAGGGGCGTGAAATTCAACAACACATCAATTATCCGCCCATCTTTGCGTCTGAACCGCGTTTCCACCGTCCCCGTGCCCTGTCGGCGAATCTGCTCATTCCTTTCACGCCCCACGTAAGCGTAGTCCTCATCATCGAGATACAGCATCCGGGCGTCCCGTGCGATGAGTTCTTCCCGGGAATACCCCGTCATTTCGCACATGTGCTCGTTGACTTCCGTCAGCACACGGTCAACCACGATCCCGATGCCGGTTGGCGCGGCGCGAAACACACTTTGCATACGCGCCTCCTTATCGCGGAGCCCTGCCCAGCCACGTTGAATCACCAGGTAAAGCAGCCATAGCGACAAGGGCAGGAACAGACCGCAAACCACCAGGAAAACCGTGATGAAGGGAGCCATGCCGGATCGGATTTCACGCAGCAGCGCGGATTTCGACCGATGGACACCCAGTACCCACCGGCGTCCCGGGATGGCGTGAAAAGCGGCAATCTGTTCTTGCCCGGTGCTGGAAAGGTAGTAGCCCACGTAGTCCTCCTTGCCCCCGATGAGATCGCGCAGTTGACAGACCGCCTGCTTATCGCTTCCCAACAGCCGGTTGCCGCCCACATCCCTGCCCACCGTGCCGGGCTGGGCGGTGTGCAGGATCAGCCGTGCGTCTTTATCGACTATGCAGAGGTATTCGTCGGCAAACCGATCATCGGGGTGGTCGGGGATACCCTGCCAGGCTTCCGCGATTTCCCGCAGGACTTCCTCGTCCGACCGCCCGTGGTCCCACTTCGCAATCGTCGCCAGCAGGTGGGCCTTCTCCAGGTAAGCCTGCTGGTATCCTCGCTCGACGGACGCTACCGAAGCATGATAGCCGGACCAGCCAATGAGCAACGCCGCGAGCATGGACAAACCGCCCAGGATGGCGGCCCCCAAGGCCATACGGTGAACCCGCGGTTCCGTTTCGCTGAACTTATCCATTTTTATCCCCATCCGCTTCGATAGCCTCCGCGTGGAACCCGAGCCCCCACCACACCGGGCGCGGTGATGAAAAACCATTGAACAAAACGCAACCCTTCACGCCACCACCCGGCCCGCCTGGCCGGAATCAAAAGGCCGTCATTGCGAAAGAACCTGAGCGGGCTCAGCCGGAACCGGGAATCGCTACGGCCGTCCATGCCACGACCCATTGTCATCCCCGCGAAAGCGGGGCTCCATGACACGGAACAACCCCTTGACCTTTCCCGTGGATTCCCGCGTGCGCGGGAATGACGGAAGGGAAGGGCAAACTCCTTTTCAGGACCATTCATTCGTCGCTCGCTCCTGACGCTGCTGACGGTTGACAAAAGTCGTAAACGGTTTCGACGATTCTTTGCGCCTGTATCTTAGAGGGTGTTTGCAAAGTGTAGTTTAGGCTAACCCTCTGCCGCAAGAGACTGCCACCCCTTTCATCTGCCCGGCTTTGCCGGGCTTTCTTCTTGACTTTTAAGTATAGCGTATATAACATATGCTATACTTAATG
>JAJRTO010000361.1 GCA_024278235.1 Candidatus Poribacteria bacterium
AACACCGCATCTGTGATTTGGCCCACGGCCGTCTCCCAGGAGGCGCGATAACCGTGCTCGTATCCCACGATCAGATCCGGCGCATCGTCTCGGTAGGGACCGCGGTAGATCTCCCAGGCGTGGTAGACATCCTTGATGGCAGAGCCGTCGGTCGCCGGATCTTTCAGATGGCGCAGTTTCTCCGCGATCTCCTGGCGCAGTTGAGGGGCTTCGACCGTCGGCTCCACGATCCCCTGTGATTCTCGCCCTTTCAGATTCAGGAAGATCCCCGCCAGTCCCAATGCGAAGGCCCGGGTCTGCGACCAATCCACACCGGCCAGATGCTTCTCACCACGTGCCTCTTCCTTGACGGTGAGATAACTGTTCTCTTCGAGCCAACGGTTCAGGTCGATGCCCTGCCGAAACGCGCTGAACCCGTGGTCCGAGATCACCATCAATAACGTGTCCTCATCGTCACAGCGTTCCAGGGTCTTGCCCACGAGCGTGTCCATCCGCCGATACAGGTCCTCGATCACGCGACGCGGTTCACCCTCGGGAGATTCCCGATGCGCAGGATGCTGCAGATCGAGGTCGCGCCAGAAGGTGTGCTGGAGGCGGTCGGTGCCGTCGAACACGCAGACACAGAGGCCACGCCGAATCTTGTCCAGCGCATCGAAGAACATCGCCTCGCGTTCCTGATCGAGGCTCACACATTGCTCGATGAACGCCTCATCGCTGAGGATCTTCTCATTGAGTGCCCAGGTGTCTTCGGCCAGTCCCAGGGTGGCAAAGGGCCCCTGGCGTTTTGCCAGATAGGTCGAATAGACCGTCGGGTAAGCCACGGGCATGACGGGTTTTTCGGGGTCGATGTGGATCGGGGTCACATACAGCCGAAACACCGGCTCTGTACTGAGCAGGAGGAATTTGCAGATCCCACGAATTTTGATGCCTGGAGCCGCCTGGAAATGGACGTGTATCCAATCGGTAGTCATGTGTCGTTTGAGCGGGTAGCGTTTGCGGTGGATTTCGAGCGTCGCCAAATCGCTATCTTGAATCGAGACCACAAACGAGCATTTCAGATCGCTGCCGTCTCTGCGGAGAGGATTCACACTGCCCACCAGTTCGGCCCGTATGGCGTTGCCTTCTCTGGTGACGTTGCAAACTTCACCACCCGTGGGAGTCGTTTCATCTTCCGCCTCCGTGGTGTAATAGGCAAAGGTTCCCTGAGTGCCGCGCAGGTCGGGTACGCACATGCCGGACAACAGGATGCCGTGAAATTTCTCCGGAGGGAAGGTGATCGGCACGCGCAGGATGCCGCTGAAGATCCCGTGCTTGCTCAGGATCTTCCAGAACGGCACGCTCTTGCGCAGGGGGCGGATCTCGGGTTTGCCAAGCGGGATCTGGTACTGACCGAGGGAGATCGTCCGGCTCGCGCCCCGGATGTCCACCGAACTCAGTTTGGGCTGGTAGGTGCGCCGGTCGCGCGTGAGGAAGTCGAAGATATGGTGTTTGCCAGGGTTGACGCCCGTCTGGAAGGACGACCATGCCACGGGGGAGATGGCGGGGAAGGTCGTCGCAAGCGGCTTGAAACAGCCTCGCTCTCGAAGTTTGGCAAGGTTGGGAAGTTTCCCTTCCGCCAGGAACCGTTCGGTCAGGCGGTAGTCCATCCCGTCCAAACCGAGGATCACGCACCGTTTGATGCGGCTGCGACGGAGGGAGTGCCGTCCCCGAATCGCCCGGAGCAAAGCGCGTAGGGGCCAGGTGAAGATGGCGAACAATCCTGCTAGAATCGCGGCAAATATCGCGAAGAACGAGCCGACTACCGCGAATCCGGCCCCCGGTCCAATGTAGGCGTGAGCCGCACCCTGAGAGGCGAACAGCAGAAACACGGCAAGGAAACAGCCGTTCCGGTAACGGGATTCGGCATCTGAGCGACAATGGTGCGGCTGCTGCCAGATCACGTTGGATTTCATGTCGCTCCCTATTTTCCGGAGGTCTCTGACGCGGCAGGTTTTGCTGGTAGCAATTCCTCAATCGTCTTGCCCGGCGTCAGATCCTTGCCGGCGAATGCAGAGTAGTCAGGATCATATCGGGTGACCCGAAAGACTTCGTTCTTCGGGCCGTGCCCCCGATGGCCACGCCTGCCGGGACCGACCTCACCCGGAGGCCCCAGCATGCCTGGTCGGGGAGGACGGCCTGGCATCATCCCCGGAGGAGGCATCGGAGGCCGTTTCCCTTTCTCTGGACGAGCATCCCCAACCACGGGGTTGATGTACCTCCACACGACTTTGCTGTCGGGAGTGACTTCAAAGAGCATGCCGTTTTCCCCTGAGCAGATGAGTGTGTTGCCGTTGGGAAGCCGCTGAGCACCCGAGATGTGTCCTGAGAAGAATTCACTCTTCGGGTCCGCGACATAGCGCCACACGAGCTTCGCCGGGACGAACGCTCCATCCGGGCTGCGGGCATATCGGCCCTGATCATCCACAGGAAGTGCAAGTTCATCGACAGAAGAGTAATCCCCGTCGGGTCGGCCACGCCCATTGTTGAACAAGAGCAGATGCCCTGCCCCCTGCATACCGGCTGGAATCCATTTCGCGTCGTGCTGCGCGAAGAGCTGTTGATCTTCGGGTGTTCCTCTGTGATACACCTGAGGGTTTCCCCAACGGTAGAGCAGGTCTCCCCCTCTTCCATAGCGTCCACCGGTGCGTCCTGCCGCTTCCTCAGTCGTTGTGCCGTGGTCGATGATCCAGATTTCATTGAATCCGAACACGCTGAGCACAATCTGGTCCAGTTCTGCGTTGTAGGCGATGGAATTCGTGTGGTTCCAGTCCGGGTTGATCTTCCGGGTGGTCTTGGGGCCGAGATATCCCAGCGACTTGAGCTTGTTCCATTCTTTCTGCGACATCCGTTGTGCCCAATCGGAGGGATTGAGATGGATCCGTTCGGGATGCTCGGCCACGATCCCGTAATTCGCTTTGGAGGGATCATACTCCTGGATCAGGTGATCCCACACGTGCCACTCCCACACGATCTCTCCCGTGGTTTTTCCCGTCGGTTTCACCTCGATAACACTGTCAGCCCACAGACCATCAGGGCTGACTGTCTCTGGATTTCGCCCCGCAGCGATGGCTTCCTCAGCCGTCTTGGCTTCCCAGACGATCATGAGGATGTTCCCATTGGGCAATCGTTCGATGTCGTGGTGCTGCAGGTAGGTATCGCTCGAGTATTCGAAGTCCCAGACGAGTTCGCCATCCCATGTGAATTCTTGAACCCGTCCACCCGATCCGCCTGCATGGAAGATACGGTTCTCCTCGCCCACAGCCCCTGTACGGAGCAGATGCCCGTTCTCCAGCAGGTAGACCGACTGACCCGGAGGACAGTCACTCTCCCAGGCGCGAACGATGTGCCCTTCCATGTCGATCAAGTAGGTAGTGGTGGAGGCGATGGAGGCAAGTAGTGTGTAACCGTTATGCGTCTCTGCTTGGTTCCAGTGAAGGAGTCCTTTTGGGCCTTGCACCAGCACATCACCCGAAACGCGACTGACAAGGGTTACGAACAGAAAGATAAAAAGAATAGCGGGCCGTACTTGTTTCATGAGTCCTCCATTTCCCTTCGGCAGAGGAACGCCTCAGATTTATGAATTCGGTATCTTCCCCCTTCCTCCTTCCCCCTTCCTCCTTCCTAATCCAGGTGTTGCCGAGGTTTGGCTTTCAAAACTCGTCAGGGAGACTGAGGGAGATTTCAAGGCGTTCCATGAATGACACGAAGCACATACATAGACGAATGACCCATCACCATGTTCGAGAATTTCAGAGACATCCCATCAATCCAGTCTGAGTGCAGACGTGCAAGCATCGCTGCTTGAAAAACTGCGGCAAGGGTGCTGGAAAGCAGCCCAGGTGAACGACCGATCGGGGCAGAGCAATTACACCAGTTCGAAGGCATAAAGCTTTGCTGCACGCAGCCAGAAACGGAAGTAGACAGGTTGATTCGCTGCATGGCCCAGATCCGTCTCTCCGTGCCAAGTGACGGTCTCCGAGAGGTGGTCACCTCGCATTGGATCGCAGTCGTCAAGGCTTCGCCCAGGGATCACTTCCTCGGTTTTCTTCTTGTGCACCCAACTTGTGACGGCAACCACCTCGACACGGACTTCGCCTGTCATAGGCATCTTGACGTTCAGTCGTAGCTCACGTCCGTCAAACCGGAGCATGGGTGTTGCAAAGAATCCTTCGCCAGAAGCCTCCACACAGGCCAATCGACCCTTCGGCCACAGCGCGTAACGCACAACTCCCCTATCTCCCCGGTCGGCCCATCGGGGGGATTTGTGAGGAAACGTGCTTCCCTTATAGGGCAACCCAACACGGTCATCTCCTAGCGGCACCAAACCACAGCTCGTGAACAGGCAACCATCATCCAACGTCGTCGAATCGCCCCGTACGATAGGATTGCCCAGCGGTCTGAACCAATGGATGCCATCGGGACTGGTCATCATGTCGATGGAACAATCATCGGTTGCACGATGGTACACTGTGGGGAAGAGGAAGTGCTGGTCAACGGTCCCAGGATACAGACATTTGGCATTCGTGTAGAGGTCATCGGAAGCCAGTCTGTCCAGGTCCGGCCACATAACCATCTCAGGTTGTGGGAAGGGGCCAAACGTATCCGATTCGCTCCGCCCAATTGCCCGCCGACCATACAGCCAGCTTGTGCGCGTATACAGCACATACTTCCTCAGGACGGTATCATAATACATCGTATTGGGGTTATCCGCCATATGAAAGAGGAAAGGCTCTTCGAGGGTTGTCCAATGCAGTCCATCTGCTGAGACTGCACCGAAGAGTGCATCCACTTGGCCACGCACCTGAAACACAGGATCGACATCATGGGGACGCTGCCTGATGTATCGCTCGAACAACCGCTCTCGTAGCGCTTCGCGACCTTTCCCCAGTTCACTCCAGTAAACCATCTTATAACGTTCGCATTCGGGAGCAGATGGATCGATGAACACTCCTGGGCCATGAATGCCCGTCTCCTGGAAGAAGAGCGCGTTTCGGTCCTGGCCAGGTGACTCGCCGGACAGTTGTGGTCTTGTCCAATGGAAGCCATCGTTCGACTCACTGTAGTTGGCACCCGACCAGGAGCGGTAACGCCCTCCATCGTGGAGAACGGAGACACCGATAGGACCTTCCACCGGGGGAGATTTGGTGGGCTTTTCGACCACCAGGCGGATACCGTGGGGAGTATTGACACCTCGATGCCATACGGGTCTTAGCGGACCATCTCCTTTGAGGGAGACCCTGTGTCCATCCTCGTCCACGTAAGATGGTTGCCCTGCATCGATGAATCTCCAGTCAGTAAACAGATGAAGTCCGGACGCCAGCACATACGGTCCTGTCGTGGCCATCTGTTTTGCAGCCAACTGGTGTCCGGTGAGTGTGCTTGAGTTTGTCCACGGGGAGGTTGGCATACCTATTCACCACGCAATTCCTTGAAGAAATCCCTTGCGAGCTTTTGCTCCGCAGCGTGTGTCATGTTGTAGCGTTCGCAGAGGTCGATGTAATGCTCGATCAATTGCTTGCGCTCAGCTTTTTCTACGGCTCCTTCTACTTCGATCAGAGCACGATAAGCGCAGATGGATGCTTTTTCCACCCGAGCTTTGACCGCTTCATCCTTTGCCAGATGCAACGCCTGCTCGAAGTAACCACGGATTTTATGTGCTATCTCAGGCGTGAGCCCTACCTGATCGGGGGATGGAAAACAGTTCGGATGTTGACCAGATTCTTCTGCGTTGTCGTGGAACATCTGAATATAATCCAGGATCGGTTGAGCTGCATCCTGATAGTGAAGTCGGACGAACTCTTCGAGTGTCGCCTGGTCATCCGTTCGTGGATTCCAGATCATCCGAGCGATAAGGTAATTGCGCAGATCGGAGAATTCGCCGGATAATCCATTCCCGTTTGCCTGCATGAACAGCCCTTTCGCATTGTTCTGCAGAAAATAGCGCACATTCGGTCCGATACTGCGCAGATTCGGGAAAGGCAGATCGTAGTAACGGAAGTTCGTATTGTAATTCCATATCCAGATGTCGTTGCAGATCTGGCCCCATATGTTCATATCCCGGCAGAATTCCTGATTCTTGGGGCAATCCGGATCGTCAATCGGATGGAGTGTGCAGCATTCGATACTACAGAGCTGAATTTGTACATTATCTCGAGGGCGGATCGTCTTGGGCGGCTTGCGAGTGTACCAATAGGCTAATGTGCCGATCTTGACATCCGGATGCTTTTTCTCGACGATCTCAGCAACGCTGTTCACGAACGTGAGTTGGCTCCCCATTGGGGTTTCCTCACGCTGATTGAGTTCCTCGCATTTTTCACATCGACAGTACCGGGCAGTGTCCGCCTGGCTCACACTGACGTTCTCCGCATCGGGATGCTCATCCAGATGTTGGATCACCATTGCCGCTGCGATCTGAATCACCTCCGGATTCGTGACACACAGTTGCGGACCACCACCATGCGTCTCGGTGTCCCGCTTTCCCTCCACGAGGGCGTAGTATTCGGGATGTTCTTCTCCATACTTGCTGAAGGGAACCAGCCAGTGAAACGAATGGTTGATCAGTGACTGACCCGTTTTACCGCCGAGCCTTTCATCCGAAGTCACTGTGTTGACACGTAGTCGAGCCGCATGTTCGGGATGTGCGGTGTTCTCCTGATAGTAACTCCATCGGAAGGAAAACGGTGGATTGTATGTGAACTCACCACAGGTGATCTCCCCATCCGATGTGTCAGGCACGTGAACGTGATCGTACGTAAGAAAACGCACTCCCAGATGATCCTCAAGAAACTGGTAAACACCGTACAGCGTTCCCCTGGGACGGCCACCGACGATGGCGATTCCATCGCCTTTAACGATGATCTTGAACTGTTCATGATCCATCGTGTCTGCATCAATGGCAAAATCGCTCTGAGTCAGTGCATCTCCCTGGCCGATGAACACGTGGTGAGAGGCTTCTGTATCCTCCTGGTGGATGGGTAGGGCATTCCCCGTAGCCTCCTCGAACCATCGCTGGAATTCCTCCGCTGCATACTTTTCAGCGGGGATCGCCTGCGGATCGATCACGATATCCCAATTTGTCATGTGAGTACAATCCAGATACTGCCGTGAACCCTGATTACTCGAACTTGGCATTTTGAATCTCCTCGTATTTTTCTCGATGTTGAACGTTCCTGCTGTTCAGGATACGGTCTTCAGAACTGACACAATTGTGTCCACGTCATGCACGCATCCTCCCCATGTCCCACCGCTGATGCTCTGGAGGATAGCCCAGAGGCGGGTGTCATCAGGGAGGTTTTCATCATGGGCAAGATCAGCCCTTGCGGGCCTCTCTGCCAGAACTCGAACGCCTCTCTCTGCACCAAATATCTCATCGCCATGCCCGATCAGATCGACGCTGCCTTCCAATCGATTTCGGTCGATGACGATTTCAATGATGTCTCCGTCGAGCACTTTGCCAATGGGTCCTCCGGCAAGTGCCTCGGGGCCGATGTGTCCAACACATGCACCTGTGGAAACACCTGAGAATCGGGCATCCGTTAGAACGGCGATATATTTTCCAAACGACAGGTGCTTGAGAGCGGCGGTTACCTGATAGATCTCTTCCATGCCAGCCCCCATCGGCCCTCGGCAGCAGAGCACCATCACATCTCCTGGCTGGATTCGGTCTTTGCCTCGGCACTTGATCGCCTCAATCGCGTCCTTCTCGCGCACAAACACACGAGCAGGTCCTCGCATGCGGTATACGCCATCGGCATCTACCACACTTGGGTCGATAGCGGTGCTTTTGATCACGGAGCCTTCAGGGGCCAGGTTGCCTCGTGGAAAGGTCACAGTACTGGTGAGATCTTTTGATGTGGCACGTTCAGGACTCATGATCACATCATCTGGATCGACCTTGTCTTTTTCCATGAGCAGATCGCGCAGCCGTTGGCGACGTTCCGACTGTTCCCACCAGTCAAGGTTCCGTCCCAGGATCTCGCCGGATGCTGTCATCACACCCTCGTCGATGACACCTGAGGCGCGCAGATGCAGCATCACTTCAGGGACTCCACCTGCCAGGAAGACACGTACCGTCGGATGTCCCACGGGACCATTGGGGAGCACGTCCACCAGTCGCGGCACTTTACGATTGACCGCGATCCAATCCTCCACGGTGGGGCGAGGCAACCGGGCGGCATGAGCGACTGCCGGGAGATGGAGCAGCAGATTCGTGGATCCACCAAACGCCGCATGCACAACCATGGCGTTCCGAATCGCTGCATCCGTCACAATATCCCCGATGCCGATTCCCCGCGCTTCGAGGTGCACCAGGGCAC
>JAJRTO010000362.1 GCA_024278235.1 Candidatus Poribacteria bacterium
ACGACGCCGGCGTATTCGTCGATGCTGACGGGTATGGATGTGATGAGCACTCAGATGGTCTCGCTCGGGCCGAAAGGACCACTGGATCCAGGTATCCGGACGCTCCCGGAAATCCTTAAGGATCAGGGATATGTTTCGGCCTGTATCGGATTTGATGGTGGCTTTTACCGGGGATTTGATCAATATGCGAACTACCGCGCCTGGGTGGCATATGAGGACCGTCCGGCCGATAAGGCGGGTGCCTTGAATGAAGTTACTATTCCCATCCTGGAAGAACTCGCGAACGCGGATCAACCCTTCTTTCTCTTTCTACGGCACATGGACCCTCATTCGCCTTATCTGCCGCCCCCTCCGTTCGATACGATGTTCTACAGCGGGGATTATGCGGATCCTGCAAATCATAGCATGGATCCTGTTTTCGCATTCAAACCGTTTGCAGAGTTCTTCAAATCGTGGATGCCCCCTGATATCACCGATATTGAGTATGTGAAGGCACAATACGCAGGAGCGGTTGCCTATATGGACACCTGTATTCGTCGCCTGTTTACCCGACTTGAGGAGTTGGGAATTGCGGACGAAACGCTCATCGTCTGGACTGCAGATCATGGGGAAACGCTCGATGAGCATGACTGCTATTTTGATCATCATGGGTTGTATGAACCCACGTTGCACATCCCGCTCATCCTGCGCTGTCCGGGAAAGCTACCCGAAGGAAAACGAGTGAGAGGGTTCGTGCAACATCAGGATCTGGTGCCAACGATCTTGGAACTGCTCGGTTTCGGTGGGATTGCAGAGGATTTGAAGATGGATGGCCGAAGTTCGCTCCCATTGATCGCCGGGGAGCGTGCGACGAATCACTCTGAGTTCTATATCACGGAATGTACATGGATGCGAAAACGAGGTTGGCGTACTCCCCAGTGGAAGCTGATTGACGCGCTCGAACCGGATTTTCACGGGAAACCACCCGTGGAGCTTTACGATCTGCTGAGGGATCCGCTGGAACGGAACAATCTCGCCGAACAGGAGAAAGATCTGGTGGCACATCTGCGCCAGCGGATGCTCGGTTGGATCGAGAAACGGATAGAAGAGACAGGCAAACCCGATCCCATCCTGGGTTATGAGATCGGTTTGAATCGGAGTATCGGATCCATTCAGAAGGCCCGGGACCTTCAGAACCGATAGATTATCCCACTTCCAGTCCGTCGAGCTTACCCACTTGCAGGTTGATCTCATCGCGGGTTTCGATCTTGACAACGCGTCCATCCTCAACATGAAAGATACGGTCGGAGACATCGAGCATCTTTGTGTCGTGCGTCGCTGTGATGATCGTCACCCCGTTTTCTTCATTGAGGCGTCGCAGTAAATTGATGATCTCAAGACCTGTGTGGGTGTCGAGGTTCCCGGTGGGCTCATCTGCGAGGACAATGGCTGGATCATTCGCAAGGGCTCGTGCGATGGCCACACGCTGCTGTTGACCTCCTGACAGCTCAAGTGGCTTATGCTGGATACGGTCCCCCAGTCCTACCAGACTGAGTAACTCAATGGCTTTCTGTATGCTTTCATCGGGTGTCTTTCCGGCGAAGATCATCGGCAGAGTGATATTTTCGAGAGCTGTCATCACGGGAATGAGATTGAAGCTCTGGAAGATGTACCCAATTTTTCGACAACGAAGCCACGCCAGTTCATAGGCATCCAACTGAGCGATATCCACTTCGTCGATGTAGACGCGCCCTTCCGTTGGTTTGTCGAGCCCACCGATCATGTTGAATAGGGTGGATTTACCGGACCCCGAAGGTCCCATGATGGAGATATACTCCCCACGGCGCACCTCGAGGTTGATACCACGTAGCGCATCGACAGTAACCTTGCCCATCTCGTAACGCTTGATCACATTCCGGACGCGCACCGTGTTTTCTTCTGGCAGGAGGTGGGTACGTGATTTGAGGCGCGTCTCCTCGCCGGTTTCTGTGTCTGGCGACTCTGCTTCCGGTTGTTCAGTCTCTGGTGACTTGTTCTGTTCGGACATCTATCATCCTCCTTTTGTCTTCTTGCTATCCTTGGGAACTGCAATACCAATCAGTCCTTTTTTGGCGAGTTGTCGCAGATAGGTCAACAGGGAAGTCTCTGCCTCTTTTCGGGTCAGACTGTATTCATTGCGAAGCCTGCGAATAACGATATCAATGGTGTTCTTCCCATCACAGAGCTTCCAGACGAAGGCCCCAACCTCATCCAATACGATCACTCTTTTGTCAGGGATATTGAACAACTTGGCAACGATCCGGATCCATACTTTCTGCTTCTGAGGGATGACAAGCGAGATCTCGCCTGATGGTTCTTCTTCCCATGTTACGAGCTGATTTCGCAAGGGATAGGCGCTGAAAACATCCTCGCGCTGATACTGGAGTTCAGGTTTCTTCCGGAGACGCAGGGCATACAAGATACGATGAATCATGGTTTTCCGTGACAGACAATGCTATCAGCAACGTTTTTGGCCGTTTGCTCCGCTTCTCGTTTGGCAACGACACGAACGACGTAGATGCGATTTGAGATATTGCAGCGCCATACACAGGCAAAAAGAACGATGCGACGTGCTATCTTGTCGATCAGCGTCATGGCGCCAAAAGGTATCTGATCCGTGATACGCGTTCGCTGTCCGAGTAACAGCAGTGCTTCGTCGCCATCATGTTGGGTAGGCTCTAAGTGAAATCCATAACCTCGAATTTCTTTGCGGTACGTGCTGCGAAACCAATCCTCCAGATTCACTTCTTTGAGCAACATCTCTGCAAGCCCATAGCGTTCGATCACGAGCTTACGACTTCCGTCCACAAACGAGAACATGAGATAGCCAGACATGAGTTTCTGCTTTTCAAGTCGGTACCGCCTCGGTACTTCAGCGTGGAGGTTATAGGCACTCCACCGGTTGGTATAACCTTTTGGGTGATCCTGTATAGAAATCAGGATCTTAACGACCAGTGACCGCAGGTTTTCTTTCAGGTGACCATTGATCTGGGCGATCACGATACGATTGCATTCCTGGCAGTGCCAGATGGCTCCCATCGCCCGAATGGGGCCTTTCCAATTGAAACAGATAACGTCACGGCCTTCAAAGAACTCCGGTTCCTTGACCAGTGACACATCGCGTTTGATATAGATGTGTGTCTGCTTCTTGAGATTCTTCTTTACGAGGCGGAAATAGTCATCGAGAACTTTATGGAGATCGGGAGATTTTTTTTGTTTGGACTGGGACCATTTGAGTTCGAGACGTGGCGTGCCTTGAGCGTCATCCAGCCTGATGTAACCGGAATTATAGTCTCCCGAAAGGCCACTCAGTTCCCAGTCACCGGGGAGCGTTGCACGTAGCCCCTGCCAGCCAAATTCCTGGGAATCTGTAGATTTACGAATCTGCGAATTTACGAGCCCCTTGGTAGGTTCTGCATACGTTTTCGTTTCACCCATTCATCCATTCGCCTATTCGTTTATTTAAGCAACTTTCAGAAACACCTGCAATCGAAATTTGTATAGCCGTTGAGTACTCTACCAGGTTTATTTTGATGAACACGCGGGTCAGCCCCCGTTTTCTCCAGGAAAACGGGGGCTGGTCTATTCATCGATTGGTATCTGGCGCAGCACTAGAACGGCTTCACAATAACTGCTTTCGACACCAGCGCGATGGCAACCGTTGCCATCCCTACAAGACCTGTACCACAGGAAAATCCTGCTGCAAGCACGGGGTTAAACATGAACCAACGTTTCAGTCCGAATCGCTTGATCATGTAATAGCGGCCGATAATAGCACCGACAAATGTCGGTAGCAACATCCCCGGGTCGCTGCCAATCCCTGCCACAATCCCATAGAACCACATGCTAGGATAGCCTAGTATGCAATGCAATATGCCGTAGATCCCCAGGCTCATACCGAATCCCGCGGCAACATAGGTGCCACGAATGGCCTGCAACATCTGACTGTTTCCATCGCGCATGGCAGTCACCCAGAGACAACGATTCGTCGCATTGATTGGCCAATGGTACTGTACAAATGGATATTGTGAAGAGGGGATGGGAGCCAGCTTCCAGATAAAGTGCCACACCAGGATCCCTGTGACAAGAAGAACCGGCCAGGTGATCAGGTTGGCTGCGATGTCGCTTGTGAAGCGAGTTCCCGTGAGTTCGAGCACCCTCCAGTGCTGTGTGCCGCTCCCATAATCTTCATTGGGTAGATGCACGAACCAGACATCGATCTCCTCATATCGACTGAGGATGATAACCCCCTGTTGGATGAATGGGATGTCGAACAAGGGGCGACTGAGAATGCCAAACGTACGGGCATTGATGTAGGAATGCAGAGGAGTGTAGAAAAACGCAAACCCTAACAGGAAGGCTATTGGGAAGTTGGGGATCATCCAATGGACCAGATAGACATAGGCTCCCATGCCAATCGCCCACATACTGATGGCAAGCCATATTGGAAAGTCTCCGCGTCCTGGGGGAGTTTGTAGTGAGCCACGTTCCCCAGCCGCTTTCTGTCCGGATCGCTGGTGATTGATCAACATGGGTACGGCGACTGCAAGACCCATGAAGGCAAAAGTGAAACTCTTGCCAAGCCCAAAGCTGATCCAGAAGTCCAACGCATTGGCGATTCCCGTGGCGCGCATATCCAATCCTTCGTGCCAACTGTGGAGGATCTCAAGCCGGTATAGTGTTGGATTGAAGAAAAACTGAGTGAAGATTGCCGCAAAGAACTGACTCACGATCACGGGAAAAGGCATGACGAACCCGTGTAGGACCCCTACGAAGTTCGTCGTCAGTGCAAACACGCCCGTCGGTGCAAATCCTTCAATACTCTGGGTAAAGTCGATCACAGGAATGGGCAATATCTGTATCGGCTGGGACATCATGACGCCCGTCAGGGCAGGTACACCGATATAGAGAGCCCCCCAGAAAAGTCCTGCCATCGATCCGAGGCTGAATACGCGCCAACGCCATGTTTCCGTTTTACCTGTGGTTTCAGCGAGGGCGGTTGCACCTTGTGCCTGAACGGGGGCCATCGGGAAGGGCAGACGTTCCAGATCGGCAGTCAATCGGAAAAGGAAGTATCCGGCGCCGATGTAGCGTAATTTTCCTAAGAGTTGGTTGAGCAACATGATCCCAATAGGCCAAGCCCAATCCGGATGGAGCAAGCTGCGTTGGGCCAAGGCAATGGAATCCCGTGGAGGTACGACCCAGAAAGGGATTTTATCGGCAATCTCAAAGGATTCTGCCTGGGGAGTTTGAATGAAGAACGCTTCCCAGATATATCCGGCATATTGACCACCTGCACTCACGGCAGCACCGGCCAACCCCAGAAGGATGTACAATTCCTGTCGTTTCACTGTCGTGAACGAACGACGGGCAAGTTCGGTAAATAGAATTACGGCAACCCACGGTGCGGCCCCGCCTCCCGACTCGCCGGAAACCAGTTGCAGATAGATCGAACCTGGCATCATCAGGAGACCGATAAAGAGGGCTCCCAATACCACTTTTACCGTTAAGCCAGACTCGAAGGTCCGTACTCCTCCGTCAATATCGTAGCGCTTTGCCCAGGCTTGCCATTCTTCGGCCTGGGACAACCGGCGTCTCCTTGCCAAAACCATTCCTCCTCAAGCACGAGTTACGGCCCCTCAGGCGCCCTTATCGCGGTAGACTTCATCCCATAGGTGATGCAGTACAATCCCTAGTGTCATCAGACCTGCAGCCAGCATCTGTTTGTTAGGATCCCCGCCCATGAAGAAAATGACAATCACCCAACCAACCGTTCCAATAGCGATCAAAGTGTGAGCAATCCATCGTAACATAGTTACCTGACTCCAGTAATGAGTGTTGACAATCAAACCACGATCAGCACTCATCAGGTGTTATTCTTAATCTGCTGGCTCCGGCTGTAGTCCTGCAACTGTCGTCTCTTGCTCTTCTTCCCAACCACGTTGGTGGAACTCAGCACGGACTTCCACATTGAAGGTACGCCAGATCAGCAACTGTTTGCGAAGTAGATTCAGGAAACGGCGATTCACTCGTTTCCACGAAGCGATTTCGCCACTTTCACGATGAACATGAAGGTAGATTCGATACAGATCCTCCTCCTCTTCACCGACGGGTTCTGTGATTAAATTGATTCGTTGACTCACGCCCAAGTCATAGGGAGCCAACCACACCATCATGCTAATATCCAGCTCACGGTCTTCTTCATTGAGTTTTCGTTGACTGAACGTGACCTGGTTGGTATAGAAATCGCTTGCAGATTCATCCGCATGCGCTTCAAAGTAGTCTCGCATGAAGATGTTGAGTCCAACAGCTTCCTCTGCAAGCACCGTGAAAGGCAGATCAAAGTGCCATTCGTCCCCTTCCGGATCGGGCAGCTTCCACTTACGCTCAATATCAGGGACGGCCATACGAGATGCCTTGATAGCGGGATAGATAGTCGACCCCAGCACGACCGCCATCACGATGATCGTAGCTGTCACTGTGGAAGTGGAGGAGTAGTTCAGAGTGAGCCCTTGCAGTAAGTCGAAATGCACTAATGTGGTTGCGACCGTCTGTCCGAGAAGATACCCGAACACGGCCCCTATGATCGCGTACACACAGGCTTCTGCAATAAACAGGAAGGCAACATGGACGGGCGCGAGTCCAACGGCACTATAAATCCCGATCTCTCGTACACGTTCATAGACCGCACCCAGCATGGTGTTCAACACAATGAGAGCAGCGATCAGAATCGGGATAAACAGGTTCCCCATACCAGCGAAAGAGGTCATTCCGATGGAACTATAGAGAAATGCATCACGACCACGGCCAACAAAGAAGTCGAGAGCAATGCGGTTCATAAGGGGACCCATGATGAGATCGAGCTTCTCCGTTGCGGTGAGCGCGGATGGTTGATCATCTTCCGCTTCCATGTTGACCGCGACGGATTGGAGAGTGCCTCCCTGATCCATGACGACTGAGTAAGGGAGGATCGCAACGCTGTCGGGAGTCAAATGCAAGTATTTCTGCAGTTCACCTTCAAGCGTCTGTTCGCCTTCTCCGCCACGCGCCCGTTGTTGTTGCATCATCTGGTAATCCACGGGAGTGAGTTCTTCACCGTCATTGTCCTGGAGATCCTTGAAACCCACTCCAAGAACGCCCGTAACCTTGAAATCTGCGCCATACACCCGGATACTCGCCGTGCCGCTGATCACATCCGTTTCCGTAATGCCAATCGAATCAGCAACGCCTTTGGGTAACACACAAGCATACCGTTCATCTTTGCGGAACCAACGCCCATATGCCAGATGCTGATCAATCCCGGTGATCTTGGGTTCATCAGCACTCATACCGATGAGCATATTTGCTTGATAAGTCTTCAAATCACCTGTTGTCGGATCGCGCCTTGCCAGTTGCACAAAGGACTGATCGCCCAGGCCCGCAGATTTATACCATGCACGAGGAGCTATCTGATTGGTAACCTGTACCACCTCGCCCTGCCCGGTGGTTATAATCAAACCAGCATCACGCATCTTCTGCAGGCGATCCGGATCCTTGACAACCCGTTGTACATCCTCAAGTGGAATACTGGTTTTGGTGAGGTCGTTCATAATGGACGTGATCACAGGTTCCTCAAGCTGACGCCAGTATTGGTCGCGGATCAGGAAACCTGTATAACGCGGCGTGACTGATGGCAGGTTGGTCCGATTCGGACGCATGAACGTCCGGACCGATGTAAACGAGATCACAGTAAACGTCAGGATCACGAGCGTGATGCAAGTCAGAACCGTACGAGTACCGCGCTTACGCATATTGGAAACACCGAGAGAGAAAGCCGCTGCACTCGCCGATAACCGCCCTACATCCGCTTTATAGGTCTTGGATGTCTCTCGCTTGATCTGTTCAAGCTGCTCCTCAAACTTGCGTACAATGATCACGATGACAATGAGCGATAACGCTAGGACCACGAATGCGATCAGGATGATGAGCGGTGTAACCGTGATCTGGAATGCCGGATGTACCCGCGAGAGCATGAAGAACACGATAACAAAGATCCCGAACGTCGCACCCATCTGGCGATGAACATTAGGGAATGCAAATAGAAGCCGTTCCATGAAGTAAGCGAAGGGTAGCAGGAGTGCAAGATAGAACATCACTCCTTTTACCACATCATTCCCCGTATTTTTCACATCGGGATAGGCGCGCGATTCAAACCCCCATGCTGCACGCGCGAGCCTCATGGCCCCCTGGTAATTTTTGCGTACCAGTTCTTTTTTGGAAGCCTCCAGATACTCCCAGGCAAATTTGTGCAGGCTCTCGAGTCGGTTGCTGCTGATGCCAAACCGCTTATAGAGGTTGTAGCGATTCTCATCGAGTTGCCACATGTCACGGACAACAACATAGGGTGTCAGACGAATGGAACCATTTTCCTGTACGACAAAGCCCTCCCCCGTATAGAGCGTCGGGTTATCCACATTACTCGTCGTGGCCTTGATCAACAGGAGACGTTTGCCGAGGAGTCCGTAAGACATTCCTACCTTGATCCGTTCTCCTCTCTCAGAGTACACAAGGGCAATAGGTTCGGAGGCTGCGACGTTTTGCTGCACCCAGGGCTTCGAGACACCATAGCGCCTCGGTTCACTGTCTGTCGCAGCATCATAGACCTCCAACTCGCGCAGGGTACGTAGATAACGCTGATCCACCAGATCATAGATGGTGGTACTCACACACGGGAATACGACGATCCGGGAGCCTCGGCGTCGCGTGTTGATGGGAATCTTGTTGTTGAAGATCTTTGCACCATACGAACCAAGATCGGGCGCGTATACAATATCTCCGGAGTCCTTGTCCAGGATATAGGCTTCAACTTCCTGTCTTCCACCGGGACGGTATGTTGCGCGTCCCTCCATGGCCAACCCAGGCATCTCAAAATTCCCTTTGATATCCCCTGACACAAAGAGATCTCCCCGTACCCCCATCATGGATTTGTGTCGACGACGAATGGTGAGGATCGGATTCGGCACCGGCTTTTCGGGCAGGGCACTTTCACGTGCATCAAACTCAACGACATCTCCGAAGAGGTTGCAGTAGTAATTGCCTACCCGAGCTGCCGTGGGCATTTGAGGATCCCGCAAAGCTTGAACAAGGATGGATGCAAGTGTCTCAACCTGCGCCTGAAGATTCTCGAAATTCAGGTTGTTGAGGGTGTCGAGCGGTGTATCGACCAGGACACGCGCATCGTTGATGGTGGCAAAGGCTATCCCTGTTTTACCTGCGAGCGTGGCGACCTCACTATCGAAGGCTATCTTACCAGGGATGTAGGTTCGCCATGTCTTGCCTCCCGTTGCACTGATGGCGTTCACGAAATTGGAACTCCCACCGAGGCCAACGATGCCGAGAAGTATGGTGATATCATCGATCTCATCTTGAGTGAAATCCTGGGGATCGACGTTACGCAGAGATAACATGGCATCCAGTTTGTTGAACAGACGAATCTGATCCTTGCGTTTCTTCCGGGCTGAGCGAATATCATTTCGGATGAAACGTTCCACCTCTTTGCGGATGTAATCCATATCCTTCCGCATATCCTCAGAGGGTTCCCCATTTGTCTTCATCAGTTCAAACTGGAGTTTCATCAGTCGGCTGACGCCGCCGAGCCCAACGAGTGTGCTGTAATAATCCGAGACAAGCGTTTCCAGAGATTTCCCCTCAATGGCTTGTTTGGATCCGATGCTCGCCGAGATACCCCACTGAGAATTCAGGACGGCTTGTTTGATCTGGTCATCTGAGAACTGCCAGAGAGATTGGATCCGCTTGCCAAAATCGGCATTATCAGCGTATTCTGAGAGTTTGTTCCCTATGGATGCAAACTCACGGCGGAGCACAAATTCCGGCTGTTGATCATAAAACCAACCCTTGCCGAAAACTCCGAACTGGTGATTCTGAGTGGAGAGATCGACGGAGATGAAAAGCGATGTGTAATATTGATTGAGTAGATCCTGAAGTGCAATATCCTGAACGACTGAATTGATTCGACGTTCATATTCTTCACGATTGATACGCGAAATAACCTCGATCCGTTTGTGGATGTTACGGAGACGGGCGTTTCGCAAGGTCAGCATATTATCCCGGAGCAGTCTCTTCTGATCTTCATCGAGACCAACTCCCATGGTATCAATCATCGTCCAGAAATTCTGTAAATCAACAATATCGTTGCGTGCTTGTGAACGGATGACCTTGAACAGCCGCTGTTCTTCCGCCTCTGCAAAGCGAAACTTGTGTGCTTCTACAAGTTGCTCATATTCATCTTGATCGAGGTAGTGGGCAAGTGCACGCTCCTCTTCCGGCAGGAGATCTCGCTCTATCCGTTGCATGTCTATCAGTGTTTGAATGCGTTTGGCTTCCAATCGGGCATTTCGCAGAGCGATATTGAGAATGCGGGCTTCATTCTCTGCCTGCACTTCAAGAGTCTCCGCCTCATCGAGTAAATTGCGACGTAGTTCCCTCACTTCCTCGACTTCATCCGATGAGAGGAAATCTGCCAGGAATTCCAGATCTTCTCGCGAGAATTCCTCGGTTGGCTTCGTCTGCATCCATTGACGTATCCGCTGCTGATTTGCCTGGAGATCTACCTGTTGTACGCGTTGTGCCGCTTTGGCCAACGCCGTTTCTTCGATCGATTTATAGTCAAGGTTGGGATCCGCCTTGGCAAGGCGGATCCGTGCTGTTTTCGCACGCTCCAAATCGGCGAGCGAGAGATGACGATCAAGGATTTTCGTTTCCGAGTAAAGCCTCCGTAGCTTTTCAACTTCCCACTCCCGGAGATTGTTTGTTACCCATTTTTTTTCTCGGAGTTCCTCAGCAGTATATAGATGCTCAAAGCGACTGTATGAATCAATCTGACCGGACTCTACTTTGCTGATCAGGCGTTCAATGGCTTCGACATCCAACTTGGCAGTTGGGATCGCTATATCGCGTATCAACTGTTTCTCGGCTTTGCGCGCCTCTATCAACGATTCTTCTTTGTACCGACCAACATCTTCGACAATTTTACGCAGGAAATGGGTTGTTTGGGTTCCATCCTTCTTAAACTTCGCCAAATTCGCTTGAAGTCTCGCCTGTTCTTCTGGAGTGAAACCTTCCTTTTCACGCTTTTTGGTCCTATCCACTCGTTTCTTGCGTTTCTCTGTTTCATCTCGTTTGGCATTCGTCAGCGAATTGATCTTGTTCCGGGTATTCCCCAGATCCTCCAGGGTTGTCGCCAATGAGCGGAGATCCTCTTCTGTACGCTCCACATCGAGATAGAAACGGGGCGGCAAATCGACTAGGTAAGTCCGATCAATGGAAAGCACCACCTTGCGACCAAGCTCCTGGAACTCACGAAGATCTTCATAGATGTCGCGCCGAATCTCGGTCATGTTGGTGACAACATCCTGACCGATACCCTCCATGAAAGCGCGCATTCCGGTGAGACCCTGAAAATGCCCGCTGGTAGCCAAGAAGAGAACCGATCTTCCAGGGCGAAATTCAGGCGTGGAGAAGAGACGAGCCAACTCAAGAAGTGCAGCGATACCAGAGGTCGTTTCAGCACCGGGCGCGAGGGCTGGTACCACAGACATCGAATCATAATAGGCTTGAAGGATCACCAACTCATCCCTCAACTGAGGGTCACCCCCGGGAAGGAGACCACGGATATTCTGCCCGATCCGCTGTTCCCATTTCATGGTCGCTGTCAACTGAACAGTGATCTCTGTGGTCGCGCCTTCATCTGGCCCGAGCATGTCGAGTAACACATCCGCGTCTTCCCTGGAAATCCAGAACCGGGGGATATTGGCTGGAAGTGTCAAGAACTTGTTCTCGGCTTCGCCACGGATGGTGCTCTCCGGTTCGATAAAAACCACGGCGCGAGCCCCAAGCATCGTTGCATTGATCCATTTGGTGCTGGAATTGAAACTTACAAGCGCAATCCCGCCTCTCGGCACGAATATGGCCGCTTCTGTAGATGGTGTGAAATCGTCATCATTGATCACGCCATCATGGTTATTATCTTGACCAGGGACTTCATCGATCAGACCGTTCCCATTATTGTCAAGCCCGTCATTTCCCCAGGTAAGAACCTCGTCAAGTGGAACGGTCTCGCCATATTCATCGATCTCGCCATCTTCGTCATTATCAATACCGTCATCCGAACGTTGGAGGTATGTGTTGAGGATGTCGTCTGCAATACTCGAAGAGCTTATCGCAAACCGATACCCGACGTCTTCATAGGTGTCACCAGGCTTCACTTCATACCAAAATCCACCAATATCCTTATCATTGAAATCCGCCAGATTACTTTCTGCACAGTAGAACAGGCGCCCTGTCAGACCTCCTGTTGGTACAAACAGATTGTTTCCTGCGACCAGGGCCATCTCACCGGATTCATCGATCTCACCATCTCCATCGTTGTCTAACAGGTCGTGTGCCTGATCCGTAAGGAAGCGGTTATGGGTATCCTTCAAGATGGCATCGACGCTGACACGATAGGATGCTGCAATGCTTTCGAGCGTCTGGCCCTCTTTCACACGATGTTTGACACCGTTGGCCAAGAGAGAAGTGCGCACCAGATTAGGCCAGATGGGCAAGATCTTGAAACGGTCCCGCACGGAACCATCCGAGGCTACAACGCGCAGTTCACCATCTTTATAATCGATGGGAACGGTGATCTCAAACTCCCGGCTATCGACATCCTGAAGACCGATCTCCTTGAAACGGTCAAAGACATACTTGCTCGCGCTATCCGCCGTTTCATATCCTGTAACACGGGTCTCAAGACTCGATAAACGAGCAATATCCGTCCGCATGTTACTGAGATCTATTTGTTCTCGGATTTGCACTGCTTTCTGGGAAAGATCCAGTTGAGCACCCCAACCGGAACTTGCCGCGCACAATACAACAGGTAGCAGAAACAATAAGGTAAGACGATAGGCTCTCAATCTAATGCCCTCCTCACAATCTGGACATCCGCTCGTTGCCCTCCAAAGGGAAGCGCGAAATTTCGGATAAATGTCGAATCATGTGTTACCAATCTACCGAGCATCCGATGGTTCCTGGGACTCAGTTGTGGAGATTTTATCATAGTGGTAGTTTCTTGTCAAGCATTTACCGGCACGCTGTGTACCGAGGTTTGTCATCAGTTATTGGTGGTTTATGATCTGTTGTGTGACAGACGACAACTTCTCTCGGAGGTGCAAGATGCAACATCCTCCTCACGATATCCGGATCTGTTCGACCAGATCATGGAATTCACTCACCAGGGGATCGCCACGATGCCGCTCGGCGACCTTGAGTACCTTCTCAAGGTTCGTCAAGGTTGTTTGCCGATCCCTGCTGAAACGGCCCCAGATATCTTCACCACGTTTGACAGCAGCGAGAATACTCTGCAGGTTGTGTATCTTATCCGCGACAGCGACCGCAATGGCTTCAGGCGGAGCATCCATCAGTTGCCGGAGATAGTTCTCCTTGCGCCGTTCCCAGGGAAGCGATTTGTCCCGTTCCGTGACCCACTCCACCCATTCGACGATCTGATCGCCAAACTCCTGTATGAGTCGCTCGCGTGGATAGTGTGTATCCTCCAAAACATCGTGCAGGATGCCGGCGGTCACTACATCTTCGTCATATCCCGCCTTCTGTAGCAGGTAGCCAACCATTACTGCATGACTCACATAGGGGATCTTCTCACCAGGGTTTTTCCTGTAATGGCCCTCATGAGCAACAGCCGCGATCTCCAACGCCCGATTCACAACCGCTGAAAAGAACATAGTCCCATCCTATACTAACTCCCAGTTCCAAAGCAGAGACGTGTCCTTCGCAACGCTTCGAATCCTGAGTTTGAGTTTCTCTCCGGGATGCACGCGCATCGGTACGACATTCGGGAAGAACACCTGTTCCCAGTGCGTACGTTTATCCGCAGGCCCTGTTGCCAGCGTATTGCCGGATGCGAGGTCCGCTTCGAACCAGCCGGCCCAACCGTGGAGATATCCTGAACGCATGATCGTCATTTCAATGATCGTCTCGAACGCTTCCGGTGTCTCCTCATAAAGGTTGATATCCTGGAAGACAACAGGTTGCGACAGAAGCTCGGAGGCTTGGATAGGTGATACGAAGGGGATCTTGCTTGCACGCTGAGCAACCGGCCGGAAATGGATGCCATAGGACATCCTGTCCCAGAAAGCGACGTGATCATATGCATGGGCTGATTCAACAGCAGCGATGAATAGTCGAAGCCTATTCGGGATCAGGAAGCCACCCGGCTTGAGCAATCGCCGCCGCGCATCATTCAGGAAGCGCAGAAGATTCTCATCGAGAGCCATCCCACCGAGTGTCTCCGTCACAATGCCATCGACGCGTTCCGGGATCTCGATATCGGTGGACCATCCGGGGAGGAACATAATGCTGTCAAAGTGATTCATCAATGCCACGTTTTGGGCAAGTGTAATAATATCGGTCGATTCCACAGCATAGATGCGTTTCGCACCCGCCTGGGCTGCAAAGCACGCGAGAATCCCCATCCCCGTGCCAAGATCCAGTATGACCTGATCGGGCTGCACGATCTGGAAGATAGCGCGCTGGTAGGCTTCCGTACGCACCCGATCCTCAATCATGGCACGGTAATACACCAGAGAACGGTAACCTTCTGCCATCCGTCGTCACCATATGTTTCAGATATTAGTTACCTGTCAATCGCTGGATGTTTCCTCCGAGGATCAGTGTCCTGTCTGCCTCCGCGATGTGTAGGCGATCAAGTTTGGCAAGTTCTACCTTCGGAAAGTTGAAGAACGGCTGGCGAGTGCCGGACACATCGGAACCAAACAGTATCCGCTCTGGTCCGACATGGGCCAGAACGCGCTCGATGGCTTCCAGATCTGCGACACTCGTGTCGAAATGCACATGTGGCTTATCAAAGAAGACATCCATCTTATCATATCCGCCGTTCAGATTTCCTATGTGTGGAATGATGATCGGGACATCACGCATGCGTTCGACGAAGGCGACCGTGTGATCAAAGACCTCTTCAATCAACACAGGGAGTCGGAGTTCCCGAATACGCTCCAGAATGGTTTCACATCTCGGATCTGCATAGTCATAGGGCGGCTCATCCGCGTGACGATGCCACTTGATCCCCCGGTATTGATCGAGATTGTCCGGGATATGATAGTCGTTCCACACGAAATAGAAGGGGATGATCTCCTCGTTCTCCCGGGCAACTTGTAGCACATATTCGTTCGCCTCGACACGTGACTCAAGTGAATCTGTCAGCCGGTACATATCCTCCGGGAAAGCAAAAATCACAGCGCCATCTGCGTTGGCTTCCTCTAAATGCTTCTTCACCTCAGCGATTGGATACAACTTCGTCTTGTTGCCACAGTGTGTGTGCGTATCGATAATCTTCATAGGTTCCCTTTCCTGTAAACAAGTTTCACGTGAAAGCGTTGAACGTTGAACGTTAGAAAAGCACTGTGGTTCCCGGGTTTCTGACGTTTGAAACTTAACAGCCATTTCTGAAATTTGCTTATGCTCGTCCTATAGCTATTCCAATAGTCCATCGATCATCCCTACCAGGATATGAAGAAGGAATCCGATAAAACCATGCGATGGATTTTCTTTCTCTCGCTCACGAATGCGTTGGATAATCCTCTGAAGATTTTGTTGGTGATGGCGTTGGATAGCAGAGCGAATCCTGTTTTTCTCCTCAATCGATATAGGCATTATCACGAATTCGCCTCCCTCTGCTTACGTTTAGGTCATCTATCCCGGGTAGAGTTTAGCACGCTTCCAGCAATAAGGCAAGCAGATGTTGAGTTCGAGGATGTTGAGTTCGAGGATTGACGAACCTGTCAAACCAGTGTATCCTATCATAAGTGAGAACAGACTGTGAATATGGGATGCTGATGAAATATCCACTGCATTATGCGACCCACCTGATAGGGTTCACCTCGATGGTGGCTCAGATACTGCTCATGCGCGAGTTGATGGTGGTGTTTTATGGCAACGAACTCTCCATCAGTATTATACTTGGCATGTGGCTGATATGGACGGCTATCGGTAGCAGCCTGCTTGGCCGTATCGTTGATCGCCTTCGCCATCCGGAACGCTGGTTGGTCGGCTGTCAGTTCCTTGCGGCGTATGCCCTGCCAGCATCCATCGTCGGTGCCCGGGAATATCGCAATATCTTCGACACGCTCCCTGGGGAACTTCTGGGGATCAATCATATCCTCCTTAGTGCTGTGGTGTTGCTCGCGCCTTTATGCCTACTCGTAGGTTTTCAGTTTTCGCTCGCCTGTCGCCTGTTTTCTCTACGTGACACATCATCCGCTGAAGGCATCAGTTTAGTGTACCTTCAGGAATCCGTCGGCGCAAGTATTGGCGGACTACTGATGAGCCTGCTGCTGATCCGCTGGCTTTCCACATGGCAGATCGTCTGGATCGTCAGCCTCCTGAACCTCCTGGGAGCCATTTTTCTGTGTGGCTCAAGAGTGGAAAGCTCTCAGCAGTGGCGTTCTATCCTCCGGTCACTGCCCGGTGTCCTCATACTGGGATTCGTCTCCTTGCTGGTCATTGGTGTCAGCACAGGCTTCTTCCTGCCTCCTATCATCGAACGTGTGACAGGTCAACGTCAGTGGCGGGGACTGGAATTGGTGACCTCCCAGAATTCTGTGTATGGGAATATCGCGATCACGCGCGTCGAGGGTCAACTCAGTTTCTTTGAAAATGGGCTGCTGATGTTCAGCACGGGCAATCTGCTCGCAGCCGAGGAAGCGACCCATTTTGCGCTACTCGAGCATCCGGAACCGCGCTCCGTCTTATTGATCGGTGGAGGGCTGGGAGGAACCATACGCGAGATCCTGAGGCATCCGGTGCAGCGACTCGATTATGTCGAGTTGGATCCCTTGTTGATTCAGCTTGGAGAACGTTATCTGCCACCGAAGGAGACGGAATGGGATTCCCGTGTTTCTTTGCATTATACGGACGCCCGCCTCTGGGTTCAGAAAGCTCCTCCGGAAAGCTACGATGTTGTGCTTATCCATCTACCAGAACCGTTCACAGCACAACTCGCACGGTTCTACTCGGTTGAGTTCTTCGGCGAGGTATGGACGAAACTGAAAGCCGGGGGTGTCGTGGCATTCTCGATCGCCTCTTCGGAAAATTATCTGGGTATCGAGCAGAGGCTCCTACTTTGCTCCCTGGAACAAACGTTGAAGAAAGTATTCCCCGCCGTCGAAGTCCTCCCTGGTGAACGGAACCATTTCATCGCGCAGAAACCCGGTGATGGAGCTATCAGCATCACACGAGACGCCCGTCTACTGTTGGAACGCCTGAAAGAGCGCAAGTTGAAGACTCAATACGTAAGCGAGTTCTATCTCCCATTCCGGCTCAATCCGATGCGACTGAAATACCTGGATGACGTGCTGCAGGATCCCCCTCCGGGAACACAGCTCAACTATGATCTACGCCCTATCGCGTACTTTTACGATATGCTTCTCTGGACAGCTCAGTTTCAACAACGATCTGCCGGAGGGCGTCTCATAACCTCTCTCATCAAGCTCCGTCCCCTACACATTGTTCTGGGAATCGTTCTCATCATTGGCCTCGGGTTTCTGTGGCAACGCCGTCATCCCACCACTGGTATCATTCTGGCCATCGGCACAACAGGGTTCTCGGAGATCCTGTTTCAGATCATCGTGATTCTGGCTTTTCAGGTGCTGTATGGTTATGTTTACTACAAACTCAGCCTGATCCTTGCGTCATTCATGGTGGGATTGGTGCTGGGTAGCTGGAGCATCCGGCGGCTGATCCCGAGGTTCCGCTCCGTTCAAGAGAAAGGCGCACCGGAGAATCGGAGCGGTCATGCCGCGCTATCTGCTGTCCATAGCATTTCGTATTCCCCCTTGCATCTATATCGTTGGACACAACTCGCCATTTGCCTGTATCCGTTGCTCCTCATCGGTGTCATCTGGAGTTTGCATCAGAGCGGAGGGCGTTTGCCATCGTGGATTCCTGTGCAAAGCCTGTTTGCTTTCCTGCCAGTCGTAGCAGGTTTCATCGGCGGATTCCAATTCCCCCTCGCTAGTTACCTCTGTTTGGAAACAGGGGGAAAAGCGGGACAAGTTGCCGGTGGTCTGTACGGAGTAGATCTCCTGGGCTCCTGCGCCGGCGCACTCCTGGGGGCTCTTGTGTTCGTGCCGATATTGGGACTGTTTACAACCTGTTGGCTTGTTACGCTTCTGAACTTCGGTGTGCTGCTGCTTTTGCTCCTTCGGGGTAAAACCCCGCTATCCCCACACGCCGATCGCCACTAGCCCCATACAGATGAGCGATACGGCGAACAGGCGAATCGCACGGTTTCCTTCCTGGAACAGGAAAAAACCCACGACGACGCCGATGACGATACTGAACTGCCGGAAAGCGACCACATATCCCGCCTTCTCACTCAACTGATAAGCCCATAACACAAGGCCATAAGCCCCGAAGGTAAAGATGGCACCAAGCATCGGCTGCTTCCAGCCAGGCAGAGGCAGATTCCCCATACGATGCCGTCTGGACAGACGTAACAGCAGTTCATAGAACAAGGCCGATGTGGCAAACAGGAAATATCCATATCGACTCGCAGAGAGGAGACCGGGAGGTACCGCGTCGGAAGCCCACTTATCGAGCAGTGTGTAGCCGACTGTTCCGAATGCCGTAAACCAGATCCACATTTGGGTTCGGTTGCGGTAGTGCGACCAATGGAAACTCCGCAAGGAAGGCAGGGGAACAATGAGACAGCCGAACACGAGGAACAACATGCCGAGCCAACCCATTGCGTTCGGAGTGCGTCCGAGCAGCATATCTGCAAAGCCTACAAGTACCACAGGTATCGCCCGAGCCATCGGATAAACGATGGAAAAATCACCGCCACGATATGCGTTGGCCAGCGAGAAATAGTAGAATCCGCAGAAGATGCCTGAACCGAGTGCGCATCCAAGTGCACGCACCGGCAGGGAGGGCCATCTCCACTCGGCAATGAGCATGGGCAGTAAACCGATCAGGAGAATTGAGCGGAGCAGTTTCTGAAAGAAATGGTGTACCGATTCATGATTTTTCCCCAATAGATTCCAGCTTGCATGCATCAGGGTGGAAATCAGAATCAAGACGATGGCAAAGGAGTTCATCCAACCTCCGCCGATGTTGGAGCTTTCTCTGCTGCGCTATCGAGAACGGACATCGTTGGCAGCACTTCCCGTCCTGACGCGATAGGCTCCCGATTCATCTGAATCGCTTCTGTAAATTCAGACATCTGTCGGGCGAACGTTCCCCGGCTTCGGTCCACATCGACTTCCTCTTCATTGACGATCAGTCTGTGGCCATCGATCAGGAGTGTTCCCTGAGTCCCAATGAAGAGCGCGTGATAGCGGCCGATATGGGATGTCAAAGAGAACGCGAGGGTTGCGATCCGATCATCCTCAAATTCCATCGTTATCGCTCCATCGCTCTCCGCCTCGGTCAACTCTGTAAATGACCGTAGCACGCTGTGAACCGTCAATGGTGCGGCATCCATCAGCCACAGGATCATATCTACATCATGGCTGGCGAACAGAGGGAGATAAAGCCCACCGCACTGTTCAGGAGAGTATCGCCATCCGGTAGACAGGTTTTCTATGAAAAATGCGCGCTGGTAGATGCATTGTCGAATACGTCCCAATTGGCCCTGCTCGATCCGTTTTTTGGCAGTCCACACCTCCGGGCGGAATCGGGTGGACTGGCCTACCATGAGCTTCACACCTGCTCTGTCCGCTGCTGCCACCATTTGTTCCGCTTCGATCCGGTTCAATGCCATCGGTTTCTCCACCAGAATATGTTTTCCCGCTTCAGCCGCCTGAACGGTGACAGGACAGTGCAGATGATGGGGCAAGGGCAATATCACAGCGTCTACATCATTATCTGCCAGAACATCCTCCACAGACAGATGAACCCTGGCCTCGTATTTTTCCGCAGCAGCCTGTGCTTTTTCCGCCACCACATCCATGACTGCGGTCAACTGAGCACTGGGGGTCTGAGTGATGGCTTTCAGATGAGCCTCTGCAATACCACCACAGCCGATCATTGCGAGTCTGATGATGTCATGTTTCATGAGTTTCCCTTCTATCTTCATAACGTCCCATCCTTCGGGCAATTCTTAATGGATGTCTGGTGGGGTAGATTATCACACAACATTGTCGAACACAATACAAAATCCACACAAGCTTGAGCCTGTTTCCGATTTGTGGGTAGTCAAAAGTGATGTTCCCCCCGAAAAAGTGGACACGAAGAGAAGGCTGATCGTGATAATACTTACCAAACTGCCCAAAGCCGCATGAGGAGACTTTTCGCACACCTCATCAGGCAACTTGACTCAACATGGCACATGGTGTAATATTGGTTTATCAACCCCTATCCGGAAGGCACTCGATAATGTCACCAGAGATGCTACAGGCCAAACAAGTTCTCGATACGCTAATAACCAAGCAGCGTGTGCATATGTACAAGCCAATTCAGGTTGCTGAAATCTTGTATCATGTACGTCAGGGAGAATTGACAATTGATCAAGTAGAAAACGAGCTTGAGGTTTATCGTAATCTGTCCAAGCGGTGGCGGGACAACGTAACACGCTTGCTTCTTGATCGGGTTTCTACATCTTCACAGAAATATCAGGATAACCTCTTCGAAGCCAATGCAGTTCCACCCAGTTCATTAACGGTACTGGCTCAAGGGAATGTTGATGGGATTGTTGAGCGTTACATCTATCAGAGATTTCTAGAGAAACAACGTCGCATTCTAAAGCTGGCTGAATTGCTGAACCGAGCGGCCATCGGTACTTTTGATCTAGAAGACTTTCTTGCAGAGTTCAGATACGACAAAGGTATCCGGCGTAGTATAGATAAAGCATTTGAAATTGTTGTGTATGCCTTGTTCAACACGCTTGTCAAGCATTTGAAGGTGACAATCACGGTATCGGCTGATCCAGCCGAGAGCAAGTTGCTGAGAGAATTTGAGATGTTTGCCAGTCTACTGCTTGGGATAGATGTCCAGAATCCAACTGTTCGCCTGCCTGCTAAACTCCACCGAGCCGGTACAACAAATGCGGCAGATAGAGGATTAGACATCTGGGCAAATTTCGGTCCGGCTGTTCAAGTCAAACACCTGACGCTCACAGAAAACTTAGCCGAAGATATTTCTAGCGAAATTGCTGCTGATCGGATCGTAATCGTCTGTAAGGATAGCGAAAAAGAGACTATCAACCGTATATGCCAACAGTTGGATCAGCGTATTCAGGGTGTCATTGTTCAAAGCCAACTTGTGGAGTGGTATAGTCGTGCATTACATGGTGATTTCTCCGATCGATTGGGTGCCGATCTCTTGAATAGCCTTCGCCAAGAATTTCGCAACGAGTTTCCATTTAGCGTAACATTCAAAGAATTATACAAAGAAAGAGCATACCACAAGATTTACCAGCCGGATTCTCCCTTTTGGATTGAGGACTAAATATGCCCCCAAAGAAGTTTGTCGATTCGCGATCAGCGGATATTATCAGTAGGCTTGTCCAGGATGAGACAGGGAAACGGCAGTATTATCGTCCAGTGTACTCCTTACATAAATGGTGGGCTCGCCGTCCGGGTGCTCTGTTTCGGTCGATTATTCTTCTGGCCTGCAATCCAGATGAAGATCTATTCGCTATGAATGCGAACGGTTCCTTATCTCTGCATAGTAACTATTTTCAAGATCATAACCTGGAAAATGTGGTCATACTCGACCCGTTCATGGGTGGAGGATCAACCCTGGTAGAAGCGAATCGCATCGGTGCAAAAGTGATAGGTTGCGACCTTAATCCTGTTTCGTTTTGGATTGTGCGTGAGACACTCAAGCCGATAGATCTGGGGAAGCTCGATCGCTATTTTCGAAACTTAGAGAGCACCGCTGGTGAGAAGATAAAGTCTCTGTACCAAACGAACTGTGCTTACTGCAATGCACAGGGGGAAGGTCTCTATGTCTTTTGGGTGCGTTACGTTATTTGCCCATACTGTGGTGAAGAAGCGCACCTATTCAAACGTTCGTTGCTTAATCAGGGCTTGAGTCGCACAAAGCCCCCGTCTCTGACCAATCCTGCCACGGTTTTCTGCCCCCAGTGCCTGAGCCTGAACGTGTGGCATGGTGAAGAGAGCGGCTCCTGTCAGTCTTGTGATTACACTTTCGATCCGCGGCTAGGAACTTATAAACAGGGCTACTACGCTTGCCTACAATGCGGCAGCAACAAAATTTCGCTCATCGAAACGTTGCAGACAGGCCAAAAACTACGTGAGAAGCTTGTGGCGATTGAGTACTGGTGTGAGTGTCGTAATACCAGGTCGTACAAATCGCCGGATGTGATGGATCTTGAAAAGATTGCCTGGGTTGAGCAAACTGTTAAGGAACTTGGAGAGCGGCTTGTGTTTCCCAGACAGAGAATATTAGAGGGGGCATCCTCGTTACGTTGGAGACGGCACAATTACCAGTTTTACCATGAGATCTTCAATGCTCGCCAACTGCTTTCCTTTAATTACTTGATTGAAGCCATCCAAGCCATTCCAGAAGAAGAATATCGGGATGCCTTCGTCACTGTGTTTTCCAATTCATTAGAATACAACAATATGATGACTCCTTACAACTATCCACATCGCAAGTTACACCATCTTTTCAATTATCACGCGATGCCCCTAACGACAACACCCGTTGAGAACGCTGTTTGGGGATCTGGCACAGAAGGAGCCGGCACATTCACCAACTGCTATCAACGCTACGTTCGTGCGAAGCGGTATTGCCATGAACCATTTGATAAGTTTAAGGATTCACAAGGGGCGGTCCAGACGGTCAGGACAACAGATGAAAAGATTCTCTCTAGCTTTGTCTCGTCTTTCAAGGAGTTGGAAAAAACGCAGCGAAGCGCGTTTCTGCTCTGCGGAGATTCAGCGTGCCTGTCTTCAATCCCAGAGCGTTCCGTCGATTTTGTGATAACGGATCCCCCCTACTTCGATAGCATTCACTATTCTGAACTGTCAAATTTCTTCTACGTGTGGTTGCGCTGCTTGGTTGACCATCAATACTTTCATGCCGAGCATGTACCAACCGAACAAGAAGCTATCGTGAATGCGGGAATGAATAAAGGTGAAGAAGATTATCAAAAGCTCCTATCAGCGGTTTTTAGAGAGTGCGAGCGCGTTTTGAAGGACGATGGCAAACTGATTTTCACATTCCATCACACTAAGTGGCGGGCATGGTGGACAATTGTTATGGCAGTCACCAAGAGTGGGTTCCGGGTTGCTGACTACTTCCCTGTCATGAGTGAATACAAAGTCAATCCGCATATCCGAAACAAACAAGCATTGGATATGGATTTGGTACTGATCTGTCAGAAGATGAGTGTGCCGTTCGAGTCCTTGTCTTTACTTCCAGAAGATATTCTGCAGCGAGCGATCAGTGATTTATCCCTGGCAGAACTTGACAATAATGACAATAAGTTGTTCCTGTACTTTATGGGTGAGCTGCTGAGAACAACCAGTTCGATTCAAAATAGCGAAGAGGTTAGCTATCATTGGTTTTCGGAAGCATTAGCACACTTCAACATTTTTCTAGCGGATTTGGATCGTGACGAACACATCATCCAATATGAAATGCCAATAGATCAACAGTTAAGATTGTTTGATACGGATGCCCCGGCCAATCCAGATTCAGACTGCTTATAGTGGTCCCTTGGCATCAGCGCGTCAACCAACTCACTATTCGCTTGGTCGTTGCAGTCCTGTGCAACGACCAAGATGCTGGTGACGTAGCCTGCAACCTGGCGAGATAGATAGGAGCCGTATGAACGTCAAGGCTCAGAGGAGAAAACTCAAGGAGATCAATGACATCCTTGAGGATGAATTGGGAGTCCCGGAGCGCCGAGGCGATGGAGATGTCCTGAGCAGTCTGATAGGCACGATCTTGTCGCAGAACACCAATGATGCAAACAGTGGCAGGGCTTATGCCAGTCTGCGGGAACGATTCCCTGAGTGGAAAGACGTATTTGCAGCGGATGAGCGGGACATTGCTGACGCGATACGTATGGGTGGGCTGGCAAATCAGAAGAGTGCGACCATCAAGCGTGTGCTCGCCTGGCTTAAGGAAACCCGGGGGAAGTTGGATCTCGATTTCATCTGTGCAATGTCCTCCCAGGAAGTGATTGAGATGCTTTCACAGATCAAAGGCGTTGGCCTGAAAACCATTCTGGTCACGCTATGCTTTGCCTGTGGTAAAGACGTATTCCCGGTGGACACGCATATTTTACGCGTCAGCAAACGCCTGGGATTTGTGCCGCCCAATGCCTCAGCAGACAAAACGCATGCGATCCTGGGCAAACTGTTTCCCAGAGGCAAGGCATTTTCACTCCACATCAACCTGATCCGATTTGGTCGCATGGTCTGCCACGCCCGCAAGCCTGCCTGTGAAGAATGCCCGTTGATAGAACACTGCGTTGCCTACCAGCAACAGAGTTACTGACCACAGAGTTACTGACCACAGGGTACTGTCATAATGGATCATGAGCAGTCGCCGTTGAACTCCTTAACCGCATCCAACATCGCCACGATGTTGGATGTGGGTGCATTGGCCTGCACATTTATACTTTACCAGTGAAATTCCTTCCCAACGCGCAACAAGCTCAATCAAAGAGCGCAGGGACTGATTGTGAAAGCTGGTGAATAGGATGATGGATAGGCATCCTTCCGTGAAGCCATCTTCGGATCAGGTTTGGTAGGCTGTCCCTGCTCAACATAGGGCCTCAAGCGTTCCCTTAGTTTTCGATGCGCATGGCACAACTGGGCCTTGACTGTACCCTCTGAACGTTTTACCCGTCGTGCGATATCCGAGATGCGTAGATTCTCCCAGTGGCGTAGGATGAAGATCTCGCGCTGTTTGGGTGCGAGCCCCATCACGGCGATTCTAATCTGCTGTGACATCTCATCGGCCTCGATGTGGTTCAGTGGGGATGCCTGTGCTGCCGGAGGATCGTGGTTGAGATACAATCCCTGTAGATCCGCAGGTCGACGCCCTCTCGCACGCAAAAAGTCGATGCAGCAATTCACAGCGATACGATACAGCCAAGTATAGAAATTAGCACGTCGGTTAAACCGTGGCAATCCTTGAAACGCCTTCAAGAATACTTCTTGCGTTAGATCAAGGGCGTCTTCTCGGTGAGGTACCATGTGATAGACTTGCACATAGATCCGCTTCTGGTAGCGGAGAAGCAATTGGTCGAAGGCAGTATTATCCCCTTCCAGGAATTGTTCGATCAGTGATGTGTCTTCTACTTCTCGTGAACAGGTTGAATCGTCCTTCACAATTCCGATCCTTCCTCATATCGTTTCAGTACCTGATGAAACCACTGGATATGTTTTCTGACATCTTGGCGTGTTCGATCAATCAATTCGGCGAAACGCTGATCTTCAAGTATATCTGCGAAACGCCACGCTTCGAGCGCAGCATCGCGGGCTATCGATCGTTGTACTTTCATTCCTTCCAAAATGAGTTTGAGATCAGGTGGATCCTGTATGTAAACCCAGAGTTCACGTATGTGTCCGATGAGATCATGCGCTGCCTGTTTAAGATAACCTGTGAGTTCGTAATCATGTTGTTCTTCTGCGAAAGCCGCCAACACATACATTTTGCCGATCATACCGATTTTTGCATCTATCCAACCATCGAGGGCACTGAGGAAACGCTGTCGTTCCGAATCTTTCACTGCTGGATGAAAACTCTCGTAGTCGGGCCAATGGGGGGATTCCATCACTGCGATAAGGCGGTTGAGACCTTGCAGTAACATCTGGCGTTCTTCGCGAGACAGTCTCCCAATCGTTTCACTTCCAAATCGCTCAGCGCGCTCACGGTTTTCCTCAAAAAGTTTCTTGGTTTGCTCTGTCAGAAGAATGTGAATACGCCGCTGATCTGATGGATTTCGCTGACGCCTAACCCAACCTCGACTCTCCAGCCGGTCCACAAGATTAGAGATAGTACTGTAGGCGAGACCAAGATGTTCGGCAAGCTCACCAATGGTCATCCCTTCAGAATCACTATACCAGCTTAGGTGCTGAAGGGCTTGAAATTGGGTAACTGTCAGACGCTGAGGTATCCACTCGCGCACCAGATGTGACTTAATCGCATTATGAGCCTGTTTGATCGCCCGCATGATCAGGCGAATGTCCTGCTGAACGTCCAACGATTCGTCCCTCTGGAAAGTAAAAATATTTCGTATACGAAATATTATACTCCATAGAACAGCGAAATACAAGAGGAACTGTTCTGTCCATATGATGCTTCGTGTGGTTCGATTTACTTCTTCACGATCGCGGCGACCCAGCCGCCCTTGTACGATGCGGAGATCGCAACAACACTGCCGCCTTCTATGGTCTTCTCCATAAGGCGGTAGCCCCCAGCGGCCGATGTCCGGGTGGTGATGCCCATGGAAACACTAATCCATGTCACATCGAAAAGACCTGTGGCGCCGGACAGATCAAGCCCCACGGACCCGCCATCCGTGAAATAGAGCACGTACTGTTCTCCGGGGTTGGCTGCCAGGTAGGCCTCGTTGCTCTTACGGTCCGAAAGTAGATCCATCTGCGGCGTGACATCCCAGAGCTTTATCAGGCTCTCGAGAATGCGTGCCGCCTTGATGCTCGCCGTGGCGAAGTCGTTGAGTCCGTTGCCAGAATCCGGACGGTGGAACCGGGCGCTCGCCGAGCCGCCGAGGATGTTTCGCCAAAACCGCTCAACGCCATCCTCAGGACCGCCGGTCCCAAAACTCTTGTAGCCACTCCCGTATATCTTCGTATGATTGCTGGGGCGCGGATGCGTGTTGACTTGTCGCAAAAGCCACTGCAGCTTTTCCCAGTGTGTCTCATCGTAGTTCCGGCTGTTCACCTGCGAGATGTCGGCAAACATGTAGTGCTCAGCGTCGTTGAAGATGATCGGCATATGTTCCGCTTTTTCGGCCTTGAACGCATCGTCGAACATGTCGGTCGTGCAGACCAGCACGTCCTTCTCGGCGGCCTTGTCCTTGATGAACTGAATCCAGTACTGCCCCCATCCCGCCGGAGTGGATGTCTCGTTGTCCATGCAATAAAGGATATGTCCGTAATCGAGACTGTAGGATAGCATCTTGGCGACGAATGCTTCCTGGTACATCCGAATGAGATCAAGCTTCGTATCATACCGTGGCATCCCTTCGATCGAGTGAAAGAAAGGCTGCATATCCTGAGCAGAATGCTCGGGGTATTCGGCGGAAAAACCGGCTTGAGTTCCATCTCTTCGCGCTGGCTCATCGTATTGCGCACATAGTTGGCCCTGACCGTCTGCATCTCGTCGAGATGTGCCTTGAGCCCATCGAGCAGAAAGATGTGGTCCGTCTGACTGCCGCCCAGAAGCAGAACGGGTTTGCCCTTGTATTGCCAGTACCGCGGATTGTGGGAGTAAGGTTGAATACGATCCTCGTTTTTCATGGTCTTCTCTCTATGTGGTTCGACGCTCATCGTCTGAAATCCGGACTCTATGGTATTGCTCAATGATCAACGTTTACCTGGACTCCTGCTTGTTGTGCCATCGCTGCAAACCGATCCAACACCTCCTGATCCTGTGGTGCACCTGAAATCGTGTAGGTGAGTCCTAACCAGTCGTACTTGGCCGGGGATGATGGATTATACGGCAGCAATGCGACGGACGATAATCCGACACGGCGCATGAACGAGAAGATCCCGCGTAGGTTTTCCTCCGTGTCAGTAATATCGGGAATCAGCGGTACACGTATTTGAACATGATGATCCACCAACCTGGCAGCGTTCTCAAGGATCTGTCGATTGGACGCGCCGACCCATCGGCGATGTTCCATATCATCGATGAGTTTCAGGTCATACAGCACGAGATCCGTGTGTCGCAGAAGCAGCTCCAGTCTTGACCAGTGACAGGCACCACTTGTCTCGATCACCGTGTGAATCTTCTCTTCTCGGCAACCGGCGAGGATCTCTGCTGCAAAGTCCGGTTGGTAAGTCACCTCACCTCCGGTGAGAGTAATCCCGCCACCTGAGTGATCAAAGAACGGCTTCATCCGTTTGGCCTTCGCAATAATGGTATCTGCCGAAACGAGATAGCCCTTGATGCCGAGAGCCTTGTGGGCGCAATGTTCGACACACTTCCCACAAACCACACATTTCTGCCAATGGATCGTGTGCTCAGAACCGGCTATCTCGTGAACCTCTTGCGAACAGATGGCCACACAAGCTCCGCACATTGCACAGCGATCTCTCAGGAAGATCAGTTGCGGATCAGGGCAGCGCGATTCGGGACTATGACACCATTCACAGGATAATGGGCAGCCTTTCAGGTAGACGGCCATGCGAATGCCCGGCCCGTCATGGACAGCAAATGTATCGATGTCGAAGATAAGCCCCTCCGTATCGGCAGATCTACCGAGGCCCGTCATGATCGCCCCTCCTGACGATGAATGTGGTGATCCTGTTGCTCCCGGCTGAGCATTGTGAAATAGGCACACCATCCTCCCATGCGAACACGTAGTGACCTGTATGCTTCAGGGTCACGTTGGGCTGCCCGTAGTTCCTCCGTATCCGCCACAGTCAGTGTCATCATGTTTCCTCCGGTGTCTACGAAACTGCGGATCAACGCGCTCATGCGAGCGGTGCCTTCCTCTCCCTTCACGAGCCGTTTGGCCAAGCGTAGATCCAGTGGTCCTCCTGCGGGCAGATTGCAGTCATGCATCTTGGCGTAGGAGAGAATCGCCCCCGGAATGCCTGCCAAGTCCCTTCCCAAAGCCGGTGAGAAGTTGGACGCCACCGGTTCCCTCGACAGTCTTCCGTCCGGAGACGCATCCAGACCTTCGCCAATCCCAATGTACCAGGAGAAAGTTCCGACACCGCATGGAAACTTGATCCATTCACGATAGCCTTCTGCATGACGTGCCACTGTACTGATAAACGCCTCAATCACATCCTGCCCGACAGCATCGGCGTATTCATCGTCATTGCCATACTTAGGCGCCTCAAGCAGTTTAGAGCGCAGAGCGCTGTGGCCCTCGAAATTGGCCTCAAGAGCATCACAAAGTTCAGGCATGCTCGCCTGTTTCTGCTCAAAGATCACCTTCTTGATGGCTGTGAGCGAATCGATCGTGTGGGATGCACTTTCTGCGAGCATCCCGAAGGTACGGAACTTCGCCCCACCAGCCGTCATATCCCGACGCGATTCCACCGCGCCGTCAATCAACGCACTGAGGAGTGGCACGGGAGCAATTGTATGGCGATCATCGATAGTCGTTACGACACGCTGCGTCACGCGACCGAGCATCGCATCCAACTGCGTCAGAAACGCCTGCCATACGTCATCGAAACTGGAGAAAGTACGCGGATCTCCGGTATCCGGCCCCTGCTGCGTTCCAT
>JAJRTO010000363.1 GCA_024278235.1 Candidatus Poribacteria bacterium
ACATTGACGGTTGAGACAGCACGGATAGCGCAAGAGCAAACCGTGCAAGAGCGGGACATTGAGAAGACCCTCTACGTCGAGAAGGCACGCCTTGCCCAGGAAGAAGGCGTGCAGGTCCGAGACATCGAACGGATGTTGAACGTGGAGACGGCACGCATTGCCCAGGAGCAGGTGGTGCAGCAGAGAGGTATCGAGAAAGATTTGGTCGTCGAAACCGCACAGATTGACCAGATGAGACAGGTGCAGTTGGCCGAAATCAACAAGACATTGACGGTTGAGACAGCACGGATAGCGCAAGAGCAAACCGTGCAAGAGCGGGACATTGAGAAGACCCTCTACGTCGAGAAGGCACGCCTTGCCCAGGAAGAAGGCGTGCAGGTCAGGGACATCGAGCGGATGTTGAACGTGGAGACGGCACGCATCGCCCAGGAGCAGGTGGTGCAGCAGAGAGGTATCGAGAAAGACCTGGTCGTCGAGACCGCACAGATTGACCAGATGCGGCAAGTCCAACTCGCGGAGATTAACAAAACACTGACCGTCGAGACCGCCAGAATCTCCCAGGAACAAACCGTGCAGGTGCGTGATGTTGAGCGTATGCAAACGGTCGAGATCGCTCAGATCGGCATGGAACAGGCGATCCAACTCCGTAACATCGACAAGAACCTGTATGTGGAACTGAGTCAGATCGATCAGACCAAACAGGTACTACTTTCAGAGATTGATCGGACGTTGATTACGGAACAGGCGCGCATTGACCAAGAACAGGTTGTCGCCTTACGTGACGAAGATCGGAAAATTGCGATTGCCCAGAGACAGCGCGTTACGGAACTTACAGAGCGAGATCGACTGTTTGCCAGTGCTGAGAAAGCTGGTGCTGAGGTAGAAGTCGTGGCTGTGGAACGCACCCGTGAGGCTGAATGGCAACGTGATGTCGCGCTGATTGGGGCAGAAGCACAGGCTCAACCCATCGAACGTCTGGCCGATGCGATCCTTGCTGAAGCGCGTGCCAAAGCTCAGGGCGAAATGGCGCACTTGGAAGCACGCAACGTTGCGGAACAGAGAGTGCTGGTCCAGGAGGCCGTTCTGCAATTCATCGAAACCTCACCTGAACTTGCCGAGCAACTCATGAAGCCTGTCGAGAAGATCGACAGCATCAAGATCCTGGATATGGGCGGCGAAGGAAAAGCCGGTATTGACCGCAGCACCATGGGACGCCTCGCAGGAACACTTCTGGACACAGGAACCGTCTCGCCGATACTCAAAGAGCTGTTCAACTTTGCAGATGTCGATGCCGAGGCTGTGAGTGCACGGATCGCAGAATATCTTAGCGGGCTGTTGGGGAGTGTGCCGAAGGCATGATCCGGGCTTTACGAACCTATCCTGGTTTTGCGTGTGAGAACAAACTGGAACCCAGCAATCACAGTGCTTTTTTCACGTTCAATGTTGAACGTTTTCACGTGAAACTTGCTTAACATCATACTCGGAAAGTATTGTGGTGATTCTCCATGCGGACTTCCACTCCCAGACGCCGCCGCACCCGGCGGTCCCGGTGTCGCAGTTGCGGGGGCGAAAACGGAAAAAGGGCCTGTCCGGCGCTTCGCAACATCCTGATATGCCCCACATGTTGTCGTGAAAAACGTGCGAAGATCCCCGGATGCGATAGTAACTGTCGCTATTTCGCGCCGATGCTCGTCTCAAGTCGTCGCCGTCCTTTTCGCCCTCTGCCACTGCATGAATGCTATATGAGCCAGTCTGAAGATGCAGGGATGATCACTGCGGTTGTCACGCGGAAGCGTCCTGATGGAGAACTTCAGGCGCTCTTCATACTCCTGGATCTCTGGAAAAAAGGTATGCGAGATTGTTTCATGGACTCGCGCATTTCTATGGAACAGTTTCAGGAAAAAGCAAGAAAGCTCAGTGAACCTCACCCTATCATCGAAACAAAAATCGAGAATATACAGAGATTGGTCAAGTACGCCTTACGGATTGCACGAGAAGTCAAAACAGAGATCCCGTGGGAATATCAATACTGGAGCTGGATGTTGGGGGATATGCGCAACGTTCCTGAACTGGGCGGTTCGCTCTACAAATGTCCGAAGTGTGGAGATGATTTACCTCAGCAGACGGTGGATCTCATGAAAGAACACGCCCAATCGGATGACATCCAATTTTATATCCTCTGCCGCAAGTGCGGCGGTGAGTTTGATTGAGAGCAGATAGATGGTACGCCAGAGTATCTATTGCATACTGATCTTGGCAATTCTCGCTGGACTGTTCACCCCATTTGTCCACGCCCAGACTCAACCTGCTACTGACGAAGAGAAAACGTGGTGGGATGATCTGTTAGACTCGAAGTTCCTCTATGCCGTTGTACTCATGTTTGCTGTCTCATCGGTAGTCTGGCTGATCGACCTCTTCAAGAAGGATCGGATCCTCAAGATGCTGCTCGGCAAGTACGTGGTTATCCTGACCAGTGGTGACCCCAGACGCATCACTGGTAAATTCCGTCTTGAACGAGGAGGGATCGAGATCTTCTCGGAGGAATCACGTTTGAGAGGACAGGCGCCCAGTTACATCTTCGAGGCCAGTGAAATGGGGGCGTTCGAGGCTTTCATCCGCTACCACGATGACATGACCGAAAGCGAACGGATCGAGCGAGACAACGATTACCAAAACACCTACCATCCCAAGCTCATGAAACGCATCGGGCGTACTCTGCGCAACTTCAGCCACGAAATGAGAGATCAGTTCAAGAAGACCTTCGAGGCGGTCTGGGGCAAAATCCGTCAATCTACGTTTATGCAAAGCATCCAGCGATATGAGAGTATGGGGGGCGATCTCACACAGGTGCAGCAAGAGGCCTTCAAGTATGCCATGGATGTTCAATACGACCGGCTGATCGACCGGCTCATCGGGACGAAGGTACTGGTAGAAGCCCCGGGTGGACGCTATACGGCGGTTCTGAAAGAGTACACCGGCGTCAAAGGCGGATACATGTATCTACTCGATCTGCGGGATAATCATGATCGCGGTTTCATGGAGACATGGCAGGTTGAAATAAGCATCGAGCATGGGAAGCACGCTGCCAGAGACGACCGCAATGCCATCCGCGCGCGCATCGATGGCGACACGATGATCCTGGAAAACCACGCACCTTACGAAATCGAGATGGGATGGATACGTTTCCGTGGTGGACAGAAAGACCAGAATCACGATCTCAAATGGAACTGGCACATCGAGCCCTTCGGTGAACTTCGATTCCCCATCCGGCCGCAACCGAGACGCCAGCCGGTCGGCGGGATTGAAAAAGTCTTTACAGAGCAACCTTTGACCTGGCGTAATTTTAAGAAACTGCAGATGGATTTCCGTTCCTTCCGTCCCGCGGACGTCGTATTCCCACGGGCCAAATGCCATATCAAGGAGCGTGCCGAGAAGTATCAGCCTGCGGTACTCGACCTCGGTGGTTTTACGGACGCGATCCTCAATGACATCAAGAAGCCTGAGGAGATGGTCATTGCGGACAAGGATGGAAAACCGATGCAGGGCGTTCATCTGATCCACGGTTACGTGACCAATATCAACGAGGATCGCATCGATATCAAAGAGGTGAACGCTGCATACAGCAAGCGTTGGAGCGTGGAACATATGTTCGAGACATTTGACCATAAGCTCCGCAAGATTGCCCCCGCCAAGACGGATCTCCTCCCTAGCTTCCGTCACAGGATCGTCGCTCAGACGGTTCTCGCAGGCGGAGTCAATTCCAAACCCCAGTTGCGGGAACCGATTGCACAGCCTCTTTACGCACCTGTATGGACAAACGGATGGGTACGGAAAAAGCAGAAGCCGATCCTCCCGGTGAAGGTGCTGGCTCTCATGGGCAATACCAGTCGTGTGGAGTATCCAGCGCTTCAGAGCATCGAGCGGGTGTCGGGGCATCGTGTCATCTGCCATCAGACGAGCGATTTGCGGCTGCCAACGATTGAGAAAACGCACATCCTATGGATTGGATATGGTGAGATTTTCAAAGATGGCTATCGGTTCACCATCGACACGGAGCAGCGGGTGCGTAATTTTGCCCACAAAGGCGGGGTGGTCATCGTGTCCGGGCAGGATATGCGGAATAACAAGCGGCCGACGACCCGTTGGACCCCTGAGTTGATCAACGCGGTTGAGCGCGACGAATCTCGCGCCTTCCATCCTGCATTCGCAGGGCGTCACCTGTTTGAGACACCCCATCCCATTGCAGATAATCAGTTAGTCTTTGACGACGCCTGGACGGAATGGGGGCCACGCTACGAGGTGCTTGCCACGATCAATAGTGGACAAGACGCTGCCCTACTCAGACTGGAATACGGCGAAGGACTCTACATCCTCTCAAGCCTGCGAAATGCATCGAAGGAAGATGTCCAATCGAATGTCCCGATGATGGAAAATCTACTCTACTATGTCATCCAATGGCTCGACGAGCAGAAACGTGAACATCTGTATATCGGGGCTGTTACCTGATCCTTTCCATTTCGATCTTGACTAAAACTACAAACTATGGGATAATTATGCAACTGCACTTATTCTTTTCTTTGTGGTGCATCAAAATAGGACGGCTTCACGAGACGTTCAAGGATCCTATATTTGGGCGTCTTTTTTTATCTTTTATGAACTTCAGGAGGCTCGCAATTCATGGCGGTTAAAGTAGGAATCAATGGCTTCGGGAGGATTGGACGGAACGCTTTTCGGGCAGCTCTTGCCAATGGGGGACTTGATATCGACTTTGTTGCGATCAATGACCTCACGGATGCAAATACCCTGGCTCACTTGCTCAAGTATGACTCCGTTCATGGGAAATTTGATGGTGATGTGACTACAACAGAGAACTCGCTTGTGGTCAATGGAAAAGAACTGCTGGTTCTCTCAGAAAGAGATCCTGGTAACCTTCCGTGGGCGGATCTCGGGGTGGATGTGGTGATTGAATCCACAGGATTCTTTCGCGAAAGAGAACTTGCCGGAAAGCATCTGGATGCCGGCGCCAAGAAAGTCGTGATTTCTGCTCCCGCCAAAGGTGAAGATATTACGATTGTCCTCGGTGTGAACGATGACAAATATGACAGAGCGAATCACCATATCATTTCCAACGCATCTTGTACCACCAATTGTCTCGCTCCGGTTGCCAAAGTGTTGATGGATACATTCGGTATCAAGCGTGGATTGATGACGACGATCCATGCCTACACCAGTGATCAGAGAATACAGGATCTGCCCCATAGCGATATCCGCCGTACACGCGCTGCGGGGATTTCGATGATCCCAACGACAACGGGTGCCGCCGTTGCAGTTGGTCTGGTCTTACCCGAGCTGCAAGGCAAATTGGATGGCATGTCGATCCGCGTCCCCACGCCCAACGTCTCCGTTGTGGATCTGACCGTCCAGCTATCGAAGCCTGCATCTGTTGAGGATGTCAATGCTGCGCTGAAAGCGGCTTCCGAGACGAACCTGAAAGGCATCCTGGCATTTGAGGAAGAAGAGTTGGTCTCGATCGATTTCAACGATAACCCCCATTCTTCGATCGTAGACGCGGCATCCACGGCTGTCATTGAAAACAAACTGCTCAAAGTGCTCTCCTGGTATGACAATGAATGGGGCTATTCCAACCGTCTTGTCGAGCTGGCGGCCCGTGTACTCTAAACGGGGGGCGGCCTGTGGATAAAGTTGGCATCAAGGATCTTTCACTTGCAGGGAAGCGGGTACTCGTTCGTGTGGATTTCAACGTACCCCTGGATGGCAGTACGATTGCGGATGACACGCGGATTCGTGCCGCATTGCCTACCATTCAGTACATCCTTGAACAAAAAGGACAGGTCATCTTGATGTCCCATCTGGGACGACCCGAGGGGCAATCGAAGCCAGAGTTGAGTCTCATCCCGGTGTCTGAGCGCCTTGCTGAGCTGCTAAACCGACCAGTGCCGATGGCTCCCGACTGTATCGGCCCGGACGTCGTTGCCGCTGTGGACAAACTTCAGGACGGTGATCTCCTGCTGTTGGAAAATCTTCGTTTTCATCCAGAAGAAGAGGAGAACGATCCTGAGTTTGCCAAACAACTTGCGGCACGTGGGGATCTGTATGTCAACGATGCGTTTGGAGCAGCCCATCGCGCTCATGCATCGACTGAGGGTATCACTCACTATCTCCATCCGTGTGCTGCGGGACTCCTGATGGAGAAAGAGATTCAATATCTCTCGTGGGTTCTGGAGAATCCCAGGCATCCTTTCCTGGCCATCCTGGGTGGAGCCAAAGTTTCAGACAAGATCGGCGTGATCATCAATCTGCTGGAAAAGGCTGATGAGTTGATCATCGGTGGCGGCATGGCTTACACCTTCCTCAAAGCGAAGATACGTGAGGTCGGTGACTCGCTGGTGGAGGATGACAAGATCTCTCTGGCACGTGACATTCTAAAGAAATCCGTCGATCTGGGTGTTCCCATCTACCTGCCCATCGATCATGTGGTGACAGATACCTTCGCTCCGGATGCCAGATCGCAGATTGTCTTACGAAATGGTATCACCAAAGGCTGGCAAGGGATGGATATCGGTCCGGCAACGGTACAGAAATTCAGCAACGTTATCCGGAAAGCTAAAACCATTGTGTGGAACGGTCCTCTGGGAGTTTTTGAGTTTGATCGCTTCGCCAAAGGCACATCGGCAATTGCAGCGGCTATCGCCAACACGGATGCCATCTCTATCATTGGAGGGGGGGACTGTGTGGCAGCAGTACAGAAGGCAGGTGTTGCCGACAAGATGACCCATATTTCTACCGGTGGTGGTGCTTCTCTCGAATTCCTGGAAGGGAAACAACTGCCCGGAGTTGCAGCACTGACAGACAGGAAGTAACATGCGAAAACCAATCATTGCAGGTAATTGGAAGATGCACAAGACAGTGGCGGAGTCGTTGGAACTGGTGAATGCACTCAAGCCACTCGTCGCTGGTGTGACAAACGTCGAGATTGTCGTGGCTCCCACATTTACCGCGCTCGCCTTCGTTTCGCAGGTAGTTGGGGGTTCGAATATCGCACTTGCAGCGCAGAACATGTACTGGGAAGACAGCGGCGCGTTCACTGGTGAGATTTCCCCTCTCATGCTCAAGGATGTCGGATGTGAGTATGTGATCCTGGGCCATTCAGAGCGCCGTCAGTATTTCGGTGAAACCAATGAAACGGTGAATCACAAAGTCAAAGCCGCTCATGTTCATGGTTTGAAACCGATCGTCTGTGTGGGAGAACGCCTCGAACAGCGTGAAGCAGGCATCGCCCACGATGTGATCCGAGATCACATCGTTCATGGTCTGGCTGGCCTCACGGCCGCCGAAATGCTCGAGAGTGTCATTGCTTATGAACCCGTCTGGGCAATTGGCACAGGGAAAACAGCGACACCTGACCAAGCCCAGGATGTTCACGCTTTCATCCGGGGGCTATTGACAGAGATCTTCTCCGCAGATGTGGCAGACCAGGTGCGCATCCAGTATGGTGGTAGTGTCAAGCCCGAGAATGTCTCCGAACTCATGGCACAACCGGATGTCGATGGTGGCCTTGTTGGCGGAGCCAGTCTGAGGGCTGATTTATTCGCTCAGATTGTGAAGCATTAGTTTATTTGGCTCATCAGAGCTAAGTGTAGATCGGATGAACCATTTATCATTAGTGAAGGATAGTTCATGCTTATCGGTATTCTGCTGTTTATCTTTGTTGTGGTGTGCATCCTGCTGATTGTAGTGATCCTGCTGCAATCAAGCAAAGGTGAGGGCCTTGCGAGCAGTGCTTTCGGTGGTGCAGGGGCTCAAGCTATTTTTGGAGGGCAAGGCGCGGCAACCTTCCTCTCGAAGCTGACAACCTGGCTTGCCATCGCTTTTATGGTGCTTGCGCTAGTGCTTGCCAAGTTCTATGGTGAAGAGCATGGCGTTGATATCGAACGCCCCACTGCATCGGAAGCGACCGAGGAGATCAGTGGTGCACAAGAGATCAGCACAGAAGATTCTGCGAACGTATCTGATGATGCTACAGGGTCCCCTGAAGCGCAGACTCCTGAAGAACAAGCGACAGAAACACCAGACAGTGCGAACGCAGCCCCCTCTTCAACAAGCGAAAACAGCTCAACAGGAAAGTAAGAGAGCTTGCAGTCTCGAAGAAACGAGCCAAGCGACTCCCGAAACACCTCATATTGAATGGTGCGTTCATCCATTACGCGAGCGGCCTGTGTCTGCGATTTGCCTCATAGGATTTTTGTTGACATTTCATGTCGTCATCTACTTCCTCTTCGAGCATCTGTTTTATGTATTTCTCTCGGCTGCCATCCTGTTACCATCACTCGCTCAATTTTTCTTGCCAGCGCGTTATGCTCTCCGGCCTCACGATATTACTGTAAAAACTCCGTTCCGTTCTCTATCGCGTTCCTGGATTGAGTTCCAGCGTTGCGAAGTGGATCGCCACGGGGTCTTCCTGAGTCCTTTCAAACATCCTTCCCGCCTGGAAAATTTTCGAGGGATCTACCTCCGTTTCGGTCAGCATCGTGAGGAAGTGCTGTATTTCTTGCAGAATCAACAGGAGACTCTCTACTCATGTTAATACCAGAGTCAGCCCCGATGCTCATCGACGACATTTCTGAAGAAGAACAAAAAAACTTGTTGGACAGATTCGCGAACGGCATCGTGAAAAGGAGGCTGACGGTTCCTGCGATTCTCTTTCTCGAAGTATGTAAACCGCTCAACTTCCTGGGAAGTCAGATCCTACTGGCCGCAGATCCTTTCGTTCGAGGGATCTTCAGCAGTGTCGATTCCCGGAAATTTGCGTTGATTATTGAACGTGACAGCAATGTCGAGCGGCTGATCCAACTCATTGAGGCCCATGCACACGATGAATATGGAACAGACAGTCCCTGATCGTGAGATCCGATCGATTCTCGCCACTGATTGTGGCAGCACCACGACAAAGGCGATCCTTATCGAAAAGCGAGAAGATGGTTATCACCTGATCGTGCGCGGCGAGGCTCCCACGACGGTGGAGACGCCGGTAGAAGATGTCACCCGTGGCGTGATCAATGCGATTACAGAAGTACAAGAACTCGCAGATCGTAAGCTGCTGGATGGGGATCGGATCATCAAGCCACAACAGGGTGATGAGGGTGTGGATATCTATATCTCTACCAGCAGTGCTGGAGGCGGCTTGCAGATGATGGTCGCAGGCGTCGTCCGCAATATGACTGCAGAGAGTGCTGAACGCGCTGCTCTGGGAGCTGGCGCGATTGTGATGGATGTGATCGCCTCCAATGACAAGCGGCTTCCCCACGAGAAGATCGAGCGGATCCGCAACTTGCGCCCGGATATGATCCTGCTTTCCGGCGGGATCGATGGGGGTACGACCTCGCATGTTGCCGAACTCGCGGAGATCATCGCCGCAGCAAATCCCCGCCCTCGCCTGGGTATCAGTTATGAACTCCCGGTGATCTATGCGGGCAATCAGGATGCCCGCGAGATCATCGCCGAGCGACTGGCCGATCAGACCGCTCTGGAGATTGTGGAGAACCTTCGTCCCGTGCTCGAGCGGGAAAATCTCATGCCCGCTCGTCTCAAGATTCAGGAACAGTTTCTGGAGCATGTCATGGCGCATGCCCCGGGCTACAAGACCCTCATGTCCTGGACGGACGCGCCTATTATGCCAACTCCCGGCGCTGTGGGTGCGATCATGCAGACGATTGCCGAGCAACGGGACATTCAAGTGGTCGGAGTGGATATTGGCGGGGCAACTACAGATGTCTTTTCAGTATTCCGGAACATAGAGGGGGCTCCTGTCTTTAACCGGACGGTCAGTGCCAATCTGGGGATGAGTTACAGCGTCTCCAATGTGCTTGCCGAAGCGGGGCTGCAAAATGTACTCCGCTGGTTGCCTTTTTCGGTCGATCAGAGCGACCTACGGGATCGCGTCAAGAACAAAATGATCCGTCCAACGACGATACCTCAGACACTCGAGGAGCTGATCATCGAGCAGGCACTTGCACGGGAAGCCCTCCGGTTGGCATTCGAGCAGCACAAATCCCTGGCGGTGGGATTACGCGGCGTACAGCAACAACGCACCATCTCAGATGCCTTCGATCAGACGAAAACAGGGGCCACACTGGTCAACATGATGGGTCTCGACATGCTCGTGGGTAGCGGTGGAGTTCTTTCACACGCACCGCGCCGACATCAAGCGGCTCTCATGATGATCGATGCCTTTGCTCCCGAGGGCATCACTCACCTCGCAGTCGATAGTATTTTCATGATGCCCCAGTTAGGAGTCCTCGCCCAGGTGAATCCGGAAGCGGCAACCCAGGTGTTTGATAGAGATTGCCTGATTCATCTGGGGACGTGTATCGCTCCTGTGGGCGAGGCAAACAGAGGAAAGCCATGCCTATCCATACAGGTTGCCTTGCCGGATGGGACACATATCGAAGAAACCATCCCTGCCGGGGAACTGCGTCTATATCCGCTCGGTGTGGATGAGACGGCCCGCGTTCAGCTCGAACCAGCGCGTGGGTTCGATATGGGAGCCGGTCGCGGTACTTCCCTGGAAACCGAAGTGACTGGTGGAGTTGTTGGCCTGGTCATCGACACCCGAGGACGTCCACTGACATTGGCACATGATGAACCTGACCGCGTAGAGAGACTTCAACGCTGGATATCCACATTGAAATTATATCCGGAGCACGATCTATGGCTTATGCCTATACACCCGGTCTGAGGGTAACACCCGCAACGATACTCCGCAAAGAGCGTAAGTTACCGTTACCAGGACAGATCCTGGTCGAAGTCGGCGATAGCGTGCAGGCTGCCGACGTGATCGCCCGTGCAGAACTGCCGGGGAACATCCGACTGCTGAATGTTGGCAGCGCGTTAAGCATCCCGGCAGAGGATATCTATCGGCATATCCTCAAGCGAGTTGGAGATTCGGTTGTCAAGGGAGAGGTGCTCGCCACGACCAAAGGATTCTTCGGCCTGTTCAAATCTCAAGCGCAGTCACCAACGGATGGGATTATCGAAAGCATCTCGGAGATCACAGGTCAAGTCATGATCCGCGAAGCTCCTATCCCCGTAGAACTCAAGGCGCATATCGTCGGAGAGGTGGTGGAAACCATCCCCCAGGAAGGTGTGATCCTCGAGGCATATGCGACTTTCATCCAGGGCATCTTCGGGATAGGTGGCGAAGCTGTCGGTGAACTGCTCGTGGTTGCCGAAAGTCCTGACGAAATACTGAATCCGGAACGTCTGACCGAACAGCATAAGGATAGGGTGCTTGTGGTAGGGGCATTGGCGAGCTACCCTTTGATCGAACAGGCTATTCAACAGGGTGTGCGAGGACTTATCGCAGGTGGTATCCGCGACGCAGATCTACGAAAGCTACTGGGATATGAACTGGGCGTCGCTATCACAGGCACCGAGGAACTTGGAATCACCCTGATCATTACGGAGGGCTTCGGAGAGATCGCCATTGCTGAACGGACTTTTGAGCTACTGAAAGAACGTCAAGGTTCGCAGACATCCATCAATGGTGCAACGCAGATTCGTGCAGGGGTTGTGCGTCCGGAAATCGTGATCCCCCTCAGCGCCTCCGCTGACAATATAGACCAGGCAACGCAAGAGAATACACTCGACATCGGTTCACCTATCCGTATCATCCGTGAGCCCTACTTCGGTCAGTTGGGACATGTGACCGCACTCCCCATCGAACTGCAACCGTTGGAGACAGAAGCAAAAGTGCGGGTCCTCGAAGTAGAGTTCGCAGACGGTTCACGCGTCACACTGCCACGTGCCAACGTAGAGATGATTGAAACGTCATAGGAGAAGACAATGATTCAGCGATTTCGGGATGTAGGGTTACCCATTGGGTTGGCGTTATGCTGGATAATCCTTTTCTCCGCCTCGACAGCATGGGGGCAGCCCGCCCCTCCGACGCATGTTGAAGCGGTGGATACGCCAAACGATACAGGAAACAGTATTACCGTGCGCTGGCAGATTTCCCCGGATGATAAGGCCGGAGCCGGCGTTGACGGAAAGATGAATGTCGTAGGCTACCATATTCTGCGAAGTGACGATCCAGCGGGGCCATTCCAGTTGTTACAAGAGGTGGCCGGTGGTATCACAGAATTCCGGGATGATGATGGTATGGCGGGAAGCCCTGCCTACTATTACCGGGTCCGGGCTGTGGATGGGGCGGGCGAGACGGCCGACTCCGAAACGGTCGGCCCTGTCAAGGCCACCAGCGAATGGTTCCACACGGGGAAGGTTTACATCCTGATTGCAGTGTTGCTGTATTCTGCGATACTCGTCTACTGCATCTACCATGCCCGCCGAGGCCGCGAGTTCTTTGTGCGTCGGATCGCCGGTCTGGAGGCCGTCGATGAGGCAATAGGGCGAGCGACCGAGATGGGGAGGCCCATCTTATACACGCTTGGCTTAGGAGGCATCAGCAATATTGCGACCATCGCCAGTCTGAACATCCTGGGGGAAGTCGCCAAGCGTACCGCAGAATATGAAACGCCATTGCGTGTCCCCTGTTATGACCCCATTGTGATGAATGTGGTACGAGAAGTCGTCAGGAGTTCCTACTCCGATGCGGGGCGTCCCGATGCGTATTCCGAAGACAATGTCTTCTTCATCACGGATAGTCAGTTTGCCTACGCAGCGGCTGTGGATGGGATCATGATCCGAGAGAAGCCGGCGGCTATTTTCTATCAGGGCCACTTTTATGCGGAATCGCTGATCCTGGCGGAAACAGGCAATTCGGTGGGTGCCATTCAGATTGCGGGTACCGATTCAGATGCACAGCTCCCCTTCTTCATCACCGCTTGCGATTACACCTTGATCGGCGAAGAACTCTTTGCCGCCAGTGCCTATCTGTCGCGGGAACCGCTGATCATGGGCAGTCTGAAGGGGCAAGACTACGGTAAAGCGTTGGTGCTCGCCGCGCTCCTCGTTGGCACCGTTCTGGAAATCTTCGGTGTGCATTGGGTTAGCACGTTTTTCCAGGCAGCGAGCTAGTAGCAGCAAGGAGGGTTTATGAGACGTCAGGTACCTTTGGTATTATGTTTTTTGTTTGGCATTACCATGACCATTCAGTACTATGTGCCGAGCCGTTTCTCTGAGGATTTGAAGAGCGAGGTGCTCAACTGGGGTCTCATCATTGGCCCCTTCGCATTGGTGCTTGCCATTGCGACACTGGTACGCTTACACTATACTCGTATCCAGAGGCGCAGCGAGAATTGGCCCTATAGTATTGTCGTGTTTGTGGGACTCATCGTCATGGCAGTGGTGGGAACGGTACAGGGTTTCACATCGCAAGGCATCAGTGGGGGACCTTTTGAATGGATATTCAACAACATCCAGGTGCCAATGGATGCGACCATGTTTGCTCTGTTGGCGTTTTTCATCGCTTCTGCTGCGTATCGTGCATTTCGTGCTCGCACGCTCGAAGCGACGTTACTGCTGGTGGCAGCACTTCTTGTCATGTTCGGTAATGCACCGATAGGGGATCTGATCTGGCAGAAAATCAGCCCTGTTCGTCCGAATCTCCCTTCGGAGGTACGGCAGTGGATTCTGGACAATCCCAATCTCTCATCCCGCCGTGCCATTATTATGGGGATCAGTCTTGGGGCTATCTCCCAATCCCTACGGATTATCCTGGGAATCGAACGCTCATATCTGGGAGGCGGCGAATAGTAGCAAAACACACTTCGTTCGCGCTCTTGTTGGAGGATCGCTATGATAGAGAAATTGATGTCACTGGATCGCAGGTATGTGTTTGCCCTCGTTGGATTGGCGGTGATCATTCCCACGCTGCTGATGATCCGTTTCCCCATCTATGTCTCACAGCCCACGCAGAACATCTATGACTTCATCGAAGGACTTTCGGAAGGTGAAGTAGTGATGATCGCCTTCGATTATGGTCCATCGTCTCTGGCAGAACTCAATCCAATGGCCATTGCCGTCTTGCGTCACTGTTTCCGGAAACGCCTCCGCGTCATTGGGATGACGCTCTGGCCCGTTGGCGCGACGCTGGGGGATACTCTCATGCGAGAAGTCGCTCACGAGTTTGATACCACTGAAGGCGAGGATTATGTCTATCTGGGCTATCGGCCGGGGGTCACCAATGTGCTACTGCAGATGGGAGAAGACATTTCGGCAGTCTTCGCAGAAGATTATAGTGGTACCCCGATCTCGGAGCATCCGATGATGGCAGACGTCAAAAACTACAACGACATCGCCCTGGTCGTTGACCTGGCGGCTGGTGCGTCCGTCGAAGGGGCCTGGATTCCTTACACTTATACCGGTTATAAACAGAAGATCGCCGCAGGGGTGACAGGAGTTATCGTGTCACAGCTCTATCCATATCTCCAAACAGGCCAGCTTGTGGGCCTCATGCCGGGGTTACTGGGAGCGGCAGAATATGAAAAGCTGATCGAGCAACCTGGCAAAGGAACCGCAGGGATGAGCGCTCAATCGATCGTGCACCTGCTCGTCATCGTACTGGTGATCGTCGGGAATGTCGCTTACTTTACAACGCGCCGCCGGGAACAAAACGCCGAAGTGTATTAGGAGGGTATGATGTCAACGGATATTGGTGTTTGGATCGCAGCTTTTCTGACGCTATGTATCTTTAGCTTTCTGTATAAAGACAATCCCTTTTACAAATTTGCAGAGCATCTGTTCGTGGGTGTTTCCGTCGGATACGGTATCGTCCTCACCATCCATCAGGGAATCATCCCCTTTGCATGGCAGCCCCTGAAGAATTCTATCACCGGGGAAGCCCCTCTCTGGCGGTTCTTCGTAACGTTGATTCCCGTTGGTGTTGGGTTTCTCTTCTTCTCCCGCCTGATGCCACGTTACTCCTGGCTCATCCGCTATCCGATTGCAATCCTCATCGGTATGGGAGCCGGTTTTGCGATTCCACGCGCGATGGAGACCTCTATCTTCGAGCAGATGAATGGAACATTACGTCCGTTCGGCGTCATCAATAGTTTGAGTGCCGGGGAGATTATCGGAGCGGTATTGATGCTCATCGGTGTCGTCTGTACCCTGACGTACTTCTTCTTTTCCGTGGAACACAAAGGTATCGTCGGCGGCATCTCTAAGCTCGGCATCATCTTTCTGATGATCGGCTTCGGATCTGCATTTGGCAACACGGTGATGGGGCGTGTCTCACTCCTGATTCAGCGGGTAGACTTTCTACTTGGTGATTGGCTGGGTATCGTGGGTTAGGGATGCCGGAGATCCTGCACGTCGAACAGCTCAAAACCTACTTCGAGACACCAGAGGGGACGGTCCCTGCTGTTGATGGTGTGACTTTTTCCCTGCACCAGGGCAAGACACTCGCTCTCGTCGGTGAATCCGGATGTGGCAAGAGTGTGACGGCTTTGTCCATCCTACGCCTGATCCCATCCCCAGGTGAGATCATCCGTGGGCGGATCCTACTGGACGACCGCAATCTACTTGAACTTCCAGAGTCGCAAATGCGGAAGATTCGAGGAGGTCGGATCTCGATGATCTTCCAGGAGCCGATGACCTCTCTCAATCCTGTGTTCACTGTCGGAGATCAGATCGCCGAAGCCATCCAAATCCACGAGAAGCTCACCAAGAAAGAACTCCGAGAACGGATCGTCGACGCACTCACAGCAGTGGGTATCCCAGCTCCGCAAACCCGTCTCCACGATTACCCTCATCAACTGAGCGGTGGCATGCGCCAGCGAGTTATGATCGCAATGGCCGTTGCCTGTTCGCCATCAGTATTGATAGCGGATGAACCCACAACCGCCCTGGATGTGACTATTCAGGCTCAGATCCTGGACCTGATGCGCCAGCTTCAGGAAGAGATGGGTATGTCCATCCTTCTTATCACTCATGATCTGGGCGTTGTCGCAGAACTCGCTGATGACGTTGCGGTCATGTATGCTGGTCAGATCGTCGAGAACGCCCCGGTTAAAGAGATATTCCAGAATCCCCGCCATCCGTATACTCAAGGGTTACTTCGATCCATTCCAAGTATCACCGGAGAACAGGATTCTCTGGTACCCATCCGTGGATCCATTCCCGAACCTGGAACGTGGGGGATCGGATGTCGTTTTGCCCCTCGATGTGATTTGGCGGTGGAGGTTTGTCGGGCTGCTCCAGTAGCTTTGGAGCGGGTGAACGATGCTCATCAGGCGCGTTGTGTCGTGAATGTTGGAGGAGATCCCCAGGCATAGCGCGAACAGCAGCATCGCTCCCCAATAGATAACCTCCATGACCAGCCTGTTGCTCTGGGGCGACAAGTCATAAGGAATGCCAGAAGTGGTGTGGAATGGTAAGTAGAGAGATGCGATGATTGAGGTTAAGAATCTACGTGCGAGGGCTGGTAACTTCGAACTGAGGGGAATCAACCTCAGGCTCAACCGTGGGGAGTATTTTGTCCTTGTAGGGCCGACAGGATGTGGCAAGACCTTTCTCATCGAGTGCATCTGTGGATTGAGGCGGGTCGACGAAGGAGAGATCTGGATCGATCATCGTGATGTGACCCAACTTGAGCCGGCTGCCAGGGGGGTGGGCTATGTTCCTCAAGACTATGCCCTGTTTCCAACGATGACCGTGTATGAGAACATCGCATTTGGTCTGAAAGTAAGGCGGTGCCCTGACATACAGGAGCGAGTTGCGCGGATGACAGAGATGCTTGGCATCGGGGAACTTTCTGAACGCTATCCCAGGAACCTCAGTGGTGGAGAGCAGCAGCGAGTCGCTGTTGCTCGTGCCCTGGTGACCCAACCTGACATCCTTCTCCTGGACGAACCATTGAGTGCCCTGGATCAGGCAACTTCAGAGTCTCTCTGTGGGGAACTGAAACGTATTCAGAGAGAAACGGAAACCACGACGATCCATATATGCCACAATTTTGAGGAGATGCTGATGGTTGCTGATCGGGCGGGGGTCCTTCATGAAGGTCGATTGATCCAGACGGGTGAAGCGGAGGACATCTTCAGACGGCCTGAAACGGAATTCGTCGCACAGTTCGTAAGGAGCAAGAACATCTTCGTTGGAGATGCCACGTTGCAGGATGGAACAAGCAGAATTGTGTTCGATGAATGGACGATGGACACCTCTGCAATCGCCGAAGGGAGGGTCTGCTTTTCTATCCGACCGGAGGAGATCTCCCTGTCCCCTGCCGCATCCGGTTCGGCCCGGAACAATCGCTTCGTCGGTATCATACGACACATCGAAAATCGAGGTGCTCTGACAGAAGTCGTGGTGGATACCGGTGTCACATTCACCGTGCTGGCCCTTAGACCAACGTTTGCGAAGATGGGGCTGGAAGTCGGCTCCACCGTTTACCTCGACGTTGAAAAAGATGCCGTCCATGTTCTGAGTGGAGGAAAGAACCGTCTTTGATGAAAAACAGAAAATGCTGCGCTACAGATAGAACACATACACCGGCATATTGAACAATAATCCAATCGCAAGCCAGGTTCCACCTGTAACAAAATCTCCCAGGATCAGTCCCCAAAAGAATGGGAGTGCCTGCCGATAGGCTTTGAGCCCTCCATGCCGCAGGATCATCCATTTGACAATAGAACTAATCAGAACAGGGACCCACAGGTTGTACATGGCCCAACTATCGATGAGCACATAGCCAAGTGGATGGAACGGCCACCAGATGAAGCGCATGCGCATGAGCATCAGAAATACGGTGAAGAGAGACCCCACCCCCATAAAGCTGGTCGCCAGCCAGTCTGCATCCAACGGATAGAGCAGTTGATTCTGTAAGCGCGAGTAGGTGCTTTCTCCATACCAGCGGATCATGGTGTTCGGGATTCGGCCTGAGGTCGCTCCCTCACCATAGTACATCTGGAGTGACGTAACAAATGTAAAGAATGAACTGAAGACGATCGCAATGATCATCACAGCAAGCAGCTTCTTCTGGTTCATCCCGGACCGCTCGGCCATCTTGAATCCTTCCAACTGATGTGGCATCGGATGCGGATTATAATCGCCCGTCTCAGCCCATCGTAGCAGTGCAAATGCCGTGAGGTTGGAAGGGCCGAGCCTCCGCGTGCCCAGGATGGTTGGAAGGGTCGTCCGTGGCTCCATCCCCTCGAAATCATGGACTGGCATTCCCAATTCAACCCGTACTCGGCTGATCACCACGGACAGGATATAGATAATTCCCAGGTAAACAACTGCTAACCAGAGGGACATCCCCAGCATCTGACACAGAACAAGCAGGAGCAAAAAGCATCCAGTGAATACAAAAACACTCTGACGATAACGCATCGGTTCTTCTGCATCGCCGATATCTCGCCGACTTACGAGCGTACTGACAACCTGCTTCAGATGATGCCTCTCGATCCAGAGATAGAAGATAAAGAGAGTAACGACGGCCCCAAACGATTGTTCTGTAAAATAGGGAAATCGTGATTGCACCTGCAATCCCATCATGCTGATGCCAACCCGCTGGACTTTACCAAACAGATAGAAGAACCAGGATGCGAAGGCCAGGTCCAACGGCATCAGAAACCCCATCCCGATCACAAATGGATAGAAGGAGATCTTCAGATTACCAATGGCATTCCACGGTCTCTGAGTAAAAAGATACTCGATATTCCTGCGCTTGACGGGGATGTAAGGCGCACGGGGATAAAAGAAGTGAATGCTATTGGTCATGACGATGATGAAGGGGATGGCGAAGCCAAGCCACATCAGGCGATTGGAGAAAAAGCGCGATTGCGGGTTCATCATCTCCAGTGGCATCTGAATGATGGGATAGGTGAGTCGTTCCCGTTCAGTCCAGGGCTTGCGCAGTATCACACTGATGAAAAGCATCGATCCGAACAGCACGGATGCGAACAAGGTCCAGAACAAAACAGGTATGGCCCATGCTTTCATATAGCTCAATGTGAATATGGTGGAGCCGCCATCATAAAAGTCGCGCAGGACATCCGCATCCCAGATGGTCAGCCATCGGGGGAGATAGGGCCAGACGAGTCGATCCCACTCGTTCTCAGGTGTCACAAACCAGAAGGCGTGGCTCGTCGCCGGAACGGCCGCCGCGAGCATATTCCAGTTGGCAATGGCTGACGACAGCGAAAGCATCACATAGATGACTATCAGTTCACTGTGGCTGAAGGAATGACGAGGAGAAATCCGCTTGAGCGCGAAATTCAGGAGCACGAGGGCAAACACAAGAACAATGACGGTGGAGAAAGGGACGGCATCCGTCGGCCAGGCATACCAGATCGCTTCCTGGAAAATCGTCCAGTAGCAATTAGCATACACCAAGACCAATCCCAACAGGATGCACCAGGGACGGACTCTCGAAGATGGGGGGAATTGTTTCATGGGCGATACGCGACTAGACATCGAATGTATCGCCATCATGAGCGATTACACTGGGATAGGGAAGTCGTTCGATCATCTGTTGGAGTTTTCTTTCTCCTTCACCATGCCATCGGTCGGCCACGTGATTGAAAACGATCTTGCCGATGGGACAACTCTTCAGGATTTCAAGTGCCTCCGCCATATCGAAATGCTGAGCTTCACAGATACAGAGATCAGAGGGCTGGCTCAGGGCGACTGCCGGGAAATCTGAAAAGTCCGCACTGAGGTCTCCCGTATGGATGATCCGTTTCCCTTCGGCTTCGAGGAGATAGGCGAAACTGGTGTCTTCATCCCGCTTTACAGCCAAATGTCGGGTTCCAATGGCCGTCACGGATAGAACTCCATCGTCGAAAATCCTTCCTGATCCCACACAATGGGCTGTCACGAGCGATGATGGCCATGCAAGGTGTTGTGCCCGGAGCCATCCATCCAACCCCTCGATAGCTTCCGCTTCGGATAGGAAGATATCCGTGTGCTGTCCCTCGATGGGATGCTTGAGCAACGACTTGATCAGATTGGGCAATCCTCCAACGTGATCTTCGTGCATATGTGTGATGAAGACGCCTTTCAGATCTCCGAAACGTTTCCCAGCCCGTATCATGAGAGCATTGACAGGAGCGCCCGCGTCGATGAGATACGCCCTGTTCTGGATCTCAAAAAGGGTGGACGAGTTGAAGCGGCAATAAGTGTGGTTGCCGTGGCTCGTGCCCAATGTGGTTATCGTCATCACGATTCCTGAAAATATTCAGTCCCGGATCGTAGATACTGCTTGACCACCTCCGAGTTGATCTCGGCCCCGATCCCGGGCTTGTCAGGTACGGTGATCGAACCGTTCTGAATGACAGCGGCATCGCCGAATAACAGATCATCCCAGTAGGGGCGATCCAGCCAGTGCCACTCAAGCACGAGGAAATTCGGGATACTGGCACATACGTGACAGGAAGCGAGCGTCCCCAGTGGGCCACAGACATTGTGGGGAGCAAACGGAATATAGTAGATCTCCGCCAGATTTGCGATCTTCCGGCCTTCGGAAAGCCCGCAACATTTGGGCAGATCGGGCATGATCACATCCACGGCTTGTTTCTCAATCAGATCTCGAAAACCGTATCGCAGGAAGATATTCTCTCCTGCGCAAATAGGGACGCTGGTGGAGGCTCTGACTTCTTTCATGGCATCCACATTTTCTGGAGGAATCGGTTCCTCAAGCCACAGGAGATCGTATGGCTCAAGTGCATTGGCAATACGGATTGCAGCGGGCAAATCGTAACGCCCATGCATGTCAACGGCCAGATCCACGTTTGGGCCGATTGCTTCCCTGGTAGCAGCAACTTTGTCGATCATGAGCTGCTGTTCCCCGTGGGTAACGGACCCGTTCCACGGATCGAGTTTGCAGGGATGACGGGCATCGTCGATGTCGATTTTGACCGCGTTGAATCCCAGAGAAACGGCATGTTTTGCGCGTTGCGCGCACTGCTCTGGTGTTCGGCCACCGCAATCGGCGTACAATCGAATCGTGTCCCGAAATTTCCCTCCGAGCAGTTGATACACAGGAAGCCCGGTAGCTTTCCCGACGAGATCCCAGAGAGCGATCTCAATTCCCGTCAATGCTGAGATAACGTTGCCGGCAATGGCTCCATCGAATAGATAGGCGCGCCGGACTTTCTCAAACAGTCGATCCACGTTCATCGGATCTTCACCGACAAGCAGGTCTTTCATGGCATGTATCAACGTAGGAGTCCCTGCACCACCGTGAATGCACTCGCCGGTGCCCGTCACATCCTGATTCGTATAGATACGGACATAGGTGGAATAGCCGTGCCCCTGGATCTCAATAGCCTGTATATCACGGATTTTTAGTGAAACTGTCATGAGTCTCGGTGCCTCCTGGAGCATAGTTCGAGAGGAAATACACGGTATCAAGGATCGAACATGAGAATACACGATTCAGACTCGTAGGTCAAGGGCTTTCACTTTATTTGTTCTGTAGCATACAGGACTCAACAGCAGAACTACCAAGCAATGGGAATTTCAGTGGATACTATATAGGATTTCTAGGCGGGGAGGCGTGGCCCTTTTGATAACCAGTTCGAATTTGCCGAATTCTCTGGCTGGTGACATTCTGTTGGCTGGGCCCTGTATCGGAGCGGTGAGAACCGTGGCTCAAAGTCCGCAGCAGCCGCTTCTGGCTCAAAAGCAATGTGTTGGCATCGATCTCCTGTGGTGTCTGAAACCGGGCTCATTGACATCAGCGATGGTCGTATAGGGTTGGGCATTCCTGAACCGTCTTTCCAGACTGACGGTTCAGGTTTGAGTCAGAGCATCCAGTTCATGCGTCTGAGTTTCTGACGGGATATTCGCCGCGATATTCCAAGTGGTGCACACAACGACCTCTAGCTCCTCTGACCAACATCGATTCCACACTGGGGATTCCGCTTCTTAAGGATCTGCAATCCCACTCATCGGTCACTTTCGTAGTTCTTCAGATCTTCCTGTATCTTCTGAAGGTATTTGTCCGCTTGGGCCGTTTCATGGGCACTGGGTTCTGGACGCCGACGCATCAGTTGTGATTTGATCAGCCAGACGAAGATCACAAGCAGCACCAGTATGATGACGCCTGGCATGATCCACGCAACGACATCGAATCCTTCGGCTGGCGGAGCTGCCCACATCTCCTTACCATATTGAGCGACCAAACCAGCGGTGATCTGTTCTGCTGTTTGTCCTGCGTCAATCTGATCCTGAATATCGGCATGGAGAGCCTGTGAGGTTCCACAGAAACAAGAACTCAATAGCATGCTATCACACCCACAAGGGCAAAGCAGTTTGGACGTGATGTCTCGCGGCTGAAGAGATTGCTGTTGAGAGGCTGTCTGAGCGAAAGCAGAAAAACTACCTACTAGAAGTAGCAGCAGTCCATATTTTGCAATTCGAATCATCGTCAATCTCACATTTTCGTTTTTTCTGATGAAGCACATTTCAAACTGCTCTTGAGGTCTTGCCCCCCTTATTTACTGTCCCAGGGATTCAATCACTTTGCAGAGCTTCTGATACACCTGACCAGCGATCTCACGAAGTTGCTCGTTCTCAACGATCCCCATTGCGACGATCGGATTGATCGCAGAGACAACAGTGTGATCCCCTTCCTCATAAACAATGACATTGCAGGGCAGGAGAAGTCCCAACTCCAATTCAGCTTGCAATGCCTGATGTGCAAATGAAGGGTTGCATGCACCCAGGATCACATACTTACGAAAGTCCACGTCGATCTTCTGTTTCAGTGTCTTCTTGACATCAATTTCTGTGAGCACCCCAAATCCCTCTTGCTTGAGTGCCTCTGTCGTAGATTCAATTGCCTGCTCGTAGGAAACATCCAGTTTCGTTGAAATGCCATAAGCTGACATAGACGTACCTCCCTATGATCTCAAACCTTGATCGTTGATATTTGGTGCAGTATTACAGATTCCAAATAGGTCTGGTATAAGTATACCTTCTACATAGTATCGGAGTCCACTATTATACGGTTCACATTCACTCGACTTTGGCCTTTATGCGGCCTGAGCAAGTAGCTGGATGATTGCGTTGGCTACTGAGTCCCTTGAATTGGTGAAGTCCGCTTGAGGACAGGAGTTGTTGAGTTTTGTTTGTCGGAAGGATCACACACCTGAATCTATAAATGACAAAGTAATACTAACAGGTAGATCCCTCACACTGTGCTGGCACACCAAGTTTCCTGAGAATCTTATCCATGAGGCACCAGTTGGTCAGATCAACCCTCAAGGAAACAAAAGGATATGCTATTTTTTACAGCAAATACTGTGCCAATGTTTGGGGCAAGGGGCTGAACAGAACGAATACTGTTGCAGGTGGGTAAATTTTATGCACTTATCAGCAAGAACTACCCAACACA
>JAJRTO010000364.1 GCA_024278235.1 Candidatus Poribacteria bacterium
CCTGCGGACACTCATTCTACGTGAGGGGAGGCGATTGCGTTGAATGTTCACCATGCCACTACTGATGGAATACATTATGTCAGATTCTGCAAGCGTTCATTGAATACTCAGGGCAACAGTGAACAAAAGGTGAGGAAGGATCATGAAGATCATCCGTTGTGTATTGGCTATGTTGTTCAGCATGGTGGTAATGGATACGATGGCATTGGGACAAGTGATTGACTCCTTCAGTGACGGGGACTTCACCAGTGCTCCAACGTGGGGAGGAGACACGGGCTCCTGGCAAATCGTCACAAGCAGCACCTCGGGCCCCAACGCGGCCGGTTCGGAGACATTGCGGTTGAATCATGGGATAAGTGAATATGGCACACAATACCTGAGCACACAGAGGATTGGTTCATGGGGTACTGGGCAGTCATGGGGATTTTGGTTGGGTAGGAGAGCGAGTTCGACCGCCACGGATAGTAATCACAGTATCGTGTGGCTGTGGGCAAGTGAGTCAAATCTGGAATCGAACACGGTTGATGGCTATCGAATCAGATTTGGGGATAGCTCTGGTGGTGATGAAATATACCTGCAACGGATGGATGACGGTGCTCCTACTGATATACTAACATCTTCGGGTGCAGTGACTGCCGGTCTGGCGGATATCGCCTTTCTGGTAAGGGCCACGCGCACAAGCGGATCGGTGTGGACACTCTATACGTCTGTTTTGCCAACTGCGAACGGAGGAGGGGCGGCCGCAACAGAGACTCCCAGTGTAACGAATACGTCTGTTTTACAGGGGAGTGTAGCGGATAGTACCTACACAGACTTTACCGACGGGTACTTCGGCTTCATGGCGGTTCATTCATCCAGTTCTACCGCTCGGACGGGTGCTGAATTCGATCAGCTCTATTTTGACACGAATAGCGATGCCTCTCTTCCCGTAGAGCTTTCCACTTTCAATGCCACTCCCGTGGATGGAAGCATTCTCCTATCCTGGCGGACTGAAAGTGAGGTCGAAAACCTCGGCTTCAACATCTACCGAAGCGAGAGCAAGGCGGGGCCCTTTGACAGGATCAATGGGCTTCTGATAGAGGGTGCCGGCAACTCCGCAACTTACCATGAGTACGAATATACGGATGGACATGTGAAACCGGGACAACGGTACTTCTACTATATCGAGGACATCGATATTCGCGGCAGAAGCGATGTCTCGAAAGTCATTGAGATACTGCTCCCAACGGTATTTCGAGCTGGGGTGCCAGATCGATCCGCGTTGCTGCAAAACTTCCCCAATCCTTTCAATCCAGAAACGTGGATCCCCTATCAGTTAGCAAAATCGGCGGCCGTCCGGGTAAGGATATATGATGCTACGGGTAGGTTGATACGGATGCTCTTCGCAGGCACAAAGGAAGTCGGTTACTATCTCACCAATCGTGATGCCATCTACTGGGATGGAAGAGATGACTTTGGATCGGTCGTGGCGAGTGGAATCTATCTCTATGAAATCCTTGCCGGCGACTTCTCCGCTGTCAAACGAATGGCAATCCTCAAGTAATACCGTTTTCAGTCTAAGATTGCACCAACGCAGGGAGATCTCAAATCCCCCCTACCCCCCTTTGGCAAAGGGAATAGCTTCCCCTTTCGTAAAGGGGGATTGAGGGGGATTTCTCAAAGCGGCAATTTTAAACTGCATTCCGTATAAGGAGAGCGTTGCATTGAGGAAGAAATTCAAGCGGCTATAAAGGATTCCAGCGCGATGGCAGTTCAGGCTGCCGATAAGCTTGCAGTCACATGGGAAAAATGAAGCGTTCGTTCTGACTATCGCTGAGAGGATCATCGGCTACGCGGACGCTTATGGACAGTCTGAGCTTACGTTCCCTCCTCCACCAACGGTTCGCCCTGGGTAATCACGGTCACGTTCGCACGCGCACTGCCAGAGGGCGCCGTCATGCAATGGAACTCCACCCGATTATCACCAGCTTCAAGGAAAGGCACATCACCCTGTGGGCTCACTTCGGCGACTACTTCACCCTGAGGTCCGTAGAGCTTGCAGTCTGACATTGAGCGAAACTCCAGGTAACAGCCACTTTCAATCTCCACAGGAAAGAGGATCGTCTGGCCGCCCACGGTAACCGCAGGATGGCGGAGCTTCATCTTCATCAACGGCAACGCCTTGATCGGGCCTAGATAACAGGTTACTGTCCGATTCGGAGGAAGATTGTTATACCACAGACTCAACGTCTCCACATGACCATAGTTCACCGATTCGCGATAGATGGAGTATATATTGCCATACGGCCATGAATACTCAGCATACCGTTCTCCCTCAGGCTCGATCAGCTCGAAGTAACGCCAGCCGGTGAAATCGACGAGCACATAGTGTTCGCCAATACCATGACTCATGTGGTCAGGACTTCTCAACTGGAAGTTGAGCACTTCTCCCTGGCCATCACCATGGATCCATACCCCCATCGCCTGGTGTTGGCTGAGATCCAGTGGAGGCGAGAAGTTCTTGCCCATCTTTGACCATGTTCCCCGCCGATTTTCCAGAGTATTCGATGCCGTGTAGCATCCACTCGCGTGCCCAACTTTCAATTGAGCCACTGACGGTTGAAGATCGGCTGTGATGCCCAACTCCATACTGCGGTCCGTGAACTCTTCCATATCGTCGAAATGGGCCAACGTTACATTTCCCGGGTCATCATAAGTTCCGGCCGACATCAAGGTTTCAATGCGCAACTGCAACGGTTGCCGGCCAAACCTGTTCTGGCTCCTCCAGATGTTACTTTGTCCGTCGATCCCTTCTACCTTATGCTTGTCGTACTGGCTTGGCCGGAACTGCCACTTTCCTTCCGGGTTCTGAATGAGCGTAAACTCGTCGCCGGGGACTCTCAGTCTGGCCTTGACGGACTCCGGGAAGTAGTTCGCATGGCGCAGGTTCTCGTACTGTTTTGTGATAGAGGCAAGCCTCGGTAAGACCGGAATATCGGAGACGTTGTCGGGATTGATGCCCATGATGGACAGACCGGCATCCGTGCCGAGACATTTGCAGCACAGATACTCGATGTCATCGACGAACGTGGGCTCACCTTGCGCGCCTGACCAGGTTTTGAACGCCCACCAGCCCAGGTGTTCCGGCAAAAACATGCGACGGTAGTTCTCGTTCGCTGCAACATGAATATCGATGAACTTCTTGTGACTGCGTGCCGGATGATCCCATGCCCCCATCCGGGAACGCACAAACCATAGATGGTGGTGGAATGTGCTCATTTCCATCAGTGCTGGCTTCCTCAAATGCTTCCAGATCTCGAAGACGAACTTAGAGCCGTAGTGCCAGCCGTTCTCACGACCACCCACGACATCCTCCCCATCCAGTGCATCCAGGTATATCATGTCAAAGCCTCCTTCGTTGAAGGCTTCTGCTGTCCTGGCTGCGACTTCGGCAAATAGCGTTGAATCGCCATCCGGTACGAACAGGCCAAAACATTCCTTGAGATGATGAACGGGTGCTCCCTGAGCATGGGTTGTGGCCTGAGTGCCGTAGGCTCCCCGCTGACAGTCCGTGAACGCATAAGGAGGATCTTTGCAGATACCACGGTAGGTCATCAGTTCGTCATCGATCTGGAGGGTCACACTGTTGCGCACGAAAAACCCTGTCGTAGTAGACATATGTTGCGTTGGCTCGACGACGGATACCTGGGTTGCATCCGTTGTCAATGGCTTCGACAGGGTAAAGGTGGCGTCTTTTGCCAGTCGAGGGTCCGGGACAGGCGTCACCCAGGGGCATCGTTTATCAATGAAAAAAGAATACGTATGCAAGCCAGCCAGGATGCCCGCTTCATGCAGTCTGTCCGTGACGGCCCGGAGGCTGGCGAATCCATCCGGATAGGTTTCTGGATTGGGTTGACAATCGCCAAATCGGAAGGAATTGCCTCCGTGGAAATCTATTTGATTCACTCCCAGGCTCTGTGCCAACTGAATCCAATCATCCACCTTCGCTTCCGAAAGGCCACCGAAGTTAAAGAGGTAGGACCCTCGATTGATCGCGGCATCCAGTGCCCACGGTCCACCGATGGAGGAATGGGGCAGCGATTCAGTGTCATTGACCACCTCCTGTATGACTTGGCGAAGTTGGCTCTGAGGACATCCAATCAGCGCGACCTTTGCTCCAGCGAAGCCGAATCTCGGATAGCACATTGCGCGGAGACGCCTGTTCGCGCGAGGTAGTTCCGGAACGTTGGTTTGCAGATTCAGCGCCAGAGCACAACCTGCGAAGGGCTCGTCTGGTGTTCCTTGAAGCGTGAGCGGCAGGTCAACGAACGTCAACTCCTCTACCTGTCCTCCGGTGACCGATAACACCTCCAGTATGAAATAGTGTTCCTTCACTGTGACCCCGATGACGACACGGATCCCCGATTCATCGAAGCCTACCGTGATTCGCCCATCCATGTAGGATACTTCGGAGGAGTTCACAGCTTGCCCCCCTGTTTTGATCTGAGTAAATGCAGATCTCGGATCCTGGACGCAATAATCCTCCTCCACGCGCCTGTCCATGAAGTGCAGATTCGTCCCATCAGCAGCGATGACATATCGCACGTATTCCGTTTCAATCGAAACAGTCATAGTTCCCTCCGGTTTCCCATAGTAGTCACTGTGGCTGGCATCGTGTGCTGCCGTGTGCATTTTACCAGGATCTGCATGTCAGAGCAACCACAATCCTGATTACGTTACGTAACAGCAACATCAAATCTGCTTGAAGCGATACATGAACCGTCGTATACTAACCGATGGAATACCTGTGGGGAATAAAGAGTGCTTCTGACCAAAGAAATGTGCTAAAGCAAAACAAGGAGCCGTTATGAGTTCGTCAAATGCTACTGTGACACGACAGGAATTATGCGAAAAAATAGGGCAGCTTCCCCAGGTAGACATCGGGCATTTTCCAACGCCTCTGGAGGAATGCCCCCGTCTATCCGAGGTTCTCGGTGGTCCCCGCATTTTCATGAAGCGTGAGGATTGCTCAGGGCTTGCGTTCGGTGGAAACAAGGTCCGACAGTTGACCTTTACCATCGGAGAGGCCGTCCATCAAGGCGCGGACACGATCGTTCATGGCGCCGCCTCTCAGTCCAATCATTGTCGCCAGGCCGCTGCTGCCGCTGCACGATTGGGATTGAGATGCTATCTGCGCTTGTCCCGTGATGACAAGAGTATGCCCCAGGGGAATTTGCTTCTGGATCATCTTGCAGGTGCAGAGATAGAGTTGGTGGACGCCTTCCTGGGTCCCAAACTCGATGCGATCAAGTATGCCCTGGCTGAGGAACTGAAAGCAGAGGGCCTCAAACCTTATGTGATCGCCTCTCCCCGATCAACGGCCCTCGCCGCGGTGGCTTTTGCCTGGTGTGTTGCGGAAATCCACAAACAGCAGGAGGCCATGCAAATCCAGGCGGACCGGATCTATGCGGCCTCCGCTGGTGGAACCCTGGCAGGCCTCATCCTCGGATCGAAATCGCTCGGGATGAAACTGAAGCCGGTCGGGATTGCACCGATCGACTGGGATGATCGGATCGAGCGCGTCCGGAAAGCGGGGAATGAGGCCGCCAGGATTCTGGATCTTGACATCGAGATCACCGATGATGCGGTGTGCTGCACGAACGCCTACGTTGGCGAAGCATACGGTGTGGTCTCTCCGGAATCTGTTGAGGCGATTCGATTAGTCGCCCGGACAGAGGGGATCTTTCTGGATCCTGTCTACACGAGTAAGGCGATGGCGGGGCTCATCGATCATATCCGCAGAGGTGAGATTGCGTCCAACGAAACGGTCATTTTCCTGCATACCGGAGGAACCCCTGCGCTGTTTGCGTATGATGAAGAACTCCTCTAGCAGCCGACCAGGAATCGAGCCCCCTGAAGGATACCGAACTTTTCACCTTCGGGGGTGCCGTTGAAGTTGGCATCCTCCAGTTCGATGGACACGCAGCCCGTGTAGCCTTTGGCCGCCAACATGCGAAATGCTTCGATCCAGCGCATCACACCATGCCCGGGGATGGTATAGCGCCAGTGCAGTGCACCAAATGAGATGGTTCTGGCAAAAGTCGGAGGTTGCTCACTGCCGTATTCATAGAGGTTCTCAGCCAGTAACTCCGTGTCTTTGCCATGCACATGGACGATCCGATCTCCAAATTCTTCCAGGAAACGAAGTGGATCGATACCCATACGGATCAGATGGGACGGATCGAAATTGATTCCCATCGCACCGGAGGGGATCTCTTTGAACAGCCCCCGGAGTCCCTCGGGAGTGCAGCAGAGCGCGCCGGGACCCGGCCAACCCTCGATGGCGATATGCCCGCCGTTCTCCTCAAGTACCGATGTCAGTTCCCCGAAACTTTCGACCATATAGCCGAAATTCTCAGCCCGAGATGCACCTGGATTTTCAGGTAACATCACGGTGAAATAGTTCATCGCACCACATGCCTGGATGTACTCCGTGTTCCTGGCAACGGCATCTGCACGTTTCGCTTTGTCTGCGGAGATCATCGGTTGCCATTC
>JAJRTO010000004.1 GCA_024278235.1 Candidatus Poribacteria bacterium
CGGGGCATAAAGATCTCGCCGCGCACTTCCAGTACCGTCGGATACTCCCCCCGCAGTCGTAGTGGAATACTCCGGATGGTCCGTAAATTAGCCGTGACATCTTCGCCGTATCGCCCATCTCCACGGGTTGCCCCACGCACAAGGTTTCCATCTTCATAGAGGAGTGCGACACCAAGTCCATCGATCTTGAGTTCTACCACGTATTCTATCGGCTGATCCGGGATAAGACGACGCAGGCGAGCTTCAAATTCGCGAAGTTCAGCAGGGTCATACGTGTTGTCCAGGCTCAGCATCGGGCCACGATGCTCGACGCGGATTCCTGCAACGGCCGCCCCTCCTACACGCTGCGTGGGCGAATCAGGTGTGATCCACTCCGGGTGTTCCTGTTCGATCTGTTCCAGCCGCCTCATGAGTTGGTCGAACTCATGGTCAGAAATCTCCGGGGCATCCTCCACATAATATTTGTACTCATGGTACTGAATTTTGGTTCTCAGTTCTTCGAGTTCCCTATGCGTCGCCATCCCTACTCATCCTGTTGTTGCTCTAACTCAATCAATCTCCAGAAGGTGATAAGCCAGCGTTCGCCATCGTTGCGAAAACGGAGTTCGCATCGGACGTTCAGATCCGTTTTGTCCGGACGCGGGCCTCGTTCCGTGTGAATGTGCAAGACAAGCATGACCTGAGCTGTCGTTGCATTTGGAATGCCGAACTGCCGCTCCTGGAACGCAAAGGTGATATTGTCATATTCCTGAAACAGCTCTGTCATAGAAGGTTCGATGTCCTCGAAGTTTTCCGGGATCGGTGCGAGTTGGATGGCGAAAAAAGTCGCCGGGTCATCCAGGGGGACCGTATATTCCTCGGCGAAGAACCCTTGAATATCGGGGATGTTGGCAAGATCATCGGCCTCGACCACAGCTTGAAGGCTATCCAGAAATGCCTCAAGTTGCTCGAGAGGATCAGCCAACGCCTGCAACTCCACAGAGATTTCAAGTTGGGAGGTGTGGAAGTCAAATTCCTTTGTCAAAGGTTCGTAGCCTGCTATCTCAACCTGAAGCTGGAGGGCATCCGCAAAAGGGACTTCCTGGAAGGAAAACTTCCCTTCCACCTCTGTTATTACCTGGACATCGTTGAGAGTCACGATGACCCCTCCAATCGGTTGATGGGTCTCCACATCCGTAACCGTACCGTATACCAGCCCATTTGTGGATTCCTGTGGAGGAGGATCATAGATGATTTTTTCATCTCCACAGGCGGACAGTAGTAAGATGAGACAAATAGAACAGATAACAGCTTGCAGCTTCTGGGTGTGCAGATACAGGTTCTTTGCCGTTGCTGTGGGATCGACCTTCATAATTCGTTTACTCCTCGTACATCGCTCGACACGGGATGCTATAACTGCCTACAGATTTTCAATGTCCAAGTACCGCTACGCTATGTTCACGGGGATGGTGCAAGATACGATAGTCACCGAACTGTTCGAGGGCCGCAAGTGCCTGGTCACGTAGGGACTGCATGCGTGTGTCATTGGCCTTCCAACGATGGCAGATCTGGTTGACAACCAGTTGACTGTCTCCCCGTATCTCGATGCGGTAGTCGCGTGGATCCTTCTGGCTCTGGCGGATCTTGTCCAACAACGCGTGGAGCGCGTGAATCAAAGTCAGATATTCCGCCTGGTTGTTCGTTATCTTGCCGGGAAAGTTGATCCGCTCGATCTTTTGCTGCCCCGTATCGCAACGGATCAGGGCATAGCTGCCATACCCTTCTCCGGGATTTCCTTTGCTGCCACCATCAAAGATCAGCAGGTAATGCATATCTGTCGGATAGTCAAGCTCGGCCGGCAGGTTCTGCAACTCATACCAGAGATCCGAATTCTCGCGAATGCGTCGAAGGAGTTGTGTACGCTCCTTGATCGGGAGAGAGAGGATCATCTCAAATAGTTTGTCAACGCCCATCTTTTAGACCATGTTTTCGATTATCATCATCTGGTTCGCCACCGCTGGACAGATGTCGGACTCTTCCCGGATTCACCCACATTCTAACACAGGAGGATCGCTCTGTAAAGGCTCTACCCGTAATCTGAGCAGGCAAGCTGCCGGCTCTACCCGTAGCACAGACAGCGGTTTCGCACCGAAACGAGCAAGCTGCACGCTCTACGGGGCTCACTGAAAAACTCGTGAGGATTATCAGTGTTGGGGCAGGAACCGTAGACGATAAGGGTTCCCCGTATCATACATCATCCGTTGGAAGGGGGAGGGGTAGGTGTCCTCGGAGGCATCAGGCCATCTTCCCGGGTTTCAGGGCGATATTGAAGGCATCCTGAATATCGTCTACCAACTCGAAGTGAAGGGACTCTCTTACTTCAGGAGGTAGTTCAACAAGATCCTTTTCATTTTGCAGGGGAAGGATAACTGTTTTGATCCCAAGACGGTCTGCTGCGAGTGCTTTCTCCTTGATGCCATCGACAGGGAGTACCTTGCCTCGTAGCGAGATCTCACCTGTCATGGCGAGCGAATCCCTGACCTGTCTTCCTGTTGCGAGCGAGGCCAATGTTGCAGCCATTGTAAGCCCTGCGGATGGGCCATCCTTCGGGACGCCGCCGGAAGGCACATGCAGATGGACCTCATAATCATTGAAGAAGCTGGTGTCGATACCAAGTTCCTCTGCATGGCTACGGATATAACTGAGAGCAGCCTGAGCCGATTCTTGCATGACATCTCCGAGTTGTCCCGTCAGACACAGATCCGTTCCCGGACGCACCTTACTCATCTTGGTAGCTTCGACAAAAATGACGTCACCGCCGGTTGGCGTCCAGGCGAGGCCCACTGCGATTCCTGGTGCGAGATTGACTTCAGCCACCTCATCATGAAAACGGGGCACACCCAAGTATTCTGAGATGGTGGATGTATCGATGACAAATTTGCCATCTTCACCTTCTGCCACACGGCGCGCAATTTTGCGAACGATTGTCGCAATTTCACGTTCAAGCTGGCGGACGCCGGCCTCACGAGTGTAGTGGCGAATAACGAGAGAGAGTGTCTGATCCGGCAAGTCTACCTGATCTCGTTCAAGACCATGAGCTTCGATCTGACGTGGAACAAGGTAGCGTTCCGCAATGCGTAGTTTCTCGAATTCCGTGTATCCGGGGATGGGTATGATTTCCATTCTGTCGCGGAGTGCCGTTGGAATGGCGTCTATCATGTTTGCTGTAGCGATGAATAGAATCTTTGACAGATCGAATGGCACATCCAGATAATGATCGACAAACGTATGGTTTTGGTCAGGATCTAATACTTCCAGCAAGGCAGATGCAGGATCACCTTGAAAATCAACTCCCAACTTGTCGATTTCATCAAGCATAAACACGGGATTGTTCGTTTGTGCCTGACGCAGGCTCTGGATGATACGCCCCGGGAGTGCACCCACGTAGGTGCGCCGGTGGCCACGGATCTCAGCCTCATCCCGGACACCCCCCAGCGAGAGGCGAACAAATTCTCTTTTCATAGCATCTGCAATCGATCTGCCCAGCGAAGTCTTGCCCACACCTGGAGGCCCTACGAGGCAAAGGATCGGCCCTTGCATATCTGCTTTTAGTGTGCGAACGGCCAGATACTCCAGGATCCGATCTTTAACTTTCTTCAGGCCATAATGGTCCGCTTCAAGGACCTCACGAGCCACTTCAATATCGAGGCAATCTTCGCTGCTTTTGCTCCAGGGAAGTTCCGTCAACCAATCGAGATAGGTACGTGCAACGGTATATTCTGCTGATGAAGGATGCATGTGGGCGATACGATCTAACTCTTGCTCAGCCGCTTCTCTGGCATCCTCCGGCAAATCAGCTTCCTCGATTTTCTCACGTAGTTCCTGAAGGGCTTCCGATTGCGGATCATCGACACCAAGCTCCTTCTGAATCGCAGCCAGCTTCTTCCGCAGATACATCTCACGCTGCGCTTCATCCATCCCTTTGCGAACATCTTCCTGGATCTTTGCTGCCAGTTCAGCCACTTCAAGTTCATGGATAAGGAGTCTGTGCACATACTGGAGACGTTCATTGGGATCCAGAATTTCCAGTATGTGTTGCTTCTGAGCCAGATCTATATTGAGATTGACCGCTACCAGATCGGCAAGTTTACCGGGATGGTCAAGACTCGCGGCAAAGTGCATAAGTTCCTTGGGTAACTGATCCGTGTGTTGGATGAGTTTGCCGAACGAGTCCTGCACTATCTTGACAAGAGCTTCCGATTTGGAATCGACATGGAGCACGCTCTCTGGATCGTAGAGTTGAATTCGGACCCGAAAATAGGGTGCCCGCTGAGTGAACTCAAGCACCGTAGCACGAGCGATACCCTGGACGATGACCTGCATAGAATCCTCATCCTGACGACTCATCTTAAGGACAACTGCCACTGTACCCACCTGATAAAGATCCTCCGGGGATGGGTTTTCTATGGATGCTTCCTTCTGGGTGACCAACAACAGAAAACGATGGTTCACCAGGACATCATCGACGAGTTTTACGGAACTCGGTCTTCCTACGAGCAATGGTACCAGCATGCCCGGATAAACGAGTGTCCCGCGCAGTGGCAGTAGTCCAATCTCAGATGGGATTGAGTCGAGCAATTCTTGAGACATACGCTGCTGTTCTATCTGTTGGGAACTCATTTTATCAGATCCTCCAGATGTCCAATGCGTGTGTGATGTCTCAGTTTTCGGATCGCCTCTTCTTCGATCTGTCGAACCCGTTCGCGGCTGATCCCCAGTGTTCGCCCGATAGAAGCGAGGGTGTGTTCATCGCCGTCAATAAGCCCAAACCGCATCCGCAAGACAAATGCCTCTCGTCTCGCCAATGTGTTCAGAATACGATCCAGAGAATTTCTCCTGTCCATATGCAGTATATGATCCTCAGGCGTTGGACACGTCTGGTCAGGCAGGAGATCGGCAATCGTAGCATCACCACTCATCTCTCCGAGTGGAGTATCCATCGAAATAGTATCACGGCCGCTTTCCAGGATCTCGCGTACTCTTTCGACAGGAAGGTCGGCTTCCTGGGCAAGTTCATCGAAACCTGGTTCACGTCCGAGCTTTTTCGATAGTTCGGCTGCTTTATGAAGCAGCATCCGGCGACTCTCGCCGACATAACAGGGCACACGGATGGTGCTGCTCTGCTGATCCAGTGCTCGCTTGATGCCCTGCATGATCCACCAGGTGGCATAGGTGCTGAAACGATATCCTTTCTCCAGCTTGAACTTCTCGACCGCTTTCATGAGACCAATGCTACCTTCCTGCATCAGATCCAGAAATGTGATCGATGAGTTACGGAAATCGTATTGTTTGGCAATGCTGGCGACCAACAACAAGTTGGCTTCTACAATCTGCTGTTTCGTTTCGTACATCACCTTGCACGCTTGCTGGAGAACATCCAACTGTCGTTGAGGATAGTATCGCTGTACCACTTCTGGATGTTCTATGACGTAATCCACGAGTTTTCTCAATGCACTGGCATGGAGTTGCATTCCAACGTGAAAGTGCTTTCGCCTCGACAGACGAACGGTATCGTCATTTCTTATGGCTTCCGAGACAGTCGCTTCTGGCAGTTTGTCTAACAACGAGACAACACACCGCTTGGATTTACGGAATAAGCGAAACAGACGCGCTTCGTTTTCGGCATTGAGCAGAGGCGTCTGTCCAATCTGCTGAAGGTATGAGAATGCAGTGTCTTTCTCATTCTGCGCTGGTTTGGGAGGCAATTTTGCGGGGGTTATCATACCATCTGTCATCTCCTTCTGTTCATTCTCAGAAAGCGTTTCAAGGGCTTCCATATCGAAGAGAGAGGAAGAGGTGGCTTTCGTTTCCTCTGTCATCGACCTTAACTGGTCGTCAAACTCATCAAACATCTCAAGCATGGAAAATCACCTCCCAAGATTTGTACGTTTAATTGCTTGCAAGAAAAATGCCAGATCCGCGCCACTGAAAACTCATCGATCAGGCATACCTTGTTCTTGATTCTCATCATTTGGATGCGCTATTATATTACAGACAGTCACAAGCAATTCTGTAGTGATCAATGCTAGAGGGTTGCGTGAAATTCCACGAACCATGCAAGGGAGTGAAGATGCAATAAACCTTCTGAATCCTTGCGGGCACGCATTCCTGCTGACCAAAAGGTGCAACCGTGTGCCCCATGCTGAGTATATACACACCGATGAGATTTCCAGGTTCTCGTTGTATAATAGAACCCTTTTATCTTTTAGACGTTCAATCCGTATTGACGTTTGACACAACTGTTGCTTTCTGGCAACAAGTCACGTGGTTAATGGAATGGTAAGGCCAATGACCAAGTCCGAAGTTGTAGCACTCGTGGAAGTGGGTGAGTCTTTTCAGGGCAAGGATCTTTCGAATCTTAACCTGCAGGGAGCCGATCTATCCGGGGCTGAGTTTGCATGTGTCAATCTGACAGGTGCAAATCTTGAGAATGCTAACTTGAGCGGTGCAAATCTGAATGGTGCGATCCTTCGGAAGGCAAATCTTCGAGGTGCGTGCCTGAGACAAGCCTATATCGTCGGGGCCGACCTGCGCGAAGCCAACTTCGAGAATGCAATACTCGATGAGGCGTTCTTGAGTGGCGCCCATCTTCAGGCGACCTGTTTTCGAAGGGCGAGTCTCAAGAACACGATGATAGGCTGTCCGGAATTTGAGCTGTCCGATCTCTTCGGGGAATTGGTGGACTTTACAGATGCGGATCTTGAAAACGCCGTGTTTGGAGAAGTGACTCTCAGGGGTGTCAATTTGCTCAGGGCCAATCTCAAGCATACCTACCTGTACGAAGCGGATCTCCTGGAAACAGTAGTTGAGAAGGAACAACTGGAGCAAGCCATTACGAAACAAGCCGTACAATAAGCCATGCGGGTAGATGCAAATCTGCGTGTTCTCCCTACACAGACCTTCGTTGGCCATGCGCTAACCTGTGAACTGAGCCCGACACAGTTTTGTGTAGAGTCCGCCATGTGCCAGTAGCTCGTGATGGGTTCCTGTCTCAACAATCTCGCCACCATCCAGAACAAGGATCTGATCTGCCCTTACTACCGTGGAAAGACGGTGTGCAATAACAAATGTCGTACGCCCTTCCATCAGGTGGGCAAGAGACTCCTGGACAAGAACCTCAGATTCACTGTCGAGCGCGGAAGTTGCCTCATCGAGCAAGAGGATTCTC
>JAJRTO010000365.1 GCA_024278235.1 Candidatus Poribacteria bacterium
CAACGTTCCAACGTTCTTCCAGACTCACGAAGCCACACGCACGTGTCCACCTATCTGTTCTGGTTTTGCACCAGGGCCTGGATTGAGCAATCCGGGCCGCGCACAGTGAAATCCGAACCGTGAACCGGGAGATTTTGTTCCTTTCGCTGTCAACGTCTGAAGAATTTCTTCACTTTTTCCAAGGCATCTGCGAGTACGTCCACATCTTCCAGTGTGTTGTAGAAATAAAAGCTCGCCCGTGCCGTTGCTCTTGTGCCAAGAATCTGCATCAGTGGCTGAGCGCAATGATGACCAGCTCGGATGGCAATCCCTTCCTGGTCGAGTCCTGCAGCGATGTCGTGGGGATGAATGTCGCAGAGGTCAAATGTGACGACACCGCCTTTGAGTCGAGGCTTGGGACCATAGATCCGAATTCCATCGATTGCGTCAAGGCGTTCATGAGTATAATAAGCCAGTTCTCGTTCATGAGCAAAGATCAATCCCATACCAATCTCAGTCAGATAATCGATAGCCGCGCCTAATCCTATTCCCTCAGCGATAGCAGGGGTTCCTGCCTCAAATTTCCACGGTAACGAGTTCCATGTGGATTCCTGAAAAGACACCGAGCGGATCATATCGCCACCACCCAGGAAGGGGGGCATCTCTTCGAGCAAATCGCGCTTCCCATAAAGCACACCGATACCAGTGGGGCCACACATCTTGTGGCCTGAAAACGCAAGGAAGTCACAGTCCAATCCCTGGACATTGATTGGCAGATGGGGGGCACTCTGAGCCGCATCCACCAGCACCTTTGCCCCAACAGCATGCGCAGCCTCGACGATCTCGTGAATGGGGTTGACGGTTCCCAACACGTTCGAGACGTGGGTGACAGCCACTAACTTGGTTCGCTCACTCAAGAGTTCATGCAACTGATCCATACACAACAGACCCTCTTCATCGATTTCGAGGAATCGCAGTTTGGCACCCGTTTGCTGAGTGAGTAGTTGCCAGGGAACGAGATTACTATGATGCTCCATGACGGTTAGCAGGATTTCGTCGCCTTCACGGATGTGGCTACGTCCCCAGGTATACGCAACGAGATTGATCGACTCCGTTGTATTGCGTGTAAAGATGATCTGTCGAAAACTCTTGGCGTTGATGAACCGGGCTACTTTCTTGTGTGCGTCTTCATAGAGCCTCGTAGCTTCTTCAGATAGATAATGAACCCCTCGATGCACATTTGCATTAGACTCACGATAGTATTGATTCATGGCCTCGATAACAGATACCGGTTTTTGTGTTGTCGCCGCGTTGTCCAGATAGACGAGAGGCTTTCCATCATGAATCTGGCGAGCCAAAATAGGGAAATGCTCGCGAAGTGAAGACACGTTCAAGCGACAGGCGTCACAGTTCAGGTGAGCGATCGGTATCGGATGGCCATTGGCGAGCGATGCCAGAAACGCCTCATGTTCTTCCATCCGCTGAATTTGAAGCATGGGAATCCTCCAACTAAGCAGTCAATAGCACAGAGTATTCGAGCCGCGTCTATTATACTTCCATGTTCGTTCTTTTGTCAATTAAAACACTTAAAAAGTATGGATAATAGTGGGCATATTTTCTGCTTGACTCTGTAGGTAGTATATGGTATTGTATATTCGTTTTCAAGATCGTTGTTTTGGATATTTCCTGGGACAACAGGACTCATTCTTATGAATAAGCAGCCGACTCAATTCGTCAGTATTCGAGGGCATCATCATTGGTGCTGGTGGCACGAGGGATTGAGTCGATTTATGCCTGCTTAACTATTTGAGATCGCGATACCGAGCCGTAGGCATTCTTCGACAAATCGGAAGAAGTCTACGGCTTTTTCTGTTTGTTGACGTTTTCAATCCGTTCAACCGATTCCCCGGGCTTCTGAAGGCCGATGTTCATCGCTTCCGGATTTGGCCTTCTGACTGCCGAAATCTCAAAATGTAAATCGAAAATAACGGAAGGAGGATCGCATGGATATCCTGGATCAACTGAAATTTGATGCGAACGGACTCATCGCTGCGATCGTGCAGGATGTCGAGAACAATGAGGTGCTCATGGTCGCCTATATGAATCGGGAGGCCATCCGACGAACTCTGGAATCAGGACGGGTGTGCTTCTGGAGTCGTTCCCGTCAGCGATTCTGGGTCAAGGGAGATACTTCGGGACATATCCAGACCGTGCGAGGGATCTACATGGATTGTGATGGAGATGCCTTGCTGGTCAAAGTCGAGCAGAAGGGCGGTGCTTGCCACGAAGGATATCGCTCCTGCTTCTTCCGTGAAATAGTCCCTGATGGGAGTGGTGCGAAGATCATCACAGAGAAGGTTTTTGATCCAGACGCTGTGTATGTTGCATAGGGTTCACCAACAACATCAGACACGAGGAATACGCCGATGTACTATCCATCATTTGAGATGTTTCGAGGCAAAGCACGCCGGGGCAACCTGATACCTGTCTACAAGGAGATCCTTGCAGACATGGAAACCCCCGTGTCTGCATTCTACAAGCTCAAGGAGAGCCAGTACGCCTTCCTGCTGGAAAGTGTTGAAGGTGGGGAAAAGATCGGTCAGTATTCTTTCCTGGGAGCGGAACCATCCATCACATTTCAGAGCAAGGGAACCCGGGTTCGCATCGAACACATGGATAACGGTGAAATCCGGGAATTCGAGACGGACGATCCCCTGGAGGAACTCAAGGAGCTGATGGCGCAGTACCAACCGGTCCCTGTGGATGGGCTTCCTCGCTTTCACGGCGGAGCTGTCGGCTATCTGAGCTATGATATGGTGCGATTTTTTGAAGACCTTCCGGATACGACGGATGATGATCTCGGCTTCCCCGACTGCTTCTTCATGCTGACAGACACGATCCTCGTTTTCGATCACGTGAACCATAAAATCAAGGTGGTATCAAACGCACATGTGAATGAATCCGTGCATGAAGCCTACCGCAATGCGATGGACAAGGTAGATGCCATCATCGATCAGCTCCGTCGTCCTTTGTTCTTGACCATGACACCACGTCGCGCGGTGAGTCCGGTGCGTCTCCAATCAAATATGGACCAGCGGCAATTTGAAGGGAACGTGAGAACCGCGAAGGAATACATATCTGCCGGAGATATTATCCAGGTGGTGCTCTCTCAACGGTTCGCACTGCCAGTGTCCGTCGATCCCTTTGAGTTCTACCGGGCGCTCCGCATGGTGAACCCCTCGCCCTATATGTACTACCTGAAACTCGATGACATTCAAATAGCTGGCTCGTCCCCTGAAGTGATGGTGCGCGTCGAGGACGGCGTTGCACAAACCCGGCCGATTGCCGGTACCCGGTGGCGTGGGAAAACTCCAGAAGAGGATGCGGCACTTGCAGAAGAATTGCTCAAGGACCCCAAAGAACGTGCAGAACACGTGATGCTGGTGGATCTGGGACGCAATGATCTGGGACGCGTCTGCGAGTACGGGAGTGTTCGTGTGGATGAACAGATGATCATCGAACGCTATTCGCATGTGATGCATATTGTTTCCAATGTATCGGGGAGGCTGCAAAAGGATAAAGATGCCTTTGACGTGATCCGGGCTTCCTTTCCTGCCGGAACCCTCTCCGGCGCGCCGAAGATCCGGGCAATGGAGATTATCGATGAGTTAGAGTCCACCCGGCGGGGACCCTACGGAGGTGCTGTTGGGTATGTCAGTTTCTCGGGCAATCTCGATACGGCTATTACCATCCGGACTGCCATTGTCAAAGATGGCATCGCTTATTTCCAGGCAGGTTGTGGCATTGTCGCGGATTCCGAGCCAACCTATGAATATCAGGAAAGCCTCAACAAGGCACAGGCCGTGGTCAAGGCGATCTCGCTTGCTGAAAATGGACTGGAGTAAACACCACTGGAGTAAACACCACTGGAGTAAACACGATGATGGTAATGATTGACAATTACGATTCATTCACCTATAATCTGGTACAGTATCTCGGTGAATTAGGGGCTGAACTCCAGATATTCCGCAATGACAAAATCACAATCTCCGAATTGGAAGCCCTGAAACCAGCACAGATTGTTATCTCTCCTGGTCCATGTACCCCCCTGGAAGCAGGCATCTCCAATGATGTGATCCGCCATTTCGCGGGTGTGTGCCCTATCCTCGGTGTGTGTCTTGGGCATCAGTGTATCGGTCACATCTTCGGTGGAGAGATCGTCCGTGCTCATCGGCTGATGCACGGCAAAACCTCCATGATCCATCACAAAGGCGAGGAGATCTTCGCAGGGCTAGAGAACCCCTTTGAGGCCACCCGATACCATTCTTTGATCCTGAAGAATGAGACGATGCCCGATTGCTTTGAACTCACCGCCTGGACGGACCAGGACGAAATCATGGGCGTGCAGCACAAGGAGTATCCGATCTGGGGAGTACAGTTCCACCCAGAGTCGATATTGACGGTGGAGGGAAAGAGGCTGCTCGGTAATTTTCTACGACTGAATTGAAAAGGGTCGATTGAAAATTTCAGACCTGCCTTTTTCAATGGGTCATATTTTTCCCATGCTTTCTTGGATGTATGCGAATGTTTAGTGAGAACGGTTTGAAAAAGATTCTGGAAACTGTGCCGGCAGTGTGCGTTGCTTATCTTTTTGGTTCGCAGGCCACAGGAAAAGCAGGGCCGCTCAGTACATATTCTTGCG
>JAJRTO010000366.1 GCA_024278235.1 Candidatus Poribacteria bacterium
AGATCCGTCCGTCTCCAGTCTTCTTCATCGCGTTGGGGCATGAGCAGTCGTTCATACGTATCCCATGCCTCTCGACGTTTTGCCACCACCCATCCGGGTTCATCTGCTTGGATAAGATGCATCAGTTCTTTCATCAATGGTCGTCTCCATACGCTTCTGCCAGCTATCCAACGGATCCTTCCATCTGAAGCTGGATGAGGCGATTCATTTCAACGGCATATTCCATCGGCAATTCTTTGACAAGTGGCTCGATAAATCCACTGACAATCATCGTCGCAGCCTCCTGCTCACTCAAGCCACGACTCATCAGATAGAAGAGTTGTTCATCGCCGATCTTGCTTACGGTGGCTTCATGCCCAACACTCACATCCTGCTCATCGATCTCGATATAGGGATAAGTATCCGAACGGGACTTGTCATCCAGGATGAGTGCATCGCATACGACGTTCGACCTGGAGCCAACGGCCCCGTCGACAATCTTGAGCAGACCGCGATAGCTGGCACGTCCGCCATCCTTGCTGATGGACTTCGAGATGATCTGCGATGATGTGTAAGGGGCTCCGTGGACGACTTTGGCACCGGCGTCCTGGTGCTGCCCTTTTGACGCAAAAGCGATGGATAAGATGTCGCCATGTGCTCCTTTGCCCAGCATATAGACGGCTGGATATTTCATGGTGAGCCGACTTCCCAGATTGGCATCCACCCACTCCATCGTCGCATCTTCATAGGCCACAGCCCGTTTGGTCACGAGATTATAGACATCGGTGGACCAGTTCTGGATCGTGCTATAGCGCACGCGGGAGCCAGGCTTGCAGATGATCTCCACGACCGCGCTGTGGAGGGAGTCGCTCGCGTAAATAGGGGCAGTGCAGTTATGCACGGCGAATCCACGGACGAGGTAGGAGTTCGGGTCTTGCGCGACCTCGAAGTTGAAGACAGGGCCATCGTAATGGAGACGCTGCAACTCTTTGATCGGCACCAGGAAATAATCTCCTGTGAATCGTACCTGGCTCCGTTTCTTGTCCCTCGTATAGACCAGTACGTACTGATCTGCGCGCTGAATGGTGCGCCCCTGAACCACATCCTCGCCACCTTTGCGCACTGAAATGCTGGCGTAAACACCCTGTCGTGCAAGTAATTCCTGAAGCTGATAGGCCAGCGTTGCCGATGCCGTGGAGGTGCGAATGCGCGTGCGGCTTTCCTGTTCACAGACGTTGCCATCACCAGGGTAGTAGGTGTCGAGCAACTCGGCCTGTTTCCCCGGAGGCAATTCCATCATCGCCTTACTGAGCCTCTTATCGGCCGCTCCTTTGCCACACTCACGGAGACACAGTTCCATGAGTTCCTGGGAGTAGACCGTGATATTGACAGCCTGCCGGTCTTTGTAGGCGACTTTGTAAGCACTCTTGCCCGTCAGTCGCTGAATAAGTTCTTTGACTTCCTCAATGTTTTCCTGCTCTTCTGAATTCAGTGTGAACGTCACGACAGGTTGATGGAGCGTCTTGTGGACATATGTCTCCCCATCTGCCAGATAGTAGCCAAGCAGGCGTAACTTGTCCACCGTATAGTCCTCGTTGTCACGCACGACCTTGTTGACGGGGAATACGAGAAAATCGCCGACATCCAGTTCGCCCGCTGGAATAAACCCCGGGTTGGCGTCCAACAGCGATCGCGTGTTTACCTCCGGCAACCATCCATTACGCGGTTTCCTGGGGGCAAGCACATCCTCCCGTTTAACCGCCAGAACAGGATGTTCCGATGTCAATCGGAAGCGATTCTCACGGGAGATGGGCTGAATGTCAATCATATCCCCCTGGTAGGGGCGCATCATGATGGCACGCACCCTGGCCTCATTTCCATTACTATCGATCACCATATCGCCGGGCTGGACGGATTCCACGTTTACCCAACGTTCGCCTGTAGAGATCAACTCCCCGGCCGGCAGGCAGCCTTCTACATAATGAATGTAGCTTCCCTCGTCTGCGATGATGAGTGTCCGCTCAAACTGGCCCATATCCTTCGCGTTGATGCGGAAGTACGCCTGGAGCGGGATGTCCACTTGCACCCCTGGAGGAATATAGATGAACGAGCCACCGGACCACACAGCGGAGTTCAGTGCGGCAAATTTGTTATCCGAAGGGGGGATAATCGTTCCGAAGTATTGCTTGAAGAGATCCGGATGTTCTGCCAACCCCTGGTCCGCACTGAGGAAGATAACCCCCTGGTCTTCCAATGCGCGCTGGAGATTGTGATACACGACCTCCGAATCATATTGGGCACCCACGCCCGCCAGGAATTTTCGTTCGGCTTCAGGAATACCGAGTCGGTCGAATGTGCGCTTGATATCCTCCGGCACATCATCCCACGTGCGTTCGGCTCTATCGCTCGGTTTGAGATAGTAATAGATGTCGTCGAAGTCGATGACACCGAGGTTACCACCCCAGTTGGGCATGGGCTTTTGCTGGAAGATCTCCAATGATTTGAGGCGGAAATCCCGCATCCAGGTGGGCTCGCTCTTGATCTCCGAGATCTGCTCGACAACCTCTCTGTCAAGACCTTTCCGGGCCTTGAAGACTGCTTTCTCCGGATCATGGAATCCGTACTTGTATTCTTCTTTCTCTACGATGGGCCTGTCGTCATGGTCAGCCATTATGCCACCCCTTTCAATGTTTCTGCGGTTCTTCATGCCTCTGGCGTACCCAATCATAACCGCGTGCTTCGAGTTCATGAGCCAATTCGGGGCCACCTGATTCGACGATCCGCCCGTTGAGCAGGATATGCACAAAGTCGGGCGGGATGTAGTTGAGCAGGCGTTGATAGTGAGTGATCAACAAAACCCCCATACTGTGGGTCTCTTGCAGACGGTTCGTGTCTTCAGCGACCATCCGAAGCGCGTCGATGTCAAGCCCTGAATCCATTTCGTCCAGGATGGCGATCTTGGGTTCAAGCATCGCCATTTGAAGAACCTCCACTCTCTTTTTCTCTCCTCCTGAGAACCCATCATTGAGATAGCGGCGTGCAAACGCATGATCGATCCCAAGATCGGTCATCTTCTGGAGAAGTTCCTTACGGAATTCACGCATGGGGATCAATTTACCGTCAGCCGTCCGTTCAGGGTTCCGCACAGAGGTCGTAGCGGTGCGGAGGAAATTAGCCAGACTGACCCCTGGAATCGCCGTAGGATTTTGAAATGCCAGGAAAAGGCCCTTCTTAGCGCGCTCGTCTGCTTCCATTCCGAGAATACTTTCTCCGTTCAGAAAGATATCCCCTTGTTTCACATGGTATTTTGGATGCCCCATCAGTGAATAGGAGAGGGTACTTTTTCCAGAGCCGTTCGGCCCCATCAGTGCATGGACCTCTCCTTCACGGATTTCGAGGTTGATCCCATTCAGGATCAAATTCCCTTCAACCTCGACTGCCAGATCTCGGATTACAAGTTCAATGCTCATCCTCTATGATATTCCTTTCGCTCAGATGGTCATTCGTGGAAGAAACCCCATTCTTGCGTTGTGTCAAAATTATAACTTTATATTATACATTTTGTCAATAAAAATACTTAAAAATGCCAGAGGGAGTGACCTGGATTGACAACCCTGCTTCGCTTTCGCCACTTTATTTATCTTCCCCTCCGGCATCGAACACGCTCACTTCTCCCTCGGAGGGTTGCAGCAACCAAACATCTTGATTGATTTTCGGATGCATAAGATGGTAAAATGATTCATAGCTTGATGTTATCGATGATAAAATGGGAGAAATAGATGATTGCAAAGCAACCATTTGGTCGGACAGGTCACATGAGCACACGCACCCTTTTTGGGGCGGCTGCCCTCGGAGGTGTTACCCAGGAGGAGGCGGATCGGACGCTTGAGGTCTTGCTGAAGTATGGAGTCAACCATATTGACACGGCTGCGAGCTATGGGGATTCGGAATTACGCATCGGGCCATGGATGGGAGAGCATCGGCAGAACTTCTTTTTAGCCACCAAAACGGGTAGAAGGTCTTATGAAGAAGCCCGGGAGGAGATTCACCGTTCTCTGGAGCGATTACGTGTGGAGCAACTCGATCTGATCCAACTCCATAACCTCGTGGAGCCAGAG
>JAJRTO010000367.1 GCA_024278235.1 Candidatus Poribacteria bacterium
CTCCCACAAATCCCGGCCGCTTTCACACGAACCAGGACATCTCGAGGGCCAACGGAGGGCATCTCAACTTCCTCAACCCCCAGTTTCTGAGGTCCATAGACCATTCCAACGCGCATGATTTTTCCTCTCTTAGCTTGTCTAAGCAAGTTTCACGTGAAAACGTTCAACGTTGAACGTTAGAAAAACATGGTGGTTGCCGGGTTCTTGGCATTTGAAACTTGTCATCCATTCCTGAATATTGCCTGCAAATGGAATCTATATCTTTTTTTATTCTGGCATGCCCAGGTCGAGATTGCAAGCCATTTCTTATCTGTGCAGAAATCCCCCGGCTTCTTGGGGTTCCCTGCCAATGTGTGGGTCGCTTGCCTCCCCGGGGGATTTCTGCCGTTTAGGGGTTCTTGTTGCGCAGGTTCTAGCAGTGTGGTATAATTAGGCCAAGTTCTTGGGCCGCTCAGTGGTCATTCAGGGCTAGAAAATTACTGCTCATCCGCCGATCATGTGGAAAACTCTTCATTCTACAAACCAAACACACAGGTAAATTCCATTTGCTATGAGGGAGTCGGGAATGGCATTGTTCAATAATAAACGCGCGTTGCAGGTACTTCTGCTCCTTTCCATTGTCATCAGCTTGTCCTTAATCTTCAAGATGACTCAGGGCGATGCGATTGATCGGGATCAGGATCGCCTGACCCAGATAAAAACTTATAAAACCCTTCTTGAAATCGCTGAGATAGCTCAGGCAAACTACTACAAGGAGGTTGATCGACAGGAGATGTTCGAAGGCGCGCTCAAAGGCGCGCTTTTTGCGTTGAAGGATCCCTATACATACTATCTCGCTGGAACAGATCTCCAACGACAGCGAGAAAACATCTATGAGGGTCGATTTGGCGGACTCGGTATCCGTATCTATCCTGATAACGGTTACGTGAAGATCTCGATGCCGTTATTGGGTTCCCCAGCGGAGCGTGTTGGCTTGCAGGCAGGTGATATTATCACCAAGATCGGTGATGAACCTGTGCGGTTAGAGGGTCCCAGTGCGATGACTCTGGAAGAAGTGGTCAACAAGCTGCGCGGAGAGATCGGGACGGACGTAACGATCAGCATCCATCGCCGTGGTTGGCCCGAGGAGAAAGAGATCACCATCACGCGAGCCAACATACAGATTGACAGCATTCAAAGTACATTGGTCGAGGATGGTATCGGCTACATCAAGATCGATAACTTCACCGGGCGTACAGAAGAAGAATTTGGTCAAGCTCTTGAAAAGATACGCGAGCAAACGACACTCAAAGCGTTGATCCTCGACTTACGCAATAATCCCGGGGGGATGTTCCCCGATGCTCGCGCCGTTGCCTCTGTCTTTCTGGATGAAGGCCAGTTGATCGTTTCTACCCGTGGGCGCAACAGTGCTTTCAATCAGGAGTACCGGGTCAAGAAAGGCAGCATCCATTGTCCAAATGATGTCGAGCTTGTTGTGTTGGTCAATGAATATAGCGCGAGTGGATCTGAGATCGTTGCAGGGGCGATCAAGGATACCAAGCGTGGAATCCTGATCGGCCAGCGAACCTTCGGTAAAGGTGTCGTACAACAACATTTCAATTTGAAGCAGGCTTCCGGGATCGCATCGCTTACCATCTCATCTTATTACACTCCCAATGGCACTTCGATTCATGGCACGGGTATCCAGCCACATATAACCGTCGATCCGCTTAAGATTGAGGGCGAAGATGTTCTCATGCTTACTCGAGCTATTGAGAAACATATCATTGAGGATTTTGTCGTTGACTATATTCAGCAGGTAGAGGAAGAAACAGGTGTCACACCCAAGGATGTATCTGGACTTCTGGAGAAACTGCCAGAACTGACAAAACTTCTCGATGAAGAGAATATCTCACTAAGTTCGCTGATCATACGGCGTCAGGCTAAAAGAGCGTTTGACCTCAATGTGGGCAATAACCGTCTGATCGATTTGGAGAGCGATCCACAGTTGAGCAAGGCGCTGGATGTCATTCATAATGGTGAAGTTCCGAAGATATTGGCAGCAGCAGAACTTCAGACGGATGTCCACTGATTTTGGATTTTCAGTCGTTCACATTTTCTGTTCGTAGTAAGCCACGAAGGGCAAACCGACATCCGGTCGGTTTGCCCTATCATCGCTGTCCATTCATGAGACAGTTCCAAGCTATCTTTGCGGAGGCTTCGGGTATGGTTCATACCCAATTTCTCCCTGTCTCTCTATCCCCCGCCTCTCCATAGTAGATCACACGACACAGACAGGGCCACACCGTTGTCACAGATGTGCACGATCACCGGACTGTTTTCCCCCTTGAATCAGCGTAGGAGAGATGTTAAGATACGGGTCACATGATGTCTGCATTCCAATCGTTTCTGAGGATATGTGCTAATGCTTGTTCTTGTGATCAATGCAGGCAGTTCATCTATCAAGTATCAGCTTTTTGACATGAAAGATGAATCCTGCCTGGCGCGGGGGCTAGTGGATCGTATCAACACTTCCAGAGGACATCTGGCGCACCACGTGATTCACGGGGCATCTCACGAAAAATTGCTTGGTGCAATTGACTACAATCAGGCGTTCCATCACATCATGCAGCACCTGGTACACCCAACCTATGGGGTGCTGGAGGATGTCTCCGATATCGGTGCTGTAGGCCACCGGGTGGTCCATGGTGGCGAGGTATTCATCGCCTCGACAGAAATCAACGATGAAGTTGTGGAGGAGATCGAGGCGTGTGTGCAGTTAGCTCCGCTTCATAACCCACCAAATCTCATGGGCATTCGTGCGAGCCAGCACGCCTTGCCTGGAACACCCAATGTCGCTGTGTTTGACACCGCTTTCCATCAATCGCTTCCCAAGCATGCGTTCTGTTATGCTATCCCCTATGAATTCTACGAGCAACTGGGAATAAGACGTTACGGATTTCACGGCACCTCCTACCGTTACGTGTGTGGGCGTGTTGCGGAATTGATGGGCAAGCCTCTGGGATCACTCCGCATCATCGCCTGTCATCTGGGGAATGGATGTAGTATCGCGGCGGTTCAGTATGGTAAGTGTGTGGACACAAGCATGGGACTAACGCCGCTTGAAGGTCTCGTTATGGGGACACGTGCTGGGGACATCGATCCATCCATCCCATCTTTCCTGATGGAAAAACTCGACATCGATCCACAGAAGGCCAACGAGTTGCTGAACCGTCACAGTGGTCTCCTCGGATTATCAGGACTCAGCGGCGATATTCGGGATCTCGAAGAGGCAAGCCGTCACGGAGATGAACAGGCCCAACTCGCTCTCAAGGTCTACAACTATCGTATCCGGAAATACATCGGCGCCTATGCGGCATCCATGGGAGGCCTGGATGCCATCGTGTTCACGGCCGGGGTGGGCGAGCATTCGGCCGCCGTGCGGTCCGAGGTCTGTGCAGGTTGCGGATTCCTCGGAATACAGCTCAGCTCCGAACGGAACATACAGGGCGAACCAGAACGGCCCATTCATTCAGATGAATCGAAAGTTGAAGTATGGGTTGTTCCCACTAATGAGGAGTTGATGATCGCCAGGGATACGTATCGAATCGTAGAAGGCAGTGGATAGTAAATGCTATAAAACATCATCGTCCATTCGTCTATTGACAGGAAGGTTTCAATCTCACTTATGTTTATGGATCGCTTTATACAGCAGGCGTGCCGGCAGCCGAAGTGGATTGTGTACCCAGAGGCAACAGAGGAACGTGTGTTGCTGGGTGCTTGCCGGGTGGCAGAAGCAGGTATTGCTCATCCGATACTTGTTGGTGACGTTCGTCAGATCGAGGCTACCATGAAGGCCCTCGGTTGTTCTGAAGAATCACTCAAATTGGTGGATACAGGTGAAGTCCCCGATCATTACGTTCAACACTATATGGACGTGCGTGGAGCCCGTGAAGGAATTGCCCGACGAGCCCTGAGCCGGCCGCTTTATTACGCGGCTGCAATGGTGGCAGTGGGAGATGCTGACGGATTGGTGGGAGGCGTTGTCAACCTGACAGCGACCGTCGTGAAAGCTGCTCATCTGGTAATCGGTCTGGGGGGAGGGTTCTCTATCCCCTCCAGTGTCTTTCTGATGCATATCCCCGGATCTCCCTATGGAGAATCGGGCACACTGATCTATGCGGATGCAGGGGTGAATGCCGATCCAACCCCGAGTGAACTGGCTGAGATCGCCATCGCATCGGCTCAGACGGCCCAGACACTTCTTGGTTGGCAGCCACGCGTGGCGATGCTATCCTATTCGACCAGGGGGAGTGCCGCTCATCCACTGATTGACAAGGTCGTGGAAGCGACGCGCATCGCTCGGGAACAGGCTCCAGGACTGCTCATCGATGGCGAACTTCAGGGAGATGCCGCGCTTGTCATGGAGGTGGCAGAGCGGAAGCTCAAGGAACCCGGGATCGTTGCCGGTCGTGCCAATGTACTTATCTTCCCTAATCTCGACGCTGGCAACATCGCCTACAAGCTCACCCAGTATCTCGCCGAGGCAGAAGCCTATGGTCCCATTCTGCAGGGCTTCGCAAAACCCGTCAATGACCTTTCGCGCGGAGCAAGTGTGGAGGATATCGTTGGCGTGACGGCGATCACTGTGGTTCAAGCACAGGCTTGACTCATTACTCACGAAAGAGAGGACATGTCTATGAAAATCTGTATCTTTGAAGATGCCTCTGAAAATCTATTTCCGATTACTTATACCAGAGCCGTCTTCGAGTTGAGGTGCGGGTACGTGAGCCTGCTGGAACGTATCCTGCGTAATTACCCGGAGACCCCCTGGTGCGTTTTCACAAGAGACTACCTGGCCGGAGTTGTGAAAAACAGGCTCGAAGTACCCGTCAACGACTTATCTCAGTTGAAGGATGATACGGTTCTGTTCGTCAATGGTCGGTGGCTGATGCAACCGGACGAACTGCCTCCGGAAGGCCCTGAAGCTGTTGGCATTCAGGGAGAGGATATTGTCTGTATCCGTGCCACAGCAGAAACCCTCGAGAAATGTGCTGCGGATTCACTTGAGAAAGTCCTTGCGAATCTCAAGGAAGCGTTACCGGCCGTTGAGATGGAAGTCACGCTCATCAACTATCCGTGGAATCTCATTCAGGAGAACCCCGATGCGATGACCGCCGACTTTGCCTATCTTGGCAACACGGGCATCCAGGGAAACTGCTCGAAGCACGCTGCCATTTGGCCTGAGGAAGACAGTGTCAGCGATCAGGTTTATGTCGCTCCCGGAGCCGAAGTGCATCCCTTTGTCGTGTTCGATGTGGAGCATGGCCCCGTCTATATCGATGAAGGGGCTATCATCTATCCCCATACGCGCATCGAAGGTCCGGCGTACATCGGCAAGAAATCGTACATCGTAGGTGGCAAGATTCGCGAAGGTTGTTCCATCGGACCCGTCTGCCGCGTTGGAGGCGAGGTCGAGGAAGCGATCATCCACGGTTATTCCAATAAGTATCATGATGGATTTCTCGGACATGCCTATGTGGGCGAATGGGTCAATCTGGGAGCACAGACGACGAACAGTGACCTGAAGAATGATTATGGAACCGTGGAAATCTATGTCCGTGGAAAACTCATGGATTCGGAAGACACAAAAGTCGGTGCCTTCATCGGAGATCATACCAAGACTGGGATTGGGTGTCTTTTCAACACCGGCTCCATGGTGGGTATGATGAGCGTTCTCTTGCCCGATGGTGAACCTTTCCCCAAGCTGGTACCTTCGTTCTGTTGGTTCTTCCGGGGACGGGTCAGCCGTGGTAGAGGGCTGAAGCCCTTACTTGCAACAGCGCGTACCGCAATGGGGCGACGTGGTGTTGAGTTGACGGATGCCGATGTTGAAATGTTCGAATCGCTTTATCAGATGACGAAACCGGAACGCGATGAAGCCATCAGGAAAACCCGCAGGAAGTAAAATATAAGGAGAATACAATGGAAGTCATTATCAAGAAGGACAAGAAGGAGATGAGCAAGGAAGCGGCGGAGATCGTGCGTGATGCCATCCAGAAAAAGCCCAACCTGGTGCTGGGGCTTGCGACGGGAAGTACTCCGATTGGCCTCTATGAGGAGTTGATCCGGATGCATCGAGAGGAGGGCCTCGATTTCTCACAGGTCACCACATTCAACCTCGATGAATACCTGGGGATCCCGTTGGAGCACCCTGAGAGCTACCACAGTTTTATGTACCGCAACCTCTTTGATCATGTGAACATTCCACGCCAGAGCATCCATATTCCAACCAATTCGCTCCAGAACATCGATAGCTTTTGCGAGTGGTATGAGGATCGTATCGAGGAATGCGGAGGTATCGATCTACAGATACTCGGTATCGGTCGAGACGGACACCTGGGATTCAATGAACCGAGTTCCTCGCTGGGATCTCGAACCCGGATAAAGACGCTCACACAGGAAACGGTGGAGGACAACGCTCGATTCTTTGACGGGGATATGTCAAAAGTGCCGCGACTCGTTGTAACGATGGGGATCGGTACGATCATGGATGCCCGTGTGTGCTTGATGCTGGCGAACGGCTCCAGCAAAGTCGAAGCCGTTGCCAGGGCGATCGAAGGGCCGGTCACGGCCGAGGTGACCGCTTCTGCACTCCAATGGCACGAGCACGCCATCGCGATCGTGGACGAAGAAGCTGCTGCCGGACTCCAACGTGCTGATTACTATCGCTGGGTGTACGAAAACAAGCAGAAACTGATTCGAGGCGAATTCCAGTAGTTGGGATGATGGTGCAACACTTATGTGATTCCTCTCTTCTGATCTCCATGCTGCAGAGCGATACTCCCGTGCTTTGCCGTTGGTTTACTCAGAACTATGGGGATGATAGCGATCACCAACGTGCACGGTATCTTGCCGCCGTGCAAGCATTCGAAGACAGGTATGGTCGAGGACCGATAGGGATGGTGCGTGCGCCGGCGCGCATCAATCTCATCGGGGAGCATATCGACTATGTGGATTATTTTCGTTCGCGCGTTCTCCCATTTGGAAGCCGCGAACACGACATGCTCCTGTTAGCGCGTCCGAGGAAAGACGATACGATTGCACTTGCAACGACCTCTGAAGGCTTCGCCCCCCTCGAATTTCGTTATGAACGTATTGAACAGGGAAGTTGGCTGGACTATCTTCAGAAAGTTGGTATTCCCGACGTTCACTGGGGCAATTATATCAAAGGATCCGCGTTCTACTTGCAGTATCTCCACCCACAGCGAAATCTGCGAGGAGCGGACCTACTCGTCGATTCCACGATCCCCGTAGCAGGTGGAGCGTCCTCTTCCTCAGCACTCGTCGTCACATCGGGTGCGGTACTCCGCCTTGTCAATGATCTCCCTCTGGATGCCGATGAACTCGCAGAGGCATCATCCAAAGCAGAATGGTATGTGGGCACTCGTGGCGGAAAAATGGATCATGCGACCATATGCTGTAGCCGGCAGGGACAGGCATTACGTGTCACATTTGAACCCTTTTCGGCAGAGCCTATACCGATGCCGGCAGAAGGTTACCGTTGGGTGACTTTTTACACGCATCCTGCTGAAAAGGGTGATGCCGTGATGGGTGAATACAACGAACGATCCATCGTATCACGATTCCTCATCCCCTGGATGCTTGAAGATGCAGACTGGGGCCGATTACATTCTGCAATCGAAAGGGGAGATCCGGAACAACTCGCCGCCGAGCAAGCGGCGATCGAACGGGTGCTCGGATTGCTCCCGGAAAGCATGTCCCTTCAGGAGGTTATCACCCGTTACCCCGACAGATCCGCGATGCTGCGTTCCCTGTATCCCGCACTCTTTGAGGTCAAAGGGATGGAACAACCGGTCAAGATCCGGGATCGGGGGCGACACCACTTCGGTGAAATCCTCCGTGTGTTCAAGGCATGTCAATGCCTCATGAAAGCGGCCAGGGCAACAGATGCCTCGGTAGAAGATAGTGCAATGCGAGAACTCGGAGAGCTTCTCTCGGAGACCCATGCCAGCCTGCGGGATTTCTATGATCTCAGCACACCTGATCTGGAAACGGTCGTGCGTCTTGCAGAAGACTGCGATGGGGTTTATGGGGCGAGAGTCATGGGAGGTGGCTTTGGAGGAAATGTACTCACGCTGGTGAGGCAATCGCACGTATCTGAACTCATCGCCAGGATCGGTGAGGACTATTACCGACCTCGGGGACGTACGGTTGAGGGGAATGTGATGGTTTCATCCCCCGGCAACGGCTTGCAGGTGCTGGATCTTGAGGCTGTGATCAACCAACAACGGATCTCGTGGGCTAACGATTGGCGCCATTGGGAGGAACATGAGGATGCATTGCTCGCTGCATGCCCGCCTGCAAGCGGAAAAGTTCGTCCCGTGATCGTTGCGGCTGGGAGAGGAGAGCGGGCACGTCAGAGCGGGTTGGATCTGCCCAAGCCTCTTGCCCCCATTCGAGGTAAGCCTGTCATACGGTATGTGCTCGACCTCCTGCTGGAACAGTCGATACCGATGGAAACGCCTATTGTCGTTGTCAATCCCGAGGATGAGCGGTTGATCCGAGATGCGCTTCAGGAGTATCGTGTCGATTATGTCACTCAACAGCATCCTCTGGGCACGGCTCACGCTGTGTGGGAAACGCGCCATCTGATCGAGGGATTTGATGGTGATGTTGTCGTCGTTTGGGGAACCCAACCAGTGATTCAACCCAAGAGCATCTCTGTGATGTTACAGATCCATCAGAGCACGGGCGCAAGTATGAGCTTTCCTACAACGAAACGATCCAACCCCTATGCCCCTATTGTCCGGGATGAGCAGCAATTCGTGATAGACAGCGTGGAAACACATCAGGAAGGTGCAGAGCGAATCACTTACGGTGAGGACAATATTGGCATCTTCTGCTTGAAAGCATCCGACCTCCTGGTGACCCTCGCAGCACTTCATGAGCGCATGTATGATCCGAAACAGCATCGTTACCGGACGGCATCAGGAGAACTAGGATTTCCAAATCAGATGGTTCGAGCGCTTGCCCGACAGAACAAACGGATCCTTGCGCTTGCCCTCGCGGATCCTCGAGAAGCTCAGGGAATCAAGGTTCGAGAGCATCTGGCCATTGTAGAGCGACATCTGGACCAATTGGAGCGTTGACGGTCAAAGATCCGTTTCAAGCGGTATTACTCGTGATTTACCCGTGGATATAGATCCAACATTGGAACCCCATCCAGGTAGTTGGTCCATCGGACCTCTTGCAAATCCTGTAACCTTCCAATGACGTCATGGATGCGTTCTGCTTGTCCCTGAATCTTCCTTACCATGTGCTCCAGATCGGTTCGATGCATCTCCCTCGTAGCCTCCTCCAAGAAGGCAAGATAACCGATGATGCCCGTAAGTGGGTTGTTGATTTCGTGAGCCAATGTCACAGCCAGTGTGTTGAGCGCGTGAGAACTCTTGAGTTCTTCGGCTTCACGTCGATACCTGCAGGTGCGTAATCCAACCCGTACATAAGCGAGCAACTCCCTGGTGTCACCCAGTTTCGGCAAGAACGCATCGATACCTGCCTCTAATGCGCGAATCTTTGATTCTATTGCTATTTGAGCAGACAACAGAATAAAGTAGGTTGTCTTCAGTTCCCGGATCTCTCGAACACAGCGGTAGAACGGAACACCATCTTTCGTTGATAAAGCATCATCTGCGATGATAAGATCTGGTAGCCACTGCTTCGCCAGTCGCACGCCCTCCTCGGCATCCCCCACCCAATGCACGGTATATCCTTGTGTTCGGAGTTGTGCCTGCAAGGTCTGTGTATAGCCATCGTTACGGATAGCAACCAGAATTCTCGAATCACCCGATCGCATTATCCTACTCTTCTTTTCCTGGATTCGGCATCCTCTTGCAGTGGATCGATAGGGACTCTCGATGATGGTTTCTGTACCAGGAATGGGTCCCAGGGTTCTGTCGTGAATATTTCACCCGACATGGCGGTCATATGAGTACCTGTTTGCCGGCAGCTCCTGATAAAGACATCGACGACGGTAGGATCAAACTGTGACCCTGCACATCGCGCCAACTCTTCGATGACTTCATCGGCGGGCATCGTAGTCCGATAAGCACGACTGCTTGCCATACTATCATATGCATCGGCGACAGCAATGATTCTGGCGGACAGAGGGATTTCTTCTCCTCTTAATCCACAGGGGTATCCGCTCCCATCGTAGTGTTCGTGATGGTATCTGATGGCTTCGACGACAGCGTGAAACTCTTCAACAACCTGCACGATGGGCTGGAGGATATCGCATGCCACCAGGGGATGGCGTTGGATATCCAGGTATTCCTCGGGTGTCAATGGACCCGGCTTTTCCAGAATCGCATCCTGAACGGCCATTTTGCCCATGTCGTGCAGTAAAGCTGCATGGTAAATGGCCAGTTGTTGCGTTGAGTCCATCTCCATCGCCCTTGCCATGCACACACACCAATAGGCGACCCGCTGAGAGTGGCCCTCAGTGTACGCATTACGCATCTGGAGCGTGAGCACAAAACTCTCAATAGTGTTTAGCGATAAACGTTTCAATTGCTCATTACGCTCGTGTAGTGCTTCCGTCCGTACCTTCACGAGTTCTTCCAGGCGTTCCCGATAGAGGCGATTCTGCAGCTTGAGTTGACGCTTCTCAAGTGCCTGATGCAGCCGAATCAATAGATCGTCATGCTGAAATGGTTTGGTCACATAGTCGTAAGCCCCCATCTTCATCGCAACGACGGCCATGGCTGTGTTACGTTCTCCGGTAAGCATAATGGAAACTGTATCCGGATAGTTGCCGCAGATATGAGCCAGTAGATCCATCCCTGACTCCCCGGGCATATGCACATCGATGAAACAAGCATCGAAACTTTCTTTTTTTAGCAGCGCCTTTGCTTCATCACTATCCTTCGCAAGTTTGCACTGATATCCATGATCCTCAAGGTGAGCCTCTACGATTTCACGAATCAATACTTCATCGTCCACAACCAGAATATTGCCAGCCTCAAAATGTAATTCTGATGAAATATTCACCTGCATCCTTTGCATTATATCATCCGTAATAGACGACTTTTAGTTGATGGTTTTGATTTTTGAGGGAGATCAGTCGTTCATATTTTCCCAATTCTTCCGTTGGATTGGTCAATCCAACGTGAACGTGTATGGTAATCTGAATATTCCAAGCAATTTATATACCAGGAGCACCATCCAGCAAAGTAGTGCAGCGAGAAGACAGACATCATGCCTGCCCTACAGCTTCTGTGCTATCATGTGTCCAGAGGTTGACACACGAGTTTTTCAGTGAGTCCCGTAGAGCGTGCCGCTTGCCCGTTTCGGTGCGAAACCATCCCGGCCAACAAGCTGGCAGCTCTACTTCCTCCGTAAGTGAAAAACTCGTATTGACACTGCATCTACGGGAGAGGGAGTCACTCTTTTCCAACCTCTTATACGGAATGCAGTTTAAAATTGCCGCTTTGAGAAATCCCCCTCAATCCCCCTTTACGAAAGGGGGAGGCTGATCCCCCTTTGGCAAAGGGGGTTCGGGGGGATTTGGGATCTGCCTTGTGCGGGTGCAATCTTAAACTGCAAATGGTATTAGCAGTTGGAAAGGAATGCTTCATCTCATCACAAAACAGGGAACTCATTTCTGGATGATTTCTAAGAGATCGGTCAGGGTGTCCTGCACACCTCGGACACCTTGACCGAAAACAGAAATCCCCTGAGCAGGTTTCACGTGAAACGTTGAACGTTGGAACGTTGAACGTCAGAAAAGCACTACGGTTGCTGGGTTCTTGACATTTGAGCCTCAGATCACAATAATAGTTTGTAGTCAGGCACGCAATGAAATGGAGTGCCGTTCAGATAACGTTGTAGTTGCAGGACTTTCTCCTACTTCAGGTACGTTAGCAGATCGCCCTCAGCCTCCACCAATTCATCGAACATCCCCTTTATCTGTGCGGTGGTACACACAGCAGACGTCAGTGGATCGAGGAGTGTTGCATAGTAGGCCTTCTGAAGATCCCGCTCCAGCACAGCCTGGACCGTCAGATCCTGAATAGCGATATTCGAGTTGTTGAGCGCGGCCAGTTGTGTGGGTAACGCACCCACCGAGCAAGGTTTCACTCCGGTGTTGTCTACCAGGCAGGGCACCTCGACGCAGCAACCCTCCGGCAAGTTCGTGATGATCTCCCGATTCGGCACGTTTCCGTTGATCCGCACGGGATCATTGGTCTCACAAGCATAAATAATGCTGGAGGCATATTCGTGAGATCGACGGATCTGGATGGGTTCCTCAC
>JAJRTO010000368.1 GCA_024278235.1 Candidatus Poribacteria bacterium
ATGTTGCTCCTGCCATGAGCCAGTAATTATTCAACGGAATCAGGAGGAGTCCCAGCAGGATCGCAGCGATGCGCGTTCGAGGCTCACGAGGGGATTTGCCCGGTGTCATGTGTTCGTTTGAATCCTTTTGTAGATTTGGCGACAATCTATTGTTGCAGAAAGGCGTTGCAGCGTCAATAGGAATCTCCAATCGATGAAACTGCTAGTGTCCCGGGGGCGGGAAATCAGGGAACTTGCGCCCAATGTGTATGCAGTACCGGATTGGGTGCTGCTGGGCTGAAATTGGGTTGGCAACGGCGATAAAGGTGAGGAATAGATCTTAGATCCATTGTGAGGAAATAGTATGCTTGAGATGATGCGAAATCTTCACCCAGTCGCGCAGGCACTCCTCGCGACGTGTTTTACATGGGGAGTCACTGCACTTGGTGCGGCTGGCGTCTTTCTGGCCAGAAACATCAACCGAAAAATACTGGATGGTATGCTCGGCTTTGCGGCCGGTGTGATGATCGCTGCAAGCTATTGGTCACTGCTGGCCCCAGCGCTGGAAATGTCGGAAGGGAAATCGGTTCCCACCTGGTTTCCTGCGGCGATAGGATTCCTCGGTGGGGGGATATTCTTATGGTCGATTGACAAGATACTGCCACATCTTCACATCGGCTTCCCAATGGATGAAGCGGAGGGGTTAAAGACAACGTGGCAGCGGAGCGTCTTGCTCATCCTCGCCATCACATTACATAACATTCCGGAGGGACTTGCAATTGGAGTGGCCTTCGGTGCCGTAGCGGCCGGTTTCCCCTCAGCGACACTGTCAGGAGCTGTCGCCTTAGCGATCGGTATCGGAATTCAGAACTTTCCGGAAGGTATGGCCGTATCGATGCCACTCCGCCGTGAAGGGATGGGACGGCTCAAGAGCTTCTGGTATGGGCAGTTATCGGCCGTCGTCGAACCTATCGCAGGTGTCATTGGAGTGATTGCTGTCACGATGGCACAGCCCATCCTCCCATACGCTCTGTCGTTCGCGGCTGGCGCAATGATCTTTGTTGGGGTTGAGGAGCTTGTACCAGAATCCCAGCGTGGTGGAAACACGGATCTGGCCACCATGGGGGCCATGTTAGGTTTTACGGCCATGATGATACTGGATGTGGCTTTCGGCTAATTGATCCGGGACGTTCAAGTCTCAGGTTCATCCGTCATCCGATGCCGTTGGATCGGTTTCCCTTGAAATCCCATCCTTTCTGTCGATATACTGTTAAGTAAGTCGGATGAACCAAATCCTATGCCGACGGAGGTCATCTTGGGATAGATGGACAAGTGATACGAGCCCGATCGGGATTCTATGATGTTCCCACAGACGGTGGTGTGCTGCGTTGCACGCTACGGAAACGGGTCAAACGTCAACTGCTCACTGAGAACGGGAAACTCCGCTATGCGGATCCGGTTGCCGTCGGTGATCGCGTGCGTGTGGAGGTCATTGACGAGGAAACAGGGGTGATCGAGGAGATCTATCCCCGTGAAACCAAGTTCTCGCGAAAGCTGCCCGGCCGGGCGGACGTCGAGCAGATTGTGATCGCAAATGCCGATCAGATGGTGGCAATGGCTTCGATAAGAGAACCTTTCCTGAATGAACGGCTCCTGGATCGCTTTCTTATCCTGGCTGATGTCGGAGGACTCGATTCCATCATCTGCGTGAACAAGATGGATCTCATGCGTGCAGAGGATCAAGACGAAGTGCGGGAAATTCTCACCATCTACGAGAAGCTCGGCTATCCCATCGTGAAGACAAGCGTTGTGACTGGTCAAGGTATCTCTGGGCTTCAGGAGCTGCTGCGCGATAAAATAACCTTTGTAGTCGGAGCTTCTGGCGTCGGTAAATCCAGCGTGTTAAATGCCATCCAACCGCAACTCGGACTCTCTGTGGGGGCCATCAGTCAGAAAACGCAAAAAGGGCGGCATACGACCACCTATGTTGAGATGTTTCCCCTCGATGTAGGCGGATATGTTGCTGATACCCCCGGGGTCCGCGAAATGCATCTATGGGGAATTGAACTGGAATGGCTCGATGCGTTCTTTCCTGAGATCGATCCCTACGTGGATGATTGCAGGTTCCCGGATTGTACACATACCCATGAACCTGACTGCGCAGTCAAACAGGCAGTGCAAGACGATCACATATCGAGACGCCGATACGAGAGCTATGTGCGACTCAGACTTGGTGAGCAGGAGCCAGGGCGTACCCACTGACTGACAACGAGCGAAATCAGTGCGAGTGCGGCTCCTCCGATGAAGATCCACCGATAACTGAAAGCCTGCCACAAAAATCCACCGATGAGAGGTGCTGCTATCGCAGCGAAGTGATTCATGGTGACACCCATTGAGAGCGTCGAGCGGATCTCCTGTCCTTCCGTGATTTTATGGATATAGGTTGTCAGCGCGATCCCACCGACAAAGATAGCGTTGTCAATACAGTAGAGCACATAAAGCGCGGGTCGATACTGTATGATCGCGTATCCCAGGAAGACCAATGTCAATCCAATGTAGCTCAGGCTCAGCATGAGCCTCTCACCGAAGCGATCCACCAGTTTACCCATATAGGGGGCCGTTAGCATAATCACCACCTGGTTGATGAACGCCAGCTTGATGGCTGTTCCGACGCTCATATCATGCACCTTCACCAGAGCGAAGAGTGCAAATGTGATGAAGATTTGCTTGCGGCATCCTTGAAGGAAGTTGAGCACATAATAGATACCGTATCGTTTTCGGAATACCAGTCGTGGGTCCCGCAAGGCTGGCATCTCACGTGAAGCGAAGAGTATGACCGTGCCGCCCAGGATTGTGGCAGCACCGGCAATAACAAACAACCCTTCGTACTGTAGCCATGAGAACGTCAGGTAACAGAACACGATACTGAGCAACCACGCAATACTTCCCACGCTCTGTAGTTGACCGAGCCATTTCCCCTTATCTCCCGTACTCGAAAAGGTGAGTGCCATTGCGGCACGCAACGGAACCCAACAGTGGAATCCGACGCTCCATAAGAGCGAGAACAGGATCAGGCCGATCAGTCTGGGATCAACGTTCAGTCCAAGCGGTTGGATGAGTGTGTAGGTCCATGAGAAGGGGGCTATCGCCATCAGAAATTCCAGCTTGGCATAGGCCATGATGCCCAACCCCATCACCATCAGCGAGACGCCTCCGACTATCGGCGGGGCGAGATGGATAGCCGCTGCAATGAATAGAGCGTTGAGAAATCCAGGAGTCTCTCGTAATGCCTCCATAACACCGAGTTCCTGGGCCTCGATTCCCAATCGTTCGACAATGAAGTTGTTGAAAAGTGTCAGTTGAACACCAAAAAAAGCTCCCACAGAAAATACGGCAAATGCCAGCAATGCAAAATTACGGTTCCAGCCAAGAATCATGTTGTTATGCAGAGATCAGTCCCTGTCTATTTCCTTTCTGTCAAAGAGTTACGACATCTTAACCTATTCTCCGGGGGAATGCAAGGTTCACAACGCGCGTCGTTCATGCGGGATCCACTGCATTCCTCTCTTGCATCCTTACGCTCAATCGTTTAGAATCCTGATGGATGATTAGCAGAACAGAACTATTTGGATCATCAGGGTTCAGTGTGAAAATGAGCTGAAACCTGAGAGCAATGTTCAAAAAAGGAAATACCAATGATTATCGATTCTCATGCCCACCTAAAACATGGGGATGCTCAGAAGACGGAGTATAGTGCAGAAGCAATCGTGGAGGTCATGGATGCCGTGGGAATTGAAAAATCGGTTGTGTTTGCGATGTCTACCACGACTCGGCGTTCCATCGAAATGGCTCAGAGGGCCGTTGAGCAATTTCCAGATCGCCTGATCCCCTATGCTTACGCGCTTCCGAACTACGAAAGATCCGTGCTCGAGGAGCTTGGCGAGGCCATCTCACAGCGCGGATTCCGAGGCATCAAGCTGCACGTGGGCGAATGCACGCTGTCTGACTACGTTGTGGATCCAGTTCTGAGACTGGCGGGAGAATATGGTGTTCCCTGCTTGATCGATTGCGCTGGCAGACTCGGTGATATCGAGCGGATGTCAAACACATTTCCCGAAACCAGGATCATCATAGCCCATCTTGGGAGGTATCTCTGTCAGGATGAAACCGTGATCGATCGTTTCATCGCTCTCGCCAAGCGACGGCCCAACCTTTTTCTCGATGTCAGTGGCGTCGTCATGCTGCACAAGATTGAGGATGCGGCGCGTCAAGTCGGAGTCGAACGCATCCTGTGGGGAACAGATGGCCCCCACAACCAGCCGGATACGGTCACATTTGCCCGCACAGAACTGGACAAAGTTCGGGAGTTGGATCTGAATCCGACGGACAAGGCCGGGATTCTGGGTGGTTCTATCGCCACACTGTTGGGCGTGTGATCCGGCCGAAGGCAAACATCAGGTTCGGGATTCCAGATACGATGCACAGCCAGGGAAACAAGGAAATGGGGAAAGGGGGAAAATCAGACAAGGGGCTTAGTACTATCCTCGGTATCGTGGCCATTGTGCTCTGGAGCACCACCGTGGCGTTTGCCCGTAGTCTCACAGAACAGGTGGGACCACTGACTTCCGCTTCCCTGGTGTATCTGTTGGGTGGGGCTTTCGGATCTGGCTACCTGACCGTGACCCGGAAGTTACAGAAGCGATTGAGTTCATTGAGTCGCCTGTATCTACTTGGATGTGGCGGTCTGTTCGTGCTATACATGTTCGCGCTCTTCCTGGCATTGGGTCTGGCATCGGATCGGAGCCAGGCACTCGAAGTGGGACTCATCAATTATCTCTGGCCCATGCTGACACTCCTGGCATCTATCCCGATTCTCGGAATGCGAGCCAAAATTTCTCTCGTCCCCGGGACATTGATCGCGACGGCCGGTGTTTTTCTGGCGACCACACAGAGTCAAGCGATTTCATGGCAGTCGTTTCTGCGGAATATGGTGCAGAACACGGCTCCCTACATGCTGGCTCTCACTGCCGCCATTTCGTGGGCGCTCTACTCAACGTTGAGCCGAAGATGGGCGCGCAATGAGAACAGCGGTGCCGTGCCGATTTTCATGCTGGCGACAGGGATGATTCTGGGCGTGATGCGGATCTTCTCGCAGGAACACACACAGTGGACAGAACGGGCCGTCATGGAACTTCTCTATATGGCCGTTGGTCCTAATCTGGCATATGTCTTCTGGGAACGTGCCATGCGGAAGGGCGATATCATCCTGGTCACTTCCTGCTCCTACTTGACACCTTTCCTCTCCACAGTGATAAGCTGTCTTTATCTTGGGATCGTCGCAGGTATAAAACTGTGGATCGGTTGTGCCCTGATCATTGTTGGAGCCATCGTGTGCAAACTGTCTATCACTGAAAGGCAATAGATCTGGTTCATTGGGATAGCCAAATCCCACGGACAGCCGCTTTTCGATTGACGTTGCAGTGTGCATGACGTAAAATACGATCTGCTGAAAGGAGGCGACAATGAAAGAACTGCACTTATGGGTTTGGATACGATTACTTTGGTCGAGCCTTCGTGGAGAAGAATCGTCAGACGAGGACTCTCAGGAAGATGCATCCAGCGATGAAGAAACGGACGAAGACGAGAAGAAGGACGAAAAGAAGGATGAACTGGCAAATTTCGAGGATGTCATCAAGGATTGCGAGAGATTAGAAGGGCTGTTTTCATTCTATGTGAACAAAGATGAGGGAAAGGTGTTTATCGAGATTCTGCCTGAACAGTTGGACAACATGTATCTGTGTTCATTGACCCGTGAGGCCGGTGACGGCTACTACTACGATTCAGGTTCGATGATGCAACATTTCCCCTTTGTTTTCAAGCGTGCCGGGAAGATGGTGCAATTCATCCAGAAAAATGTACAGTTTCGAGCGGAGGAACTGTCACCGATTCACAAGGCCATCCAGCGCGGAGTGAGCGATTCGATCATAGGGTCTACCAAGGTTGAAAGCAAACCACATCCAGAGCGGCAGAGCATCCTTGCGAACACACAAGGACTCTTTGTACAAGATATCGATCTTGTCGCGCCACGGCTGAACGAATGGGCCAAAGCGGATTACAGCTTCGATGCCGATAACAGCTTCATCAGCATCCTCAAGCCGTTCGTTGAGAATGTTGAGATCGAGGTTACCACGCATTTCAAGAGTTCCAAGCCCAAATCGGCTTACACGATGGCCGACCCACGGAGTTTTCTCCACCGGTATCATTTCAGCCTCTCGACGATTCCTGAAACCAATTATCGTCCTCGGCTGGCCGATGATCGGATAGGGCACTTCCTGACGTTGCATCAAGACTACACAAATATGTTTCGTGAGACTCCCTATGTGCGTTACGTGGAACGCTGGCACCTTGAGAAAGCGGATCCCGAAGCGGACATTTCTCCCCCCAGGAAGCCGATTGTCTTTTGGCTGGAGAATACGATTCCCGTCGAATATCGCGAGGCTGTGAAGGAAGGTTTGCTGCTATGGAACCGAGCGTTCGAGCGGATTGGATTCAAGGATGCCATCGTGGTCAAACAACAGCCGGATGATGCCGATTGGGAAGCGGGAGATGTCCGTTACAACACCATCCGCTGGATTGTCAGACCGGGGGCAGGATACGCTGTCGGGCCATCTCGTGCCAATCCGTTTACAGGCGAACTTTACCACGCAGATATCCGGATCAGTGCGGACTTTATCCGCTACACCCTGGGCCAACTCGAAGAGTTTGTGGATCCCGTATCCATGATCATGGATTCATCCTCCTCTTTCGTGCCTACGGATCCCGAAGCTCAGAAACGCCTGGATGATTACCAGATGGGATTGGCACATCATGCTGCGTTCGGGTGGCATTTGCTCTCTGTTCGCGGATTCATCAGCCCCGACGACCCCAAGATCCAGAAGTATCTTCACGATTTCATCGTACATCTCACTGTGCATGAGGCCGGACACACACTCGGTCTGCGCCATAACTTCAAAGCCAGCACCGTCCATCCGGTGGATCAACTCCAGGATGAGACGCTGACGACAGAGCGTGGTCTCACCGGTTCCGTAATGGATTACGTGCCCGTGAATATAGCTCCAGAGGGCGTTGAACAGGGGCAATACTGGCAAACCACTCTGGGCCCCTACGATTACTGGGTGATTGAGTATGCCTACAAACCCATGGATGCGGGAACACCGGAAGACGAACTGGAGGAGCTGGGACAGATCGCCTCTCGAGTCGCGGAGCCAGAACTCACCTACGGTACCGATGAAGATGCGTTCTCGGGACCATATGGGATTGATCCCACCTGTAATCGCTGGGATCTGGGCGCAGATCCGCTGGAATATCACAAGAAGCAGATCGGTTTGGCGAAGGAACTCTGGCGGAAGATCGAGGGTCATTTCGGCAGGTCAGGTACACGCTATCAAAAGCTCCGGCAAGCCTTCCAATATGGTTTAGCGCAGTATTCCATCGCAACGATGAATGTGCCCAAGTACATCGGTGGGATGTACCACCGTCGCGATCACGTCGGGGATCCGGGAGACCGCCTGCCATTTACACCTGTCCCTGCTGCCAAGCAACGTGAAGTTCTGGAATTCTTTGCCACCGAGTTCTTCGCAGCAGATGCGTTTCAATTCTCACCTCAATTGCTGAACAAACTGGCCCCAGAACGTTTCTGGGATTTTCAGGGGTCTGTCTGGAGTATGCAGCGTATCGACTATCCGCTCCATGAGGTGATCCTTTCCATACAGAAGAGACCTTTAGATCATTTCTACGATCCCATCCTGCTCTCACGCCTGCCCGATCTGGAATTACGGTATCAGGAGGATGAACAACCTTTCACCATGGCCGAGATGTTTGCCACATTACGCAGGGTGATCTGGTCCGAGTTGGCTGCATCCACCAATATCAACAGTTTCCGCCGTGAACTTCAGCGGGCCCATCTTGGTAAACTCATCCATCTCGTGCTTCAACCGGACTCCAAAGTTCCCTCCGATGCTATCAGCCTGGCCCGTGCGGATCTGATCCATATCCGGAAAGAGATCCACCGAGTCGTGGAAGAAGGTGGGCTGAATGCAGCCACACAGGCACACCTGGATGAAACGGCTGCGCGTATCGAAGCAGCACTGAAAGCAACCGTGGAAAGGAAACTTCTCTAAACCTATGCATTCACGAAGGCGTTCACCGGTTGCGTGGACGATCTCTATCCTCCTCCACATTGCCGCAATTTTCATCTATCTGATCACCCATCCACCGAAGGCAGAGGAGATCCCGGACGAGATTGCCATCGAGATGAATCTTAACGTCCCTCCGCCACGCCCCCCTCGCGTTCGTCAACAGCCGCGACCGACGCCACAGGTAACGACCCGTCAGCGCGCCAGTCGTGTGACACAGCACGACCAAAATACCATGTTGCGCGATGTCGATCTGGCGATAGATCAACGGGTTACTTACAGTGATGTGCCCGTGGAAAAGGGGGAGACCGTCTTACCCGGGGGCATGACAGACTCCACGGGGGATGGGCTTGCCAATCCAATATTGAACCGTGGGATGCGAAGTGGCCCTAAAATCTCGCGTGTGCAGCAACGTCCCCTCGTGGATTTCGTGAATCGGGTCCAGGGGAGTCGTTCTGTGGTCTACTGTCTCGATGTCTCCGTGAGTATGAGTGCGCCGGGGTTCGACAAGCTCACGATGGCCAAGACATACATGCGCCAATCCCTCACGGCACTTAATGATACGGACGTTTTCAATATCATTGCATTTGCGCGAGAACCGCGCGTTTATAGTCCCACGATGGTTCCAGTGACTGAGGCGAATATCGAAGCTGCGATGGCGTTCCTTGCCGGCTTCACGAGGAGGACCATCCAGGACAATCGCCAGACGGATCTGCTGAAGGCATTGGAAAAAGCCAATGCGCTGAATTCAAACATCGTGGTTCTGATGACAGATGGGTTGCCAACCGCCGGTGAAATCCATCCCAACAAGATCGCGGCCCGATTCTATGAGCGGAATCCCGGAATCCACCTGTATGCAGTGGGATTTGGAATGGGCCCCCGAGATCCGGGGACTTATATGCTCCAGATGCTCGCAGCAAAGAATGGTGAAGTCGAACTGATCCGTTAGGCTCAGTACCTCACATTTTCGCCGTAGGAGCGTCTTCCTGGACGCGATCATCATGGCCGGGAGGCCACTCCTACCATAGAATTGTGATCTACTGAGGCTATTCCACCTGCCGGACTTCCAGTTCCAACCAAATGTCCGTCCGCTGATGCACGGTGTGGCGGATGTGTTCGATCAGCTTCAGTAAATCCGCAGCAGTGCCCTGGCCGTGATTGACGATGAAATTAGCGTGCTTCGTTGAGACTTCCATGTCACCGACACGGGTTCCCTTGAGTCCACAGGCATCGATGAGTCGGCCCGCTGAATCCCCCGGAGGATTCTTGAACATGCAGCCTGCATTCTGTTCCGCAAAGGGCTGAGCTGCTATCTTTTGCTGGTAGAGGGCTTGCATCTCTGAAGTAACCTGCTCCACCGTCGATGAAACACAATCGAATCGAGCGCGCGTGATAGCGAAATAGTTGCTGAGGTTGCTTCGTCGGTAGCTGAATCCGGCCTGGTGGGCATCGAGGCTGAGGAGTTCTCCGGTGTGCGTCATGACCTCGACGATGCGGACCGTATCGCTCATCTGTTGCGCCCAGGCTCCTGCGTTCATGATGAGGCCCCCGCCTACGGAACCGGGCACACCCAGAGCGAACTCCAACCCACTCAAACCCCGGTGAGCCGCGAACCTGGCGAGTCTGGGAAGCGCGACGCCGGAACCGGCCCAGATCCGTTCATGATCGGCACTCAGGCTCTCAAACGCATCCACCAATTGGATGACGATCCCCCGGAAGCCATTATCGCTCACGAGTAGATTCGATCCGCGGCCGATGACGAGCACGGGCACGTGTCGAGTAAAATCGGCCAGTTTCCTCAAGGCATCGACATCCGTCACCTCCACGAAGGCATCCGCTGGCCCGCCTATCCTCAGCGTTGTGTGCTTCGCTAATGGTTCATGATACCGGATGGGAATATCCAATGCTCGTAGCTCCTCTTGCCAGTTCACCGGATACGTCCTCCTGCCAAATTCAGCACGGCCTGCGCAATACTCTCAGCAGCATAGGGCCTCCCCAATCGTTCACTCGCCTCAGCCATCTTTCTCAGCGTTTCCGGTGAGTGCAAAAGCTCTTTGATCGTATCACTCAGCAGTTTGCCGTCGAGTTCCGAATCCAGGATAAGCCGTGCGGCGTTCGCCTCCACGAGTGCCTCCGCATTGAGCCGCTGATGATCTCCCGTCGCATGAGGATAGGGGATCAGGATCGCGGGGAGGCCACACGCCGTGATCTCTGAAGTCGTCATACCACCTGAGCGGCAGATCATCAAATCTGTTACCGCGTAGACCTCATGCATGTTCTCGAAATATGCCTGTACACAGTGCGGGAATGGGAATTCCTGATAGACTTCTTTGAGGCCGGACTCATCCGTTTTGCCGGTCTGGTGAATCCACTGAATCGGTTCCTCCGTCAGCCACGTGAGGGCTTTCAATACGGCTTGATTGATGCTACTGGAACCTTGACTTCCTCCCATCACAGTGATCGTAAAGCGACCCTCCTCTAACCCCAGTAGAGAGGCTGGAAGACGTTTCCCTGCAATCTGTGTCACCGCAGCACGGATGGGGTTCCCCGTGTGGTGGATATCCCCATGTTTGAAGTACGGGAAGTACGGACGCGCCGCCTCAAACGCGATATGAATCTCATCCGCCCATCGGCTGAGGATTTTATTGGTCAATCCGGGAACCGCGTTCTGTTCCTGAATCAATGTAGGGATGCCGAGCAGCGCTGCGGCAAAGAGTATGGGGCCGCAGACGTAACCACCCGTGCCCACAACGGCCTGCGGATTCCAGCGACGAAGCCGGCTGAGTGACTGAAAGAACCCCAGCGGCACTTTCCTGAGAACGGTCAACCAACGCCATGACATTTTTCTAGGGAAACCAGCCGAAGCAATCGCCTCAAACTCGAACCCATGCTGTGGAGCAACGCGAGCTTCGAGCTTCCCCGGATTTCCCATAAACACGATCTCGAGTTCTGGTGCAAGTCGTCTCAAGGCATTGGCAATTGCAATTGCCGGGTAGACATGTCCTCCGGTACCACCCCCGGCAATCACAATATCTGCGTATGTTCTGCTCTGTTTCCGTGAAGAACTCATGGTTTTGTCTCCGCAAATGGCTATCAGTCGTTAGCCTGAAAGCAGTGCCTGGAATACTCACGACAACTTCATGACTTCCTGACGAAACATCTCACCGCGCTGCCGATAGTCCTCAAACAGGTCAAAACTGGCACAGGCAGGCGATAAGAGCACCGTGGTTCCTTCTGCCAGATGCTCTGCCGCCACACTCACGGCGGTTTTCATCTCCGGCACGTCGACAGTGGGTGCATAGTCTTGCAAGGCGTTCCTGATCTTTCGGGTGTCAGGCCCCATCAAGATCAGATGGCTGACTTTGGCCTGCACAAGGGGGATCAACGGAGCATAGTCGTTTCCTTTGTCGTACCCTCCCATGATCAGGAGGATCGGAGGATCAAATGCTTCCAGCGCGGCCTGGGTTGCAGCGACGTTGGTAGCTTTGGAATCATTGAAAAATCGTACTGTGCCGATCTGGCGCACCAGTTCCAGCGTATGAGCCGGCGGCCGGAAAGATCGGAGTATGCACCGCATCGTCTGGGGATCCACTCGATAGATACCTCCGACGAGACAGGCAGCCAGGAGGTTCGCGATGTTATGCGTTCCCACCAACCGGAGATCCCGCTTTCGGCAGATCTCCTGGCGAGATCCAGCGCGTTCCAGAATGAGGACATCCTGCTCGAGATACGCCTGTAACGACTTCTCACGCGGCGGTTGCGTGGACACCGATGGGAGGCTTCGTATTCTCGTTGTTGCGTCAGTGCTGAACCAACACACATGAGCACGGGTCTGCTGCGCAAACTCGCGGACAATCGGATCATCTGCATTGAGTACCGCAAAATCCTCCGATGTCTGATTGAGAAAGATCCGCTGTTTCGCTGCAATATAGCTGGCCATACTCCCATGACGATCCAGATGGTCCGGTTTCATATTGGTCACAACGCTCACGGAAGGATGGAATTGGGAGATGCTCTCCAACTGGAAGCTGCTCACCTCGATGACAGCGATGTCTTCGCACGTGAGTTGCCTGACCTCCTGTGAAAACGCAAGCCCGATGTTCCCTCCCACAAGCACTTTGCGGAAGTGGCCGCTCGATTCGAGGATCTTGCCGAGCACCGCTGTGGTTGTCGATTTTCCCTTGGTCCCCGTGATGGCAATGATGGGAGCGTGGCATACCTGAGCCGCAATCTCCAGTTCACCGAGGATCGGGATGTTTCTTTGCCGCGCATGATCCAGAATAGACGATTCCCACGGCACTCCCGGAGAGATCACGACGAGATCCGTGTTCTCCAGTACATCCGGTGGATGTCCTCTGAGAACCAACTCAATCTCCCGATCCTTCAGTTGTTCGAGGGCAGGAGCAAGTTCCTCTTCGGTGCGCAGATCACTGATCCGCACACTGGCTCCCAGATCATCCAGCAACCGGGTGACGGCCACCCCGCTGCGTAACCCTAAGCCGATCAGAGTGACACGTTTCCCATCGAAGAACCTTTCGCTATTCACACGATCCGTCCGCAAGCATCTGTCGCAGTCTGTCCGCAACCCAATCCACAGCAGCTTCGATCATCACCTGGCCCTTTTCTGCAGTTGCCAGTCTGGCCTCTCGGTGGTAGGTCTGATCACTCTCAGCCCGGCGGGGATCCGAGATGGTCAGCTTCGCGTCGTCGTAGTTCACACCTTCCCAATCCACAAGTTGTGGAAAAGCTGCCAGTGCGAACGAGGTCTCGAACTCTGAGGCATGACCGGGGCATGTCCCCGACTCCATCTGCTCCTGGATAAGCTCCGGTGTATAGGCTTCCCAATAGGCACAAAATTCGAGATGGATGCCGAGTCGTTCGCGGAAATCATCGAGCCGTTCACGGATCGGGCCTGTGTTTCCAGCGTGACCATTGACAATCAATATGCTTTGAATTCCATGCCGACGCAGACTATCGCAGACATCATACCACCCTTCGCCAAATCTCTCCGGTCGAAGCGTCCACGTGCCCTTGTGATCCATCCAATGCTCCGAGACGCCGATTGCCAG
>JAJRTO010000369.1 GCA_024278235.1 Candidatus Poribacteria bacterium
CTCGTTGTCATCCGCCGTCTGGATGTCTTCCAGCGGTCTTCCGAATGCATCGGTCAGCACGTACACGTGTTCTCGAACCAGCCGGATCGGTGGCAAATCATAATCCTGACAAAGCCTTGAGATGATATTGGGCTGAGGGTTCAGGAGGCCAGTCTCAAGCGTTTCTTTCCCTCTGAGCGTCGTCAGCGCGAAGACTTCTGTGATGGGAATACGCGGAGAGGCACGTTGCCAGAAATAGTACAAGGTTTCTGTGATAATCTGAGGTGCGAGTCCTACCGTCGTGAGGAGAACATGATCCAGCATGGTATGCTCCGAATGTTTCAGAACAAGCCCGACTTCAAGGGAAGGAACGTTCCGCTTTAGGCTTCTATTTATACTACATGAAATCAAGTGCTAATGCAACACAATGATGACTTGCGGTATGGATGTCATGTTTCAAATGTCAAGAACCCAGCAACCACCGTGCTTTTCTAACGTTCAACGTTGCTGGTTCTAACGTTTTCTGTGGTCTGTATGCATAAAGGGGTTGCAGGGTAATCGCGGGGATGGCATCATCCTCAGAAAATCCCCATTTTCTCGAGGAGAAAGATGCCACCCCCCAACGGTTGCACAAGAGTGTGTGCGTTCCCTTCAACGAAGCCAACTATACCATGCTTCCAGAGAAACCGGAAGCCTTTCGTGGTTATCTTAAACGCGCTTGCTTTGCGCAACGACTCCGGCGTCTCAACGAATGGGTTCAACACAACATCGCCCTCGAATCGGTGCGACACACTTCTCCGTTTGAGGATATGAATGGTTTTCGCTACCACGACAATTGGCTCCACAACCTCATGCTCGCGGCATCTCGGGCGGGAAATCCGCCATGACGACAAAAACCGGTAGAAGTAGCGACGTTCAATATGGCCACGAGCGAGTTCCGCGTGACTAACGTCGCCGGCTTCAGCGGAGAATGGGAGAAACCAAAACTGGACAATCGATCTCTATTCGGTTAAACTTTATACAGTGAGTGCCATTATTCTGAGGTCTGTGGATTCCCATGCAGGTGAGGAGATAATGATGTCAGACACCGAAAAGAACATAACCAGACGAGAGTTCGTTACCAGCACCGCTCGTTATGCTGGTTTAGTCGGTTTAGGTGCTGTCACCGGTGTGACGGCCAGCCGATTTTTCACCAATTCCAACGATAAATCCGACCATCCCATCAAGGATGTTCCCGCCCATGATGTCTATGACGACACCTACGATCTGGGCAAGTTCGCCAAGGTCGATCCTGCGTTGATTCAATATGAAGAAGCGGGACAAATTGAAATGGGCTGCCAGTCTCTTCAGGCGGTCGCCGTTGGTCCCAATGACCATATTTATGTTGCCACTGATAGGAAGATTCAGGTATTCGACAAGAACACGGAACCGCTATGGGAGATGACGTTGGACGAGGCGCCACGATGCCTGACTATCACAGGAGATGGCACCATTTATCTAGGATTCAAGGATCATGTGGGGGTCTATCATCCCAAAGGGACGCTTATAGCCGACTGGGAAAGGCTTGGTTCAAGGGCTGTTCTCACATCCATTGCTGTCGCAGAAAATGATGTGTTCGTCGCGGATGCGGGGAATCGTGTCGTATTGCGCTACGATGCCTCAAGTAAGCTCATAGGTCCGATTGGAAAGAAAGATCCATCCAGGAACATCCCCGGGTTTGTTGTTCCCAGCCCCTACTTCGATGTAGTCGTTGCTCCGGATGGTTTGCTTCGGGTTGCGAACCCAGGACGTCATCGTGTGGAAGCATACACCTTCGATGGCGACCTTGAGTTCTCCTGGGGTAGGACTTCCATGTATATTGATGGATTCTGCGGCTGCTGTAATCCCGTGAATTTTGCAATGCTGCCGGATGGCCGATTCGTAACATGCGAGAAGGGCCTGCCCAGGGTCAAGGTATCTGATACAGAGGGCACTCTGGTGAGTGTTGTTGCGGGGCCGGACCTCTTCGCCGAGAACGGGAAGGGCTGCAGCCTTCAGGGGGTGTCCAATTGTCAGACAGGAGGGCTCGACGTTGCGACGGACTCACAAGGTCGTGTTTTGGTCATGGACCCTCTCGCAGGGAATGTGCGGTTGTTCTCAGAGACGGTATGAAAGCGCGTCGCAAAGGTTCCCGTTAAACGGAAAGGTCGGGATTTGACAATCCCGATGGAACAAGCTTGATATCTATTGAAACACTCTCACCAGAGGAATATTCTCATGGAAAAATACAAGGTTGCTATTGTTGGACTCGGAAGAATGGCCAGCACCATCGATGATGAAGTGCGCGACTATCCAGCCGTTGCCCTGCCCTACTCCATCGCTGCTGCCTGTCACGCAAGTCAGAAACTTGAACTCATTGCCGGTGCAGACCTGCTCGAAGAAAAACGCCAGGCATTCGGACAACGCTGGGGGGTATCAGCCCTCTATGAAGACTATCTTGAGATGATACGAAAAGAATCTCCCCATCTGGTTGCCATCTGCACCAGAGGAGAACTCCATGCTGAAATGGCTATACACGTAGCACAAACTGAAGTGCCTATGATTTATCTGGAGAAGGCGATGGCATGCTCCATGAAGGAGGCCGATGCTGTGCTGGCGGTGTGTAAGGAGCACGGTGTGTATCTGAACACAGGAGTGTTGCGCCGCTTCGATTCTCGCTATCAGCAAGCACGGCAATGGATTGAGCAAGGAGCCATCGGAGAACTTCGCGCTGGAGTGCACTACGCGCCCAGCAGTTTGCTTCATGGTCATATCCATTCTGTGGACACACTGATGTACCTGATGGGAGATCCTCAAGCGTTGCGTGTGCGTGGAGAACTTCGTCCGAGGAATCTGAACATAGAGGAGAATCGACTGGATAAAGATCCGGGCGCTACGTACCACATTGAGTTTGAAAATGGGCTGGAAGCATGGACCATACCAGTGGGCCAATGGGATTTTGAGATATTTGGCACGAAAGGGTCGCTAAGGAGCATGAACAATGGCGTCGATTGGCGATTACGTCAGGAGACGCGTGTAGGCCGGCGAACGACCCATGCAGAAGCGCCGTATCCACCCCCGGCGTGCGAGAGTGCAACACTATTTTGCCTGGAGGATCTGGTGGCGGCGTATGAGGAGGAACACCCCCCGCTCGGAGATGTGCAGATCGCGCATCATGGGACGGAGATATGCTTTGCTGTAGCGGAGAGTCATCGCCAGGGTGGAAGTTGGATTGAGCTTCCGCTTGCAAATCGGGAGCTTTATATCTGGCATGTGTAGCCCGATTTTAACGGATTCTGTGTGTCTTGCCCGGACAAACGGATAGGGGTGGGTCTCTGGCGGGAATTTCTGCCTGAATTCAAAGTGTTTCGACGCAACGAAAATGTATCAGGATTGGGTGACTTCTAAACCCACCCCCACAAGGTTTTTTGCGAGTCCGATTACTTGTGCTGCTTGAGCCATCCCCAGGTGCTGGTAAGTTTGCCCGCAGGGTCCACAGCCAACGCAACAGCAAGCCCGTTAGCCATGATATCCTTAATATCATTCTCGCTGAGTGCAACATTGAATATCGATATCTCGTCCATCACTCCTTTGGCATACACATGATGGGCAAGGGGGGCGCCGATATGTACCTCAGTGGTCTGATTGTCTGTATCTACGCCCACGTCGTTCCCTGCAGTCTGCGCTTCAAGGACACCATCTACATACAGAAGATGATCCTTGACCGAATCGGAACCATCAGGGAAAACCACAGCAAGGTGGTGCCATTCCCCGTCACACACGTTGGTGCTTCCATAATGTTGTCCGCCCTGGGTTTCAATGCGGAGGTAGCATTCTGCCCCTGAGACGTGCGACCGGATGTAGTATTTCTGAGTATCCGCGTTGACACCCCACTTGACCCAGGAATGTTCAATGGCATCGCTACCCTTGAACCATAGAACCGTTGTTCTGGGATCTGTTCCACCCACGCCGAAGTAATCCGTAATGACCACCTGATCACCCACGCCGTCAAACTCCAATGCGCTGCCGAACTTACCATTGACACGTTTGGCGCCGGTGATAGCTCCGTGGCGTCCATGCCCGGAAGAATCTGTGGCGATATCAGCACTGTTCCCATCGAAGAGCCATGCCCCCTCGATGGTAGCACCGTCAATTACAGCATGACTGGGAGTTGCACACAGGAAAATAAGTGTGAGAAGGATGGGACATACAGAAGTTAGCTTTTTCATCATTGACACCCCTTCGTAGTAATGTGTAAGTGTAATCTTATATTGTCTTCTTTATCATATACCAATCCACTGATATTTGCAATGATAAAGTTCTCGACAACAGACTCACCAAGCTATTTCGCTTGCGTCTATAAAATCGATGGGTTATAATGTATTCACTTTGCATTGAGGGATCATAAGGAGTTATGCGGTATTTGATACTTAGCGATATCCATAGTAATATAGAGGCATTAGAAGCGGTGCTTGCGGCCGCCGAGATGGAGAGTCCGGATAAGTATATTCTCCTGGGGGATATCGTTGGTTATGGGGCAAGCCCAAATGCCGTTACTGAGACAGTAAGAAGCCTTAAACCACTTGCCGGGATTCGTGGCAATCACGATAAAGTGGTGACAGAAGTTGATGAAGGTGAAAATTTCCGGGGATATGCCAGGGAAGCTGCCTTATGGACGCGTGAGCGACTGAGCATCGCCAATCGTGATTTCCTTCAGCGATTGGTGCAAGGACCCGAGAGCATCGATCAGGAGATTCTGATTTCACATGGGAGCCCCCATGACGAGGATTTCTACATTCTCACTGAGATGGACGCAACTGCTGTGCTTGTTTCCAGCCAATATCAATTGACCTTTTTTGGGCACACGCATATCCCGTTTGTTGGCTGCCTTTTGGATGGCAGTCGTCTTGAAGCGCAATATGCTGCAAAAACAGAAGATTTCAAGCTCTTGAAGGATCGTCGCTATCTGATCAATCCGGGCTCTGTTGGCCAACCTCGCGATGAGAATCCTCATGCCAGTTTTGCCATCCTGGACACGGATGCGAATGTCCTCACCGTTCACAGAATCCCTTATAATATACAAAAGGCGCAGCGGAAGATTCGGGAGGCAGGACTGGATCCATTCCTGGCAGATAGATTAGCTGAAGGCAGGTAGAACGGTGCTCCATCGAACAGACAGGTGGGTACTCATTGCATGTGCTCTGACGGTTGGCATCTGGTGTATTAACGTTCGTTTCTCCTCGATTCTACTGCTTTATGCAAACGTACTTCTCATAAGTGGGGTATTTTCCTATCTCCTTCTGAGAGCCGATCCACGACATGAACTGAGACGAGCATGGCTGATCGGTCTCGTCGCTTGTATCGTATATGCCTACGTTGACAGCCTGCTCACCAACCTTCGCTTTGGGCTGATCCTACATCTGAAAACGAATGATTGGTCGCCATTTGGCGAGACACCGCTGGCCTTGATCTTGCTCTGGGGAGGGTTCATTACCTTCGTCCTGTACCTTTATCAGAGACTTCGATCTCTTTGGCCGCACATGTTCCCTGCTATCTTATTGACCGCGGGTTTCACACTGATCGCAGGTTTCGGGCTGGAATGGCTGGGGAACGCTGCGCGACTGTGGAATTGGAATGCAGAAGCCATACGTTCAGGCTATCTTTTTTCCATCCCGGTATTTATCCCGATCAGCTACGCTCTTGCATCTCTCTTTGCCCCCTATGTTCTCAAATACCCTCTTGTGGGAGGACTGCGTTGTGGTATCGTGCTGGCTGGAATGCGATTTGGGGGATTTACTCTCATATATTATCTGAATGCTACGGTTTAGGGAGACATATCTATGAACCTATCCTCCTATCGAGCAACCACTATCCTCTCTGTTCGTCGCGATTCTGAGCTTGCACTGGGCGGCGATGGTCAGGTAACATTGGCGGATACCATCGTCAAACAACGGGCACGCAAGGTTCATCGCCTCCAGAAGCAGGATCGTGATAGACTCCGCTACGACGTGTTGATCGGTGTCGCAGGCGGTTCTGCGGATGCCCTCACCCTCCTCTCGCGGCTCGAGGAGAAGTTGCAGACGGCCAATGGGGATCTGCGCCGGGCTGTCGTTGATTTGGTCAATGATTGGCGAAGTGATCGTGCCCTGCGGCAACTGGACGCGCTCATGGCCGTCGCGGATACCTGTTATTCGTTTCTCGTTTCCGGCAAGGGTGATCTCATTGAACCCGATGATGGTATCGTGGCCATTGGATCCGGTGGGCCCATGGCGCTTGCTGCAGCGAGGGCATTGATAGCAAACACGGATCTTTCAGCAAGCAAAATTGTCGAATAAGCATTACGTATCTCTTCTGAGATCTGTATCTATACAAACGCACAGATTCATGTGGAGACCATAAAAATTTCGTAATCCATCGGACAAAGATCTACGCAAGTTAAGGAGGAAAATGGTGCAGAAGGGAACCATTCTTTCAGAGACATTAACTCCTCGACAGATCGTCGAGGAGCTTGATAAATATATCATCGGCCAATCCGAGGCAAAACGGGCTGTGGCAATTGCACTTCGCAATCGTGCTCGTCGTCAAATGTTACCAGAGGACATGCGGGAGGAAGTTGCCCCTAAGAACATCATCATGATTGGCCCTACAGGCGTCGGAAAGACTGAAATTGCTCGCCGACTTGCCAAGCTGGCGAACGCTCCCTTCATCAAGGTAGAAGCATCCAAATACACGGAGGTCGGCTATGTAGGGCGCGATGTTGAATCCATGATCCGCGATCTGACCGAGCTTGCCGTGAACATGGTCAAAAACGAACAGACAGAGGTCGTTCGAGAGAAGGCAGAAATGTCTGCCGAAGAACGTCTACTCAATTACCTCCTCCCACCCTCGACCCATATACGTTCGGCGGATGATTCTGCGGAGGATGAAAGCACAACGATTGAGGTGTCCATCGATGAAGATGGGCAGGTCGAAATCCTCGAACCTGAGGAACCTACCAGGGAAACCCGGAGTCATGATGCATTAAGGGAGCGTACGCGAGAGCGGTTTCGTGAACGCTTGCGAGCAGGAAAACTGGATGACAATCCCGTTGAGATCGAAGTCCAGAATCGGAATATTCCGATGATTGAGATCCTCACACCAGGTGGATTCGAGGAGATGGATATCAACCTGAAGGACGTGTTTGGTAGTATGTTTCCTAAACAAACTCGTAGACGCCTTGTGACAGTCGCAGAAGCACGCGAGGTCCTGATCATGGAGGAAGCTGAGAAACTGATCGACACCGACAAAGTGGCTACAGAGGCGATCAAGCGAGTTGAGAATACCGGGATCGTTTTTCTGGATGAGATCGACAAGATAGCCGGCCGGGAGTCGAGGACCGGTCCCGACGTCTCACGAGAGGGTGTCCAGAGAGACATCCTGCCCATTGTCGAAGGCTCCACAGTTGCCACCAAGTACGGAATGGTACGAACGGATCACATCCTATTTATCGCAGCGGGGGCATTTAGCGCATCGAGTCCTTCTGATTTGATCCCAGAACTTCAGGGCCGTTTCCCAATCCGGGTCAACCTTTACAGTCTGAATCAGGGAGATTTCGTACGTATTCTTCTGGAACCCAGAAATGCACTCATCAAACAATACACGGCTCTGCTTGAGACAGAAGCTATCCAGATCGAATTCACAGAGGATGCGGTCAATGAGATTGCTACGTTGGCATACGAGGTGAATCAGTCCATGGAGGATATCGGTGCTCGTCGCCTGCACACCATCATGGAAAAGCTCGTTGAGAACATCTCCTTTGACGCACCCGACTTAGGGGAAAAACATATCTGCATTAAAGCGAGTGACGTGCGTGAACAGTTGGCGGATGTTGTTCAGGACAAGGATCTAAGTCGGTATATCCTCTGATTTCCTATATAATGAACTCTCAGGCGTCACCCGTCATATCTGACATATCTTCCCAATTCAAGCTGCACAGTTCATACCTAGAGGACCGCTTTCCACGTTGACATCCCCCACGAGGGATCGTATAATCAAACCGCTCACAGGGAGGATGGAGATGTACAGCTATGAGTACCCGCGTCCTGCAGTGACAGTGGATCTGGTGCTGTTCTCACAAATAGAGAAGCAATGGCATCTCCTGCTGATTCAGCGCAAACATCCTCCGTTTGAGGGGCGTTGGGCGTTTCCTGGTGGGTTTGTGGAGATCGAGGAATCGCTCGAAGAAGCGGCTGCACGCGAGTTGCAGGAAGAAACAGGGGTCGAAGAGGTTTCGCTGGAGCAGTTGCACACGTTTGGCGATCCACATCGAGACCCTCGCGGTCGCACGATCACAGTCGTTTACTTTGGCATCCTGAACGCGGAACAGCATCCGCTACGCGCTTCGAGTGATGCGAAGGATGCGCGCTGGTTTCCACTGAATCACCTGCCGCCCCTTGCATTCGATCACGACCAGATCGCAGATGTTGCTCGGAAACGGCTTGTTGAAATAATGGGTGGCAAGTCGTGAATTTTGAGTTCGTCTGGAATGACAAACAGTCTAAAGGAGAGATTCATGGCTCTTGGTACAAAAAATAAGGTAGTTGCCGGCTGTGGGATGCATCATATTGCAGTTCAGGCAAAAGATTATGAGGCTTCGAAGGCGTTCTACTGCGATGTACTCGGTTTTGAGAACGTCCTGGAATGGGGCGACGCACGCAAGATCTGTATGCTCGATATGGGGGATGGGAGCCACATCGAGCTATTTGCTCCAGGCGACAATACGGGTGAAACCGTGCAGAATCCTACGATGATGCACCTGGCTTTCTTTGTAGAGGATGTCGATGCCGCGGCTGAGAGAGTACGCGCTGCGAAAGCAAAGGTGACCATGGAACCGCGTGAAGTGCAATTAGGTACACAGAAAGCCAAGATCGCATTTTTCGAGGGTCCAAACGGAGAAATTTTGGAGTTTATGGAATACCTTTAGATGGTATCCTGATGCAGGAACCCGATGGCTTACGATAGTTTAGCTCAGTTTGTGGAACGTCTCGATGACGCGGGTGAACTGAAACGCATCCGCACACAGGTATCACCGGATCTGGAGATTAC
>JAJRTO010000370.1 GCA_024278235.1 Candidatus Poribacteria bacterium
CCCGCCGTATCCCTGGCACGTACGTGGAAGGTATAAGTGCCGTCAGGGAGGTTGTGATACGTGCGGCTCGGTTCCGATGTAAAACCCGAGAAGTCCGCATCATATCCTTCCAGATAGTGTGAAAAAGTGGCACTTTCGTTGGCTTTATACAGGAAGGAAGCATTCGCATAGGGGATCTGTCCCCGAGGTCCACGTGTGATCGTGACAGTCGGCGGCTGGGTATCCACTATAAAATGGTAGTTCGCCGGAGCAGGATCCACATTGCCTGCCTTATCGCGTGCCCTGACAGTGAAGGTGTACTCGCCATCCGGTAGATCAGAGTATTCTATCGTTCGCCTATCGACAAATGGACCGAAGTCCGATTCCAGGCCGATCAGGTAGTAGGAAAATTGTGCTTCCTTGTTAGCCTCCACCCGGAACTGCACCTGGTTCTTGGTCGTCGTTGCTTCAGGAAATTGCACAATCCTTGCATTCGGAGTCGTCGTGTCAACGATGAAGCGACGCTGAACGGGTACTGCCTGCTCGTTACCTGTCGTATCCCGTGCTTTGACCAGAAATGTGTATTCGCCATCGGGAAGATCGCGAAAGACTCGCATACGTGCGGAATCATAAGGTGTGAATTGAGTCTCATATCCCACGAGCTGAGATACGAATTGAGCATTTTCTTCCGCATCAAATTCAAATGTGACGTTTCGTTTGGACAATGTCCCTGTAGGGCCACTGACGATGCGTGCCTCTGGTGGGGTTGTGTCTATGACAAAGCTATGGGTGAGGGGACGTCTGGTGACATTCCCCGCCTGATCACGTGCTCTCAGATAAAATGTATATCTTCCATCGGGCAGACCAGAATAGCTTTTGACGCTGGTGTCGACATACTCGGAGTAAGTGTCCTCAAGCCCTTCGAGGAAGAAGGCGAACAATGCAGGCTCATTGGTTGCCCGAAAGCTGAACTGCACCCTATTCTCAGCGATGACATCAGCGGGCGCCGTCATCCACTCGATTCGAGGCGGCTTCACATCCACAGCTTGGGGTGGTTTTACTGCAGGATTGGGTGTCGAAGTCGATTCACCCTGGGAAGATGGCTCTTGATGGACAGGAACAACGGGCGGTGAATTCAGTGAACTATCCTGGGTAGCCTCTTTTGTCCCATCAGCAGTGTCGTTGATCGGCCCATCCGTCTCATCAGCAGCATCGTTGTCAGTTATACCAGGCTTGTCGATCTCCAGATTTGTGTTCTTTGCAACTGTAAGTGATCCGGACTCCGCCGCTTTTTGTGCTCGCTGCAATCCCTCACGGCTTAAGACCATACCAGTGAACACCAGCACAAGTCCCAGAACAGCCAGGAGGATCTTCTTCTGTCGTTCACGTTTAGCTTTCTGTTGACGTAACTTTGCACGTCTTTCTATATTCAGTTGGCGGATTTCATCTGAGGTCCCCCATTGTTCCTCCCCGGAACTTCGCTCAATTCTCCTGAGTTGTTTCAGTTCCTCTCGAGTCACCCACTGTTCTTCGCCTGAAACCCTCTTGATGCGGATCCGCCCCGGATGCTCCGTCGGGGATTCCTCCGATGGAGGGGTTTTCTCAATGTCAGACATTTGATACCCTCCCGCTAAAATCGATGCGTGTAGCCGAAACGTAACTGGCTTGTCCTTGGATTCCAGGAGAGTTCAGCTCCCTCGCCGAGACTTTGCTCCAGATTGACATTGTAACGGTTGGCTGAAATAGCGGCGTGGATGGTACTCACAAGACGATTGGCCACAAGCAGAGCAACTCCAACGGTTACTAAATCGGTGCCGCCGCTGTTCTCGCTCAAATATGACAGAAACACCAGTGACACAGCAACGCCATCCACGAAAAGAAAGCTAATCCCCTCGGAACTTTGAGAAGTATAAAATTGACCCAGACCGGGGAGCAGCATTGAGCGGAGTGCAGCACTTGCCTCTGATTTCCTGTTCTTGATGAGTTTCTGAGCCTTGAGACTTCTTTCTGCTTCTTCAATAGCCTGTCGGCGTTTTGCTTCTAATACGGGGTCTTTTGCTTCAAATGTCTCTCCCCATACAATCGCCGCCCGGCGAGGATCAAGCAGTCGCAAGGCGAGGATCAACGAATCAGACTGCAGGTTGACACTTCCATAGAGGAATCCATCGATATCCAGGGCCTGACCAACCTGGCGCATGAGTTTACGGTCCACAACGTTCACTAGCTCCAACCCCTTTTCCTCAGCAAGCAACTGGAGGCCGGGGCGGTCAATGACAACAAACCGTTTGAACTGATTGGCAGCCACCAATCCGGAAGTAAGCCGCTCTTCCAATAACGTCATATCGATTTGTTGATTCACGGCTGCATCCAGGTGCCAGATAGCAATGGTTTTGATCTGAGGGTCGGCATTGATGATGGATGATACCACTTTGGGCACGACATCCTCGATCATGTTCTTCACACTGGCAAAACCTGGTCCACCGACCTGTGCTTCTGCTTGTGCGATACATAGGCTTATCAACATTATACACACAGCAAGTCTCATTACAAACTCCCCTAAGCGATTTTCGATAGACGATTGTGCAGGAATCAGGAGATCTTCCCTCTGCAAGTTACAGAACTCATGACAATGTCTACCGGGTAGAACGGGCTGTCAACCCATGGCAGGCACGGATCGATTGCATAAGAAAGGGCTTTCCATCCTTATAACAGAAAGCCCTATCCTATCTGTCTTGGCCAATACGCATCCAAAAAAGGCAATGTAAGCCTCTCCGAAAAATATCGGACAAAGTATGCACGATGATTGTGCCCCGGAGAAGCGTCGAGGAATCTTATTTGATTTGCCCCTCTGAACCTCGAATCATATAATGTATCGGATTTCGCACGACACCGTTTGTCGAAACTTCATAGTGCAAATGGTACCCTGTTGTCCGGCCACTATTGCCAACATATCCAATAACCTGGCGTCTTGTCACCTTGTCCCCCACCTTGAGCCCTTTTGCGAATGCCTTCATATGGGCATAAGTCGTTACATGTTTCCCCTGGAAAGATTGATGTTCAATCTTGATGGCGCGTCCCAGATATCGTTGCTTCTCTAAAAATATAACGATACCATCCGCCGGCGCGATGATCGGGGTCCCCGGGCGCGCTGAAATATCGATGCCGTTATGGAATTGTTTGAGACCGGTGAGAGGATGCGTTCGGTAACCGTATCCTGAGGAAAACCAGAAGTTCTTCTTACCGGGGGATGTCTGGATAGGCACGATAGAAGGAAAACCATCATACAGTGAACGCTTTTGCTCAAGATGCGTGTATAATTTTTGGGTTTTACTGTAGATCGATTGTGCATATTCAGCAACATCGGCAGGGGGAAATGCATCATCCTCCGGTGATGTCATATCACGAGAGGAGAGAGGCGCGATATCCACTTCCTGCGGAATATCTGCGTCAAAACCGCCCTGGCCTAACCCCACGGATTCAGAGTCATCAAAGAGTACTCCACGAATATCTGCGTCCAATTCTCTGATTTTATCCAAATATTCACGTGCTTTTTCGAGTTCTTCTGTCTTCTGCTGATTATCGTTCCTAAGCTCAGTGAGTTTCGAATCGACGTCCAACTTCTGTCCTCTTAGCCATACGGCCCACGTAACTCCCGAGACGACCGCAAGGACAAGTAGGATCGATAGCGCAAAGATGAGGCGCCATATCCATGTGCCCACAACATAACTGTGCGTATCACCGTTCGGTGGCATTACAACGATGGTGTAGTTTTTCTTCAACGAAAAACCTCCCGTTGATGTCTATACAAACTCGTACTACGACCGACAATAGTATAGCACAAACCGATATGCGAATCAAGCGTTTCAGTTCACGAACAAGGTTCACGACATGAACTTGACAAGCAACCTTGATTCTGGTATGCTCAGGGACAGTCATGAAAGGAGCTTGTTATGATAAGACAATTCCCTCCCATAATATTCCTGCTCTCCGTTGTTTGCATAAGTATGCTGGGTTGTGCAAAGACCCTGGTTCCCTTTGAAACTATGGATGAACAAGATCTCACCATTGACTACGACGTGGAAGGTCGTAACGCTGCGGCGTTGAAGGCGGGCCTGGAAAAGCTCGACTTCATTCAGTTGGTTGAAGATACATCCGCTGACCGGATTCTCACCGGAAGTGCCGGTGGATCGACCATCGATGTGACTTTCGCTCATAGCAGTGATGGAAGCAGCATCCTTACTGCCCAGGCTGAGACCGTCGAGCAGTGTGTCGAGAAGTTGCAACCGGTGTTGATGAATCAGTATGTGCTCAAGACACTCTCACGTGCTCGAACCACGAATCAACCGTTCAAAATGGAGGTTAAAACGGACCGGGACCCTGATGATCCTTACCGTGCGACAGAGTTCATCCAGTTCCGCGTGAAATCTGAAAAGCCCTGTTATCTGACGCTGTTGGAGATTGCGCCGAACGGCAAGATCAATATCTTATTCCCAAATTCATACAGTACACAGCAACAGATTGAGCCAGGGAAATGGTATCAGATTCCGGAAGTTGAATCCCCTTTCAAAATTCAAATCGATCCCTATTCAGGGCAAGCCATCGTATGGGCCGTTGGCAACGAAAATGAGCCTCTTGATCTGCAAGATATGACAGGGTATCGCGTGGAAGATGCCGATGGCTATATCACACTCTCGCATCAAGAATGTGTGGGGTTCCTCCGCAAGTTATTCCCTGTGGTTTTTCCGAGCCGTGCGGTTGTCGTCGGAGAACCGTGGGCGACGGCTTATACTGTTTATCGGGTAGAGTAACGTTCGTACAACTGAAGAGAGGAGTTCATCGAGGTGGCCGAGAATATGGAGCAGTTGTATGCGGAACGGTTGAAACGTTATGTGACAGCCATGCGGAATGAAAAACCAGATAAAGTGCCAATCCGGCCGTTCGTGGCTGAATTCACGGCGAAATATGCCGGTTACACGTGCCAGGATGTCACACACGATTATGAGAAGGCATTCGATGCTGTCTGCAAGTGTGCGGCGGATTTTGACTGGGATGCTGTGGTGGGGAACATGGTGTACGTGTGGACAGGGTTGACACAGGCCATCGGACTTAAATACTACGCCGTGCCCGGGATCGACATTCCCGTTGATACGGGCTTCCAGTATCTTGAACCGAGCGAAGAAGAAGCGTTCATGAGGGTAGACGAATACGATGCACTGATTGAAGATCCGACCGGTTATCTCTTCAATGTTTGGCTGCCGCGCGTCTCGGATGACGTGAGTGCAATGGACGAAACGACCTCGTATCGCAACAATCTATCCTTCCTCAAAGGAGGGATGGCGATGCTGTCTTACTTCAACGCATTCGGGCCGCAGGGAGAACGACTGCGAACCGAATCGGGAACCGTTTCTGCTATCGCCGGGATTCTGAAGGCCCCATTGGACATCCTTGCTGATAAACTGCGTGGCTATATCGGGCTCTGTAATGACCTTCTGGAGCGGCGGGACAAAGTGATCGCCGCCTGCGAATCGCTGATGCCACACCTGTTACATGTGGCCCTTTCGGGTGCGGATCCTGACAAGAACGTCCCGATCACGATATGGATGCATCGCGGATGCGTCCCCTTTATTTCTGAGATCGATTTCAGGGAGATCTACTGGGCCACACTCAAACCTATCATCGAGGAGATATGGGCACGCGGTCACCAGGTGCTGTTCTATGCAGAAGGTGATTGGAATCATCATCTGAAGTCTTTCGCTGAACTGCCTGACCAGAGCATCATCTACCACATCGATCAGGCCGACCCCTTTGAAGTCCACCGGATGCTTGGAGACAAATTCTGTCTGAGTGGAGGGCTGCCCAATGTGTTGCTGAGCTTCGGAACCCCTGACGAGGTACGCGACTACTGCAAGAAACTGATCGATGGTATTGGACGCGACGGTGGCTATATCATGGATTCCAGCGCGATTGTACAGAATGATGGTAAGGTGGAGAACATCCGGGCGATGACCGACTTCACCCGCGAATATGGGGTTTACTGATGCAGGAGGAAATATATGAGTGAGCGACAAACACAGGACGGCACATTCAAGGAGACCAAAGTCAAACCGGGCATCTGCATTCCCTGGGATGAAAAACTCAAGGAACTCCCTGAAATTTCAGGAGACAGGGATATTTTTCAGAAGGTTTGGGAGGACAACGAGGCACTGGCATACATGTACATCTGGCAATGCCTGCTTTCGTTCTGACACAGGAAAGCATAGAAAGATTCTTGAATGATTCAATCGATTCTCGATAAAGTTCTCGAAGGGGAACGGCTGACCTTCCAGGATGGGATCGCTCTCTTTCAGACACCGGATCTCACCCGCCTGGGACAAGCCGCAGAAGTGATGATGCGTCGGAAACACCCGGAAGGCGTCATTACCTATGCTATTGACAGAAATATCAATTACACGAACATCTGCTATGTAGACTGTGATTTCTGCGCGTTCTATCGGCACAAGAAAGATGACGATGCGTATCTGCTCTCGAAAGGGGAACTCAAACAGAAGATCGACGAACTCAAGGCACAGGGAGGCACACATACGCTCTTCCAGGGAGGACACCACCCGAATCTGAAACTCGATTTCTATGAGGATATGTTGCGTTGGATCAAGCAGAACTGTCCTATCCATATGCACGCTTTCTCACCTCCGGAGATCCACCATTTTGCACGTATCAACAAGATGTCCATACGCGAGGTGATCGGGCGTTTGAGGGATGCCGGTCTGGACTCTATTCCCGGAGGCGGCGCCGAAATCCTCACAGATCACTCGCGTCAGGCGATCAGTCCTAAGAAATGCAGTGCCGATGAATGGTTGGATGTGATGCGCCAGGCGCACGAGTTGGGCCTGCGAACCACAGCGACGATGATGTATGGTCATGTGGAGTCCTACGATGAGCGCGTTGAGCATCTGGTACGTCTGCGCGAACTCCAGGACGAAACAGGTGGATTCACAGCGTTCATCTGTTGGTCATTGCAACCGAATCACACAAGGCTCGAGCATATCCCGCCCACCGGTGGATTCGAGTATCTCAAGACGCTTGCCATCGCTCGATTGATGCTGGACAATTTCGACAACCTCCAGGCATCCTGGGTGACTCAAGGCCCGAAAATCGGACAGATGTCGCTCAAATTCGGTGCGAATGACATGGGGGGCACGATGATCGAGGAGAACGTGGTGAGTCGGGCCGGCACCACCTATTGTATGCCGCAGAAGGAGATGTTCCACGTCATCCAGGAGTTGGGATACACACCGGTGCAGCGGGATTTCTTTTACGAACCTGTGAAAGCGTGCGGAAAAACCTGAAGGAATGAGGAATGATCTCGTTGCTCAGTATCCGCAGTAAGATCATCCTGGTACTGTTGCTCCTCTGCCTGGGTAGCATTGGCATCTCAGGCTGGTGGCTCTATCATCAGGCGGAGGAGAGTTTTGATGAAGATCTCGGTGAACGACTCGTCGCCATCGCTCAAGCGGCGTCCGTGCAGTTCGAAGGTACAATCATCGCCCAGTGGATTCCGGATCGGGAAAGCCGAACCTACCTCTCTATACACAATACTCTCCGCCGCCTGCAAAAGGCGACGGGTGCTGCTCGGCTCTATGTGTTTGATCGGGATCGCCGCAGTCTTGGGGATACTCAGCCCGGGATTGCTCCAGGTAGTGAGTATATCCGTCTCCGATTTGATCGCTTTGAGCTAGAGCAGGTATGGCAGGGACGCGGTGTATCCTCCGTTCGTTTCGAGGGGATCGACAATCTCGAGTACAAATCCGGGTATGCCCCTATCTACCATGATGGAACCATCGTTGCTGCTGTGGGAGTCGATATGAGCGCGGGGTTTCTGAGTACGCTTCATCGGCTGAAACGGCAGTTCTGGCTGTTGATGCTCGTGGTGACGGCTTGCACCTTTCTGTTGGGGGTTGTGCTGGCACGTCGGATGACCACACCGATACACCAGCTTGTCGCTGCCGCCCGCCGCATTCGTGATGGTGAATTGGAAACACCGATTACGATTGACACAAAGGATGAGTTGGGATATCTGAGTCACACCATGGATGAGATGCGTCAGAGCATTCTGGAGCGTGATGCCCAGTTGAAGCTCATGCTGGCGAATGTGGCCCATGAGATCCGCAATCCTTTAGGGGGGATCGAATTGTTCGCTGGATTGGTCGCAGAGGACCTTTCCACAGATGCACCTGCTCAGGAACATTTGAGTCGCATTCGTAGAGAGGCGGGGAATCTCAACCGTATTATCACCGAATTTCTGGAATTTGCACGACCGCTGCCCTGTCAACCTCAGGATATCCCGATTCAGATTATCCTGGATGATCTCAGTTTTCTGATACTCCATGAACTGCAAGAGTGCGGCATTCGATATGAAGACGATATCCCCGATGTGAAACTGCATGTCGATCCGGAGCAGATCAAACGTGCGTTCCTCAACCTATTCCGCAACGCGATCCAGGCGATGCCCAATGGTGGCACACTCTCAATTCATGGAGAGATAGAAGAGATGCACCTGCGGCTTGTCATTCGTGATACAGGCACAGGAATTGCGAAAGAGAATCTGGATAAGCTGTTTGATCCTTTCTTCACGACGAAGGAGAAAGGTGCCGGATTGGGATTAGCCATCGTCAAACGCAACATTGAGTTGAATGGTGGTCGCATAGAGATCTGTAGCGAAGAAGGGCGAGGGACAACGGTACGCATTGCGTTGCCGTTAGCACAGCAGGGAAAATATGATGTTTAGAATCGCACTCATTGAAGATGACGACACGATGCGAGAGGGAATGGCGCACGTTCTTCAGCGGGATGGCCATGAGATAGAGACCTTCTCCAATGGCTCCGACGCGATTGATGCATGCCAAGTTCGCGAGTTCGATCTGATCATCTCTGATTATCGAATGCGCCCGATGGATGGATTGCAGGTGTTCCAGGCTCTTCAGACGATGGAACAGCATCCGGATTTCATCCTGATCACGGCGTACGGGACGATTGAGATGGCCGTGGAGGCCATGAAGCAGGGGATGAGTGATTATATCACCAAACCATTCTCCCTTGAAGAGTTCCGGGTTCGCATTGAGAAAATACTTGCCAGGCGGGCGATTGTCCAGGAAAAGGAACGCCTGGATGAAGAGAACGCCTATCTGCGTGAACAGATCGACGGGCAATATAATTTTGGCGAGATCGTTGGCGAATCGCCACAGATAAAGGAGATCTTCCGTCAGATCCAGAAAGTGGCTCCTACGGACTCTTCAGTGCTGATCATCGGTGAGAGTGGTACAGGGAAGGAATTGGTGGCGCGTGCCATCCACCATGTGAGTCAACGCGCCGGCGGGCCTTTTATCAAAGTGAACTGCGGCGCCCTCGTGGAGAGCCTGCTCGAAAGTGAGCTGTTTGGCCATGAGAAAGGCGCGTTCACAGGAGCGACTCGCCAGCGACGGGGAAAGTTTGAGCTGGCTCACAAAGGCTCCATATTCCTGGATGAGATCGGCGATATTTCTCCTGCCATGCAAATCAAACTGTTGCGAGTTCTGCAAGAACACGAATTTGATCGGGTCGGAGGAGAACAAACCGTCCAGGTGGATGTGCGTGTGATCGCTGCGACCAATCAGGATCTCATGACGAAAGTCGAGGAATCCACCTTCCGAGAGGATCTTTATTATCGTCTCAATGTGATCCCGATAGAGCTGCCCCCCCTTCGCGAACGGCGGGAGGATATCGCACTCCTCGTGAAACACTTTGTTGAGAAAAAAGCCAGGGAACTATCCAGGCCGATCCCTGTCATCCTACCGGAAGCGATGGAAGCACTCATGCAATACAACTGGCCTGGAAATGTGCGGGAACTGGAAAATGTGCTGGAGCGCGCATTGGTACTGTGTGATGAGAACACGGTTGGACTCAACGATCTGCCCGTTCTCACCGCTGGCCCCATCCGAATCAACGGCATCAGGCTGCCGAGCGAAAACCTCCCGCTCGATCAGGTGTTGGAACATATGGAGGAGCAACTGATACGGAGGGCCCTCGAACGAACCAATGGCGTGAAGACTCAGGCAGCCCGCCTCCTGGGGATCAAGACAAGTGCGCTCTATTACAAACTTGAGAAGTATGAGTTGGTGTAGGATGGTGAAATCATGTATTCTCGGTCGCTAGCCCATCAGTTATCACAATGTTCCATAGGGGGGAATCCGACAAATCTCTGCCAAAGGAGTCAACACGTCAGACCCTGTTTTCTCCTGTCGCTTCTCATGATTCTATCCGTGCTGCTGCTCCTTCCCATTCCTCTGTACGCCGTAGAACAATCGACACCTCAAATTGAGAAAGCATTGCGCAAAACCCAAGCAGAACTGAGCAAACTCCAACATCAATACCAGGAGCAACTCTCCGAGATGGAATCGCTGGAGACCGAGATTACGGAGCTTAAACGGCAGCGATCCGGCCGCCCCGGACGTAAACTGGGCAAAGCACTTCGTCGCGCTCAGGAGTATACACTTCGAGCAGAATCACTCCACACCCAGATGGAATCTCTCAGAAAGCGAGAGAGCCGTTACCGTACGGAGCTTCGCGAACGTTACAGTGTGCGCTTGCGTCAGATTATCCAGCGGCTTGATCCACTTCCGGAGGGCAAAAAACGCAAGGATCTATTGAAGCAGCTCGTGGAAACGCTCAACACATGGGACAAATTCCAACCGTCGGATAAGAAGTTGCTGGAGGATCAGATCGTCCAGCAGCCCCTGTCCACAGATCGGATGCGACTGCGTGTGCTACCGGACGACGTCCCCGCTGAGATAGAAGCGAAATCGGATCTTGCAAGAGATCACGCCGATTGGTTACGCGCCCGTGCCTATCAGATAGAAGATCGGATCCAACGCCTGGAATCGGAGCGAAAGCTGCGAGCCCGGCTGGAAAATTTCGCCGATGAAATCTCCCTGTTCGATATGGATCTTGCGACGGTTGCTCAGAGAAGCACCACCACCTCCTCCTCTGTCACTGATCCGCGTGAAGGCGGTGTCCTCAACTATAAAAGCTCGGATACAGAGGTGTTGGAACCACCGACAGATTTGGGAACACGTTGGTTTTCGCCGCCTGAATTGGGCGGGAGTAGTCTGGAGGAGCAAGTCCAACGGCTTCGTCGTTACCGTGATCAGTTGAGAAAAGAAGCTGATACCTACGATAAGGTTGCCCGTCAACTCCAGCAGCGTGCCGAAGAGATCTCAGATGCTGAGCCAGGGAAGAAGTAAAGCCGCGCTGTTAGCGAGTGTTCTACTATTTTGTGGCTGGGTGCAGGCGCAGGCGGACCGGGTGCAGATCAAGTTAGAGAGCGGCCATGATACCAACGTCTTCGAGTTACAGGAACAGCCCCAGTCGCAACCTTATCTGAGGATCTACCTGAAAACCACCGATCAACTATATCAAAATAAGGGATGGCGGACGACCGCGCACCTTCAGTATGGATGGACACGTTGGCCCAAACAGGCTACTGCGATCACCCGTGGGCAGCTTGCTGTCCACGCGTTGCTGCCAATGGGACTAAAATTTGCCACCCAACTGGAAGCACGTCACCGTTCTTTACTTCAATACTCCGGGGAACAGGAGCCCGTGGAACCCGGTTATCTCTCAACGGTGGTGTATTTGAGGCTAGAGAAGCCGTACCAAAAATGGGTTTTTCAGACGGCTTATCGCCAGTGGAGGATTGACTACGGGCTTGAAACACTTTATGATGCGGCAGACACCAGGTATCAATGGCAGGTGCGTCACCAACTGTATCCACAATTTCGTTGGCAGTTCACATGGAATCATCACCAGACGACCTATGAACAGGAGCAAGACACACTCCCTTCTGCATCTTCGTCGTCAACCGTTCGACAGAACGAAACGTTCGACGAGTGGCGATTCGACCTTCAGATCTATCGTGTTGGCCTGTGGACCCCGTTTTATGCGTATGAAGAACAGCGTTTCAGGGGAAGTGACTACGTGTCCACAGCTCATCGTCTCGGCCTGATGGCCGCAGTTCCATTGAGTTCAACCCTGACCGTACAGATTTATGGTTTCTTGCGGAAGACCGATCCTGAAAGGAGTATTGTCCTTGTGAATGGATCGGAGCAAGATGAGCTGTTCCCGGAACGCCAATTGCGTTCTATCATTATCAGTCTTGTCAAGGAGATCACAGAATCATCCAGCATCGAATGTCGCTGGCGTTGGTACCGCGATCAGAACAGCGAGAGTCGTGCCTATATCAAGCATGTATTTTCTCTGGCCTATCGCGTTCATCTACCGTAACATCCTATCGAGAGGATAAGATACTATGGCACGTTCTGAATGGGGGATTGGCCTTGTTGGATTAGGTGGTATTGCTCAACAACATCTGGAAGGATACCGTAGAAGGGGGCTGAACGTTATTGGTGGTGCGGACATCAACCCTGAACAGGCCGCTGCAACCCAGGAACGGTTTCATCTCTCTGTTGTCACCCAGGACTATAAGACGCTGATCGATCATCCGGATGTGCGGGTGGTGGACATCAATGTACCGCACACGGCGTTGGAAACACGGCTACCTGTTGTGGAATATGCGGCCCGGCAGAAGAAAGCGATATTCATACAGAAGCCCTTGATGTCCTATCTCGATTGGGCGAAACAGTTGGTGGAGGCAGCCGAGAAACAAGGCGTTCCGATGATGGTCAATCAGAATTCCGTGTTCGCGCCCGGATTTCTGGTGGCTGAGCAATATCTGCGCGACCCGGAGATCATGGGGAGGATATACTACTGCCAGATCGAGAATCGCGCATGGGTCGACATAGGCCCTGAACGTTGGTATGCGAAGGACAAACGGTGGGTTCATGCGGATATGGCAATTCATCACTTTGCACTGGTACGTCACTGGTTTGGGGATGTGGACTCAGTCTATGCCATACTGGACAGAGACGCATCCCAACAGCACGTGACAGGGGATGCCCTGGGTGTCGTGACGGTGCGATTCAAGAGTGGCGTCCAGGCGGTGCTGATCAACAACTGGTGTTACCGTGGCAACAAGGCGCGTCCTCACTCAGGTGAGGAAGTTGTCATTCAGGGAGAAAAGGGATGCATCACCTGCAATGCCCAGGACGTCCACATCAAGCTGGCGAATGGGCAGGAGTTGATGCCTGAAGTGTCGGGTTCCTGGTTCCCCGATGCATTTGGGACCGCGATGGCACATTTCGTGGATGCATTAGATGCTGGTCAGTCTTTCCATTGCGAGGCACGGGACAATCTCAAGAGCGTGGCGATGATCGAGGCGACCTACTTATCTGCGATGAATAACCGTGTTGTCCACCTCGATGAAATTTTGGAATCGTAGTGGTTTGTCGGACGTCTTTCGGCAAAACCCCGCCGCCTGTCTGCGTGCGAACGCACAGGCAGGTAACTGAACTTGGGTCGATCACTATTCCTAAAAGGGGATTGGTATGATTCGCGTTGGAATTGTTGGTGCTTCGGGATACACCAGTAGTGAATTGATACGTCTGATTATTCAACATCCCGACGATATCCGTATTACTGTTATCACGTCGGAATCTTACACAGGTGAGCATGTCTCGCGGGTGATGCCGAATCTGCGGGGGTTGCTTGATCTTGAATTCGAGTCGCTCGACATCGCGTCGCTGAAAGAGCGTGTCGATTTCGTGTTCCTGGCTGTTCCTCACAAGGTTGCCATGTCTTTTGCACCTCGGATCCTGGAACAGGGGTTGCGCGTGATCGATTTTAGTGCAGATTATCGCCTGGTGGATGCAGAAATCTATGAAGCCTGGTACAAAACTGAACATACGAGTCCTGAGTGGCTGTCGGAGGCTGTCTACGGTCTGCCTGAGCTTCACAGAGATGAGATCCGTAACGCTCGCCTGGTGGCAAATCCGGGCTGCTACCCTACAGGAGCGATTCTCGCAAGTGCTCCTCTGATTGCGCATCGGTTGGTCCATCTGGCTGGCATCGTTGTGGATGCCAAATCCGGAATATCGGGAGCCGGGAGCAAACCGAGTTTGGCAACCCACTTCCCCAATAGAGAGGGAAACGTGACAGCGTACAATGTGGCCCAGCATCGTCATACCCCTGAGATTGAACAGGAACTCTCCAGGGTCGCAGGGACACCGATACAACTCAATTTCACACCCCACCTTATGCCCATGACGCGCGGTATTCTGAGCACCGTCTATTTCGCTCTCGTGGAAAACATCACGACGGAAGCACTCCTCGAAATCTACAGTGAATACTATGCAGATGAACCTTTCGTACGCGTGCTCGAACAGGGACAATACCCACAGACCCACGCAGTGTACGGAAGCAACTATTGTGATGTTGGGCTGGAAGTCGATATGCGTACCCGACGCGTTGTGGTCATGTCAGCGATTGACAACCTCGTTAAGGGGGCATCGGGAGCCGCACTCCAAAACCTGAATATCATAGCAGGGCTACAGGAAACCGCAGGTCTGGATGCTCCCGGGATCATGCCGTGACATGAGATACAGAGGGACCAAAAAAACAGGCTAGGGCGTGTTGACGAATTAAGACAGCAGAACATATATCGCGACAATATAGCGGAATACCAGATAATTCTCCGCTAACTTCTCGTATCGAGTGGCAATTGTCATGATTCGGTGAGCACGCAGTTCCTTGAGCACTTCGATACCATCCTTCTCCGGCAACATCACGTCGAGGAGGATCGCATCGTAGTCGTTCCATCTGGACCGCCGGAGTGCTTCCTTACCATCATGAGCAACCTCGACTGTATAGCCTTCCTCCTGAAGGCCCTTGCGAAGGAACGCCGTGACTTTCCTGTCATCCTCCACCACGAGTAGGATCATGAACGGTTCATCCTCTCTGCTTTGTTGAGATGTCCTTTCAGTTCGGAGCATCTTGGGCGATCCGAAACCCGAAATCGGAATCGGCACTGTCGGGATGTTGTCCTCAAAGAACCCGCATGTTGACTCGGGACTCCAATCTTCTGCGTCTCAACTTTGATTGTGGAATGTTCGTGAAGGTCGCGCAAACGCAGATTCCATACGGTTTCTAACGTGACAAAGTCAAGCGAACTGTGCTCTGCGAGCATGTGTCTTCGTAATTATACTGACTCCTACTATCTTCCGCAACTCAAAATGATGGGTGAATAGGTACAGAAACAGTGCTGAGTACTGAGCAGGAGACGGTGGCTTGCTGCTCAGGATTCACTGCTCAAGACTCACGTCTGACTAAAAGTTTGACCGGAAGCCGAGTATGCTTTTAGGAAACATCATCCACACGATTTCATTTGTTCCACATCTCGCCGTCATATGGTATAATAATAATCAGAAAGTCTCCTTCAATAACACTTCATGAACGATAACTCTCCGGAGCCCATGTGGAGAATTCCATGCACTGGGCTCACTTCCCGTGCGGCTGTGATTGGGGGCTTATCATGCAGAATGTCATCACTGTCATATTGGCGGGAGGAAGAGGGACGCGCCTCTATCCCCTCACCAAAGATCGTGCTAAACCAAATGTACCCATTGCAGGTAAATTTCGTCTCATCGATATTCCAATGAGTAACTGCATTCATTCAAGGTTGGAAGAGATCTTTATCCTGACCCAATTTAACTCCGTATCCCTGAACCGGCATATCTCTCAAACCTATCAGTTCGACGATTTTTCCAACCGAACGGTGCGGATATTGTCTGCACAGCAAACTCACACGGGAGCCAACTGGTTTCAGGGAACTGCCGACGCCGTTCGCCAGACCCTCCACTACCTGATAGAAACGGATGCAGAGCATGTTCTCATTCTCGCAGGGGATCACCTCTACCGCATGGATTATCGACACATGATCGGGTACCACTTGCTGACCGGAGCGGATATCACCGTGGGTACCATTCCTGTATCTGCTGACCAGGCGAGCCGATTTGGCATTATGAAGGCCAAAGAGGATGGGCGGGTCACTCATTTCATTGAAAAACCACGGGAGGATGTGGAACTCGCACAGCTCTTGAGCCATGTATCCCCACAGGATCATCCGGATGCCGATAAGCCCTTCCTTGCTTCGATGGGGATTTATGTTTTCAGGACGAGCGTGTTGGCAGAGAGGCTGGAAGATGAGAGCAACGTGGATTTTGGCGAGCACATTCTGCCAACGAGCATCCACCAGAACGCCGTTTATGCCTATCCATTCGATGGGTATTGGGAGGATATCGGCACCATCAAATCGTTCTACGAAGCGAATCTCGCGCTCTTGGAAACAGTGCCCCAGTTCGACTTCTATGATGAATCTGCCCCGATTTACACCTACCGCTACCATCTGCCCAGTACCAAAGTAAATCAAGGCTACATCTTTGCATCGACGTTGGCGGACGGTTCGATCATCGATCGTTCTGAAATCATCCGTTCGATTGTCGGGTTTCGTGGGATTATCCGTGCAGAGACCAGGGCGGAAGCATCCATCATCATGGGAGCCGATTACTATGAGAGCGCGGATGAGATTGCGGACAATGCACAGAAAGGCATTCCTCCTATCGGCATCGGATCAAAATGTCTGATCCGCAATGCGATCATCGATAAGAACGCCCGCATTGGGGATGGGGTGATGCTCATCAACAAGGACAATATTGAGCATGTGGATGCCGAAAACTATTGCATCCGTGATTCTATCATCGTCGTACCCAAGAATGCCGTCATTTTGCCGGGGACTGTTATCTGAGCAAGTCCCGGAGATTGCAGATCACTCTAGCCCACTTCAGTCACTGATCCACGCCGAAGAGGAAAAACCGATGGAAAGCAGGAGACAGGATATATCATCACTCCTAAAAGAGCCTTCTTGCGGGATGGATGTCGAATCCCTCAAACGCTCTTTGGCTGAGCGATTGGCGTTCACATTGGGGAAGGATCAGTTCTCTGTCACGGACCGTGATTGCTATCAGAGTGTTGCTTATGCGATCAGGGATCGACTGATGGAACGCTGGATGAAGACCCAGCAAGAATACTATCGCCAGGATGCCAAGAGGATTTACTATGTCTCTCTGGAGTTCTTGATAGGAAAGACACTGGGAAACAGTCTGATCAATCTGGGTATCTACGATGAGTGCCGCCAGGCACTCGATGAGTTAGGCTATGACCTGGAAGATCTGAGGGAGTTGGAGTGGGACGCCGGTCTGGGCAACGGCGGGCTGGGCCGGCTTGCGGCCTGCTTTCTTGACTCAATGGCAACGTTGAGTTTCCCCTCTTACTGTTACGGCATTCGCTATGAATACGGGATATTCTTCCAGCACATTGTGGATGGATACCAGGTGGAGACTCCTGACAACTGGCTGCGCTATGGCAATCCGTGGGAGATAGGACGCCCTGAGTGTCTCTATCCGGTTCAATTCTATGGGGAGGTCCACCAGTATACGGATCCGAATGGCATCCTGCGCAACGACTGGATAAACACAGAGAGTGTAATGGCGATGGCCTACGATACCCCCCTACCCGGATATGGGAATCATACGGTCAATACCATGAGATTATGGGCCGCTAAATCGACACGTGAGTTCAACCTCGAGTATTTCCACAGCGGAGACTATATCGGGGCAGTGGAAGACAAGATCCTCTCAGAGAATATTTCCAAGGTGCTCTATCCAAGCGATAATATCATCCAGGGCAGGGAACTGCGTTTGAGGCAAGAGTATTTTCTGATGTCTGCAACACTGCAAGATATTCTGCAAAGATACGAGAAAACGCATGGTTCAGAAAGCCCTGCCGCTTTCGAGGATTTTCCTGACAAGGTCACCATTCAGTTGAACGACACCCATCCATCCGTTGGCATCGCTGAACTGATGCGGCTCCTGGTAGACCACAGAGGACTGAGTTGGAATCAAGCGTGGGAGATCACCGTGAGGACGTTCGGATACACGAACCATACGATCCTACCAGAAGCCCTGGAAAAATGGTCCGTCAGCCTATTTGGAAAGGTGCTGCCGAGGCACCTCCAGATCATCCATGAGATCAACCGACGCTTTCTGGATGACATCTGGTATCGTTATCCGGGAGATATGGATCGTCTCAGAAGGATGTCCCTGATAGAGGAAGGCGATCAGAACCACATTCGGATGGCACATCTGGCCCTTGTTGGGAGCCATTCGGTCAACTGAGTGACGGAACTGCACACGAATATCCTGAAACATCACATTTTCCGTGATTTTTACGAGTTCTATCCGGAGAGATTTAGCAGCATAACCAACGGTATTACACAGCGCCGATGGCTGAAGCTCTGCAATCCCAGGTTGGCTCAGTTGATCACAGAACATATCGGTGAAGGCTGGATAACCGATCTGTATGAACTGAAAAAACTTGTCCCGCTGGCAGAAGATAGATCGTTTCAGAAAGAATGGCAGAAGATCAAGAGGGAAAACAAAGAGGATCTCGCTGAATATGTGGCCCAATACAATCAGAACCATGTCGATGTGAATTCGATGTTTGATGTCCAGGTCAAGCGAATTCATGAATACAAGCGCCAGTTGCTCAACGTTTTACACATCATCACTCTCTATAATCGGATACGTGCTCATCCTGACGGGGATTTCATGCCCCGTACCATCTTGTTTGGAGGGAAAGCGGCCCCGGAGTACCGCATGGCCAAACTCATCATCAAGCTGATAAGTTCTGTCGCGGATGCGGTGAACCGAGATCCTCTTATTGGAGACAGGCTGAAGGTTGTGTTCCTGGCGAATTATCGGGTTTCCTTGGCACAGAAGATCATCCCCGCAGCCGAACTTTCGGAACAGATCTCCACCGCCGGCACAGAAGCCTCCGGCACCGGAAATATGAAGCTCGCCCTCAACGGTGCTCTGACAATTGGTACGCTCGACGGTGCCAACATCGAGATCAGAGACGAAGTGGGTAACGAAAATATCTTCATCTTTGGGTTAACCGCTGACGAGATACTGACATTGAAATCAGAAGGCTATCATCCGCTGGATTACTATGAAAGCAATCCGGAACTGAAACCAACGCTGGATATGATCGGCAACGGCTACTTTTCTCCCCAACAGCCGCAGTTGTTCCAGCCTATTATAGATGCCCTTCTGAGATATGGTGATCATTACTGTCTATTGGCGGATTTTGCATCGTATATCAGGTGTCAAAGAGAGGTCGATGAGATATACAAGAGACAGCAGGAATGGACAAAGCGATCCATCCTGAACGTGGCCAACATGGGAAGGTTCTCCAGTGATCGTACGGTTGGAGAATATGCGGAGAAAATCTGGAAATTGAAACCGGTACCCGTGCCGGACGCGTGATTCCGCAGTATATCTTCACAGGCTCGAACCGTGTGGATGTGGCCGGGTTCTTCGGGCATCGCGCATGGTTGCTGATCTGAATCGACTACCTCCAGCGGACATCTGCACCCACAAATCTGAGGCAGACTCCCAAGGGATTTCTGCGCTTGCGACACTGAAGTCGGTGTGCTATACTTACCCGACTGGTGGCTGAGAGATACGAGTTTTTCACTTACGGAGGAAGTAGAGCAAGCTGCACGCTCTACTGCGAACGAGCAAGCTGCACGCTCTACGGGGCTCACTGAAAAACTCGTATGAGATAGATCGTCAGTCATCAGAAAACAGACTGTCATTCCTAATGAGGTGTTGTGTCATGGAGCATGTACAGATCACTGTCGAGACACAGGGGGAAGTTTCCCTTATCAAACTTGGCGGCAAGATCATCGG
>JAJRTO010000371.1 GCA_024278235.1 Candidatus Poribacteria bacterium
AATACACTGCCCAAAGTGGAGAACTGTGAGTTTGTCGGTGTGGCGGATATTCGACTGGAGGCCGCTCAGGAGGTCGCTGAGCAGCATGGCATCCGGGCTTTCCAGGACTATCATGATCTGCTGGGAATTGCTGATGGAGTCATTGTAGTCACCCCCCCAACCACACATCGGGAGGTCGTGGTTGCTGCCGCCGAAGCGGGAGTGCATACCTTCTGTGAAAAACCACTTTCAGTCGCCCTGGAAGATTCCGATGCGATGATCGAAGCGGCTGACAAAGCGGGGACCGTCCTCATGGTCGGACAGGTGCTCCGCTTCTATCCTGTGCATGAACTGGGCAAGAAACTGATCGACGAGGGCGAGATCGGCGACCTGGTCTATCTTGAGACAGACTACACGGGTTCTTATTCGGCGCCTCGTCAGCGTCCATCAAACTGGTATGGAACACTGGGAGGCTTCCTGGAGAATGGAATTCACAAATCGGATCTGATCAACTGGTTTGGCGGGAATGCGGTGACTGTAGCAGCCGAAGTCGGAAGCTATTCTGGTCACGAGGACTGGGAAGATTACGCTGTCACTCTCATCCGATATGATTCTCAGGCCGTTGGCATCTTGCGTTGGGGAGCGTTCATGGGTGCACGAGGAACCAATGAGACGATCCTCGACGGGTCGAAGGGCTCGCTTCGACTGGATATGCGTGCCGACATCGCTTATCTCAAGAGGCTAGGGGAATCCGAATGGCAGGAGATCACCCCCGACCGCACGGGTCCCCACGGGGTTGCCGGTGAGTTGAGCCATTTCGTGGATTGCATCCGTGATGGGAAACCTTGCATCGTGGATGGTCGAGCAGGCCGCCATGCCGTGGAAGTTGTCCTTGCTAGTTATCGTTCGGCGAAAGAGAAAACCAAAGTGACGTTGCCAATGGTCGATTGACGCTCACATGCTCTTTCTCATCCTGCACGTCATCCTGATATCGGGATTTGGCCTCTTCCTGAAAGATGCCAAGAACCGAGGTCACCGGATGCAACCGATTGGGCATGTCAACTATCTGACGGCATTGTTGATCAGCATTCTGTCTGTTGTTCGGACGGGTAACTTTCAGTTCACGCCTCTCACGTTTATCTTTGGTACGACGAACGGCATCACCTACGCGATTGGATTTGTGCTTGTTACGCTCGGTTTGCGTCTGAGCGGTGTCGTGGTGACCTTTGCGGTCGTGAGATTATCGCTTGTAGTGCCCATCGTGGTTGCCATGCTGTTTTGGCATGAAACGCCCAATCTATGGCAATCGATTGGCATCCTGTTGGCATGCAGCGCACTTCCTCTCCTGGGTACCAAATCGAAGTCGAAGCCGGCAGAGGAAGCAGTTCCGGAGCAAAAGTCTGCGGAGCAATTTCCTGTCAGTAGACCCCCGGAGCCTGTTCAGCGTTTGGGGATCCTGATAGTTGCATCTTTGTTCATCAACTCCGGTATCTCCCGGCTTGCCATGAAGGCGTTCAACGAGCTGTGTCCGATTGAGCAGAAACCGGTGTACCTGGTATTTCTGTTCACTGTGACTTCGGCTGTTTACACGGTGGCTGCCATCTACCAGAGAACCATACCGACTCTGTGGGAGGGCTTCTATGGGGTTCTAATCGGCATCTGCAATGTCATGGGAAGTTGGGCTTTCCTGGCAGCGTTAGATAGGGTCGATGCTCTGATTGCGTTTCCCGTGTCCGGTTCCGGGGGAGTGCTCTTCACGACTCTCGTCGGGGTCCTGTTTATTGGTGAACGACTGGATCGAAGATCCACGGTTGGAGTCATTATCACCATCGTTGCGTTGATCCTCGTGAATCTGCAGAGAGCGTAATATCATGCCAAATGCAGTTTAAGCTGTGAGGCATTAGTTTTCAGGCTTCAGGCTTCAGTCGCCTGCTTATTTGCTGATGTCTGAGAACTGACCACGAGCTGCTGATATCTTATTTCCACACTTAATCTCTGACAGGTTCTATTCAGTTCTAAGGGCTTGACGCGGAATGCTGCCCGTATTATAATCTCATACGAGAGCAAGTCAAGGAGGAGGTACATTATGATTCTACAAGGAAAGCTCTTCGCGGAATCTCCTATCTATCGGGGAAATGCAAGGAAGACGCTCTTTACCAGAGATGGCGATGGCACCCAGAAACTGGTCTCCCTTGCAGGGGAAATTGAGGGAACGGCACAGTCTCTGATGGATGCGTTCATCGGTAGTTCACGTAACGGCAGGAATATTGGATTGCTGAATGAACTCTGGTCACGCCTGTACGGATCCCGTATGCCCGAGAAACTGATCACGCAAGCGATCTGCAAACTCCGGCAGGAGAGTTATCCGCGCGATCACTTTTTCGACTTACGTATGGGGATCCGGCTCGATGAGGACCGCTGGGCTGCCGAGGCAAATGCCAATTACAAGATGGAGACACTGTTCCGCAATTCCGTCTTTGATCTTACCATCCATGTGAACGATTCTGTGCTGCAGCATGGAGAGAATGAAGCGCGTTTGTTTCATCTTTTTGAAGAACTCAAATCGGGACGTTTCTGGTTTGGTGCAGGTAAGAGCAAGGGCCTGGGGCGCTGCCGCCTTGAGATGGATCTACCATTTTCGGGTGCAAAGTTGCAGGATCCGGTCCATACGAAAACGAACCATCTGACGATTTCCCTGACTTTCGATGCCGTCAATCCAGTGCTGGTGGGCTGGAACTGGGGGAAAGTCGATCCGGATGTTCCTGCTTTTGCCGCCGTTGAAGGACGTTTGCTCCTGGAAGCCATGCGGAATCTGCCAACCCCTGTGCGTCAGCGGCTGGAGATGACCATTGGAGGCCCGATCCTCAGTTCTGAGGATTGGAAACGAAAACTGGCGGAATTCCTTCCGAGAACGATTGCGATCTGGCTCAAAGAAGGGCCCGCATCTGAGACAGAATCCTGGTCTCTTCCCTCGTCCGCTCTCAGCAAACTCACCAGAGGGAAATATCCCCTCTCGAAGAAACTCGTTGCCCAGATCCAGCCCCTGATGGATCAACCTTTCCCAAGCAAGGACGCTCTGAGAACCGCGATCCGGGATGCGTTTGGCAAGAAAGCCAATATGGCGAAGCGGGTTCTGGAGCATGCGGAGTCTCAGACCCAGACTGTACAGCAGTTGAATCAGGAAGCGTGGGAGCAGATCGTAAACAGCCTCCGATTGGACCCTTCCCTGGCGGATCCCCTGACCAGCCACATTGAAGACGAGAACGCGATGGTAGAAATCCTGGCAGAGGGATGCGAGAAGGTACTCCCCGGGCTCTACCAACAGGTGGATCGGCAGATTCGACTTCTGCAAAGTGATACCTGGATTGATTCAGAGATCGCTGAGCGGGAAGAGCATATTCGGATCAAGAGTATGCTACTCGATGGTCACATTACAGAGCAGCAGTGGGGGGATCCCACCCGAATTCCGGAAGGCGTCAGTGCAACGACATGGAGAGGTTTCCTCGATGCGCACCGTCGAGTGAGCTACCGTCATATTGTCAGTCCCAGGAATCTACGTAAGAGCATCACCAATGATCGTAATTTTGTGGCCTTCCTGGAAGCCTATCGGGCTCGTACCCGTCAGGAGTTGACACAGACCTACAACACAGATTTTCGAGCAGGAGGATCTTCCAATCGAGAGATCTCGCGGGAGTATGGGAAGCCCTATGATACCGTATTTATGCGTATGCTGTCCTGGGCTCCATCTGCGGAAGGCCAGGGATCATGGGAAATCTACATCCCCGGGAGCACGATCAAGGGAGCTTTCCGAAAACGCGCCTCACAGGTTCTGAAAACATTCTGGGGAGATTCTGCCAAGACGGATGGGTTATTGAACCGGCTCTTCGGTGCACAGGGACGACGAGGGTTGGTTTTCTTCTCGGATGCTTATCTCGTGGACCCAACGGATCCCGAGAGTTCCTGGTGTTCCATGGATGGTGTGCGGATGGATCCAACGACGGGCCAGCCTATCGAAAATGCAAAAGCAGATTATCTGTTTGCCTATGGTGAACAGCTTGCCTTCCACCTGCGTCTCGACCTCCAGGATGTCAATGAGAGGGATCAGGAGGCGATCTCGCTGTTGAGCCATCTCATCCACGATTTCCAGCGTGGAGATATTCCAATCGGTGGCGAGAAAACGAGTGGGTTCGGATGGGTTCAGGCAGATGTGACCGGCCTGGAATGGCGCACAACCGATCCAGATGACTTCGGGCGGCAGTTGTTTGCCGAGCATCGTCTGACGAAGAGCGATCTCTGGCACACGTTGGAACTGGACGACGAGGCGGCCACGACCGCACTGCTATCGATAGCACCATTGGCGCCGCAAGCGGTCGTCAACTCCCAGACCCCGCCACGTGCTGATGCCGGTTTTATCTCCCATCGAGCTTTTGGTGGTTACTCAGGATTCCTGGTCGTCGAGGGGACGGTATTAACGCCTCTGAGTGTGAGTGAGAGCGGCGAGCCCTCTTTCCGAACGATCATCGAGGGTGAACCTGTCAACGGTTGGGACTTCTTTTCCATGTCGCCTCCCACGGCTGCTCAACGTGGCTCCAGGCGGAGCTACGCGCTTCCCAGTAAAAGCATCAAAGGGATGATCCGTCACATCTATTCGATTGCGAGCGACTCCAGAGATTCAAGCACGGACATCAGCCAACTCAATCCCACAGATGGTCTGTTTGGCTGGGTCGGGAATGGGCCCAATCAGGCTCTCATGGGACGACTCTCATTCAGCTTTGGGATGTTCGAGGAACCGGAACTCGCCTGGTTCAAACTCCCTTATCCCTATGGACAATGGCAATGGAATGGGACCGAGTGGAAACAAGATCCCGATAGCACAGCCGCCATGTTTCGCGTCGGCAAACACTGGCGTGTGTTCCCTCATGCACCTCTGCCTCCCATCGTTCAAAAGCTGGATGCCTTTGCACCAGATGTTCGCCAAGCGAGTTATATGCGAGCCATCTTGCCGGGAGCCCGATGTCGGTTTACCATTCGCTTCTGGAATTTGGAAGAGGAGGAGCTTCAGCGGCTGATCTGGTGTGTCGCCCTGGAGGAAGGACTCGCCCACAAAATGGGTAAAGGGCGCTATCTTGGCCTCGGCAGTTTGCAGTTGCGCATCCTTCCCGAAAGTTTCCTCATCGATTGGGCAGGTCGATACAGCGGAAAGCCGGAGCAAGCGTGGCGATTGCCTTTGAAGATCGATGAATGGTTCCATTCCGAGGCGGTTCAGCACCACGCGGCACTTCGAAAGGTATTGGATGCTAAGCACCTTTGATTGGATACGCCGGAGCCAGACAGGTGCCGAGCTTCTTGCAACTCTCCGGGTAGGGGCAGGAGATGAGCAGATCCAAATCAAGGAGGATGATGGCCCATCATCCCATGAAACTTCTATTGGCCCCCCTCTTTCAGCGCTCAGCAGTCCCTGCCATCGATGTTGGGTTTATCCACGGACACGTTGGCCTGAACAGGCGGATCTTTACTGTCCGTTCTGCAAGGATATTCTGATAAAGGCCCGTAAACTGGGAGCGGTGGCACAACGAGCCGCCGTTATCTGGGGGTTTGTCAATCAGTTGCCGAAGACGGGACTCGTCAAACAGGAATCCCCGGAGAGCCCTGTTCTGGGAACTTACCTGCACGATTCCAAGCGATTCCTGTTGATAATAAAACAGCGGCGGCTCCGGCCCTGGCTACAGCAACTTGTTCTCTATCATGGTACTGAACTCAAAGGACTCCTCCAGATTTTTCCCACTGTAGGTGCCACAAGTGGGATCTGCATGGGAGATGTGCTCTGCCGTGCGATCCATCACGAGTCCCGCTTTGCGATGGATCAGTTGCGCGTCCGATTTTACTCGGCTCCCTATCAACTCATCCGGCCACACGAGCGCGAGCAGAAAGGGATTCTCACCTTTGATGCCTCTGAATTTCTGAGCCTCCTGGAAATGGCCAAAGTGTTTCGCACACTGGTGCGTCCCCGGGAACAGGACATGCTCTACGAACTTCTGCAGCTTGAGGATCCCACGGAAGTCCAATTCTACTGGGGGCGAATCCAGGGATTGCTGGACCAGGAGGTCAAAGATATGCTCACAGCATGGCGAATCCGCCAGTGGCCAAAAACCCGCGTAAAATTACTCTATGAACTTACCAACTATGTGGTCTTTGACGAATCCCATTAACCTCATCCGTTATCTTATCGTGTTGCGGGTCAATAGCTCATTGGTCCGCCTTTCGTCATGTCTGTCGGCTGAGATCTCGCAGACACTAGGAACGATCATTGCCCAACGTCTGCCAACCAGTGATGCACGGATCTGGCAGAACTTTGTAGCAACCCTGGAGGGTACGGCAACCGATCGAGAGGCTAAGAGCAAATCACCCATCATCTCAGAGACTCCATGGCCAATCGAGAGCGTGTTGTTTGCCTATCCGGGCAAGACGCTTCACGGTTCTGGAGAGTTGATATTCTGGGAACTCAAGCTCTTTGGTGACAGTGCAGATCACGGTTATTTTCTGGAAGTTATCCTACCGGCACTGGAAGAAGCCGGTTACACATTGGAGCCCCGGTGGAATCGCCCTAATAGACTCTGGGGACGATTCGATATCCACGCGATCTATGTTGCCCACGGCTCTCAGTGGGAACCGATTGTGGTAGATGGTAAATTGGATTTACGCCCTCGGCCGACCTCTCACCAATGGATGGAAGGCTGGGCTTGTGATCTGGCTGCTCAGCAGATG
>JAJRTO010000372.1 GCA_024278235.1 Candidatus Poribacteria bacterium
CATCGTCCAATGAGTAGTAGGCTTTTTTACCATCTCTGCGAAACTTCACGAGTTTCATATTTCGCAACATCGCGAGTTGATGGGAGGTTGCCGAGATGCTGAGCCCCACCACCTTCGCAAGATCGCACACGCATAACTCCGTAACGGACAGCGCGTAGATGATCTTCACCCGCGATGGATCCGCAAGTGCTTTGAAAGTCTGAGCCAGGCTTTGGAAGACAGATGCGTCCGGCATACTTCCCTGAACGGCTTGAACTCGTAGAGGATGGATAGCCACAATATCACATGACCCGGATGTCTGACTCACAACGTTTACCCTCTTTGTTAGTTATTTGAGCGATTGCTCATATAAAAATACCATAACTATGCGTTTTTGTCAAGAGCTGAACGCCCAATTCTGGAAATCTCCCATATAGAAATCATAGAAGCTCCCGGATTGAGCGTCGTCATGCACCGCTTCCGTATCTGACAGGCGGGTTACGAATATCCCATCGGCTCGAATGTCGAGCGTAGATCGATGGCCTGTCCTGTTTCCGCGGAGCGATAGCCAGCGTCGAAGATCTCGATCACATGTCGCGCATGCTCCGCTGTAACGATAGTCGGCTTGTCTTCGCGAATCCAATCCACCAGTTGCATGATATCCTCGAAAACATGGGATTCCTGGATGTCACGATGAGGGCCGATCACGTGCGGCAGTGCGTTGTTGTCTCCTGCCACTTCAATAGGTTGACCGTTGAGAGCATTGCCGTTGATGACGCCTTTGGTGCCGAAGATAGTCGGGCTTCCAAAACCAACCAACGATCCTGCTGCAACCCCATATACCAGGCCGAAGAACGCCTCCCCAAAATCGAGGAGGATGAGCGTGTTGTCATCCATGTCACAGGGAACCATCTTCCCCCGGAACTCGCGCTCATGAATCCGTACTCCTGAAAGGGCTGTCACCCGTTTTGCCGGGCCGAGAATCCCCGTCATCGTGTGCAATCCATACACCGTCATGTCGTAGAGCGGACCGCCCCCAGGTTTGCGGAAATACCAGGATGGGTCGATGTTCGAGAGCACATCGTCTCCCTGCCGGATCGACTCTCGCTCATGATACGTTCCAAAAGCAGCCCCCGTGGCAGTCCAGATGAGTTCGCCCAATGCCCCATCCTGTACCAACCGGCGAATCTCCTGATTGAGCGGGCGGAGCATCTGCCCCGGAGATGCCACGAGTTTCACGCCCTTCTGCTTCGCGCTCTCGATCAGATCATCCGCTTCGTCGACAGTCGTCGTCATCGTCTTATTGAAATGTACATGGATGCCGTGTTCAACTGCCATCTTGCCCTGCTCATAGTGGATACCAATCGGTGAGGCAATGGTGACCGCATCCACATACCCCGAGTCGATCATCTCCTCATAACTCTCGCAGGCATGGGGGATGTTGAACCTCTCGGCCGCAGCCTGAGCACGTCCGGGTACAGGATCGCAGACGGCGGTCATCCGGACTCGATCCTGCACGTCTTCCTGTGCAAGATGGGGCAAAATACCTCGTACGGAGATGCTCCCCGCTCCTACCACACCGACACGCACAATATCGCTCATCGGTAGATCCTCCATGCAGTCCTATGTTCCCAGCCCACCGCGCTTTTGAGTTTGTCGCAGTTCAAGAAGGATTGGTGACCCTCAAGTTTTTCGGCAACCGGTAGCAACTCCGGTTTGAATCGCTCCACCAGCTCCCGAGATGGTTCCAGCGCGGTTGTGTCATCACTATTGAGGAAGTACACGTCATGGGGCGGCAGTTCATCGGCTGCTTCCATCAAGAGTCGATGCGCGCTGGCCACGTCTTCGCTTCCGACCCAGCACCACAGCCAGTCTGTCCAGCCACCTGCAGGACGAGCGTTCTCAGCCATCTGCCGGCGTCGTTCATCGGGCGTGATCCCAGCGGGCCGTGTCACGTATGTGCGAATACCATAGGCGCGTGTGTAGCTTGCCAGCAGATCCTCACCGGCACGTTTGGAATAGCTATACGAATCCTCGGGATAGCATGGATGCGTCTCATCCATAGGTAGAAATTGGATCGGAAACGGTGTTCCACTGATACGAAAACCGTGCCCTAAAGCACAATTACTTCCCGCCATGACGACGTACTTTACGCCGGCTTCCACTGCTGCCTGCATGAGGTAGTATGTGCCGAGCATATTCGTTTTGAAGGTCGCATCGAACGGGATGCCCATCTCCTCGGCCCTTGCACGTGAATCCGGATGATCCACCGGCCAGGGCTGGGCTCCCAGATGCTGGATGGCCTCCACCCCTTGCACCATACGCTGGCAATCTTCAAAATTGTTCAGATCTCCCTGTATCCAGGGGTATTCGGCGAGTTCTTCCGGCAACTCCCGCCTCGATGTGAGCACGAGTTCGTGTGGATCTGCAAGCTCGCGTACAACATAGCCGGCCAGCCTTCCGCTGGCACCTGTGATGAGTACTTTCATGGCAACTCCTTCGCTCCACTTTCGCAGTGGTTGCTCTGTGATACCAATTTATGTTTCAAGCTACTTTTTGACAGCTCCAAAGGTCACACCTCGCAACAGATGCTTCCGCATGACAAAAGTAAAGATAGCCACCGGCAACAAGAAAATAAAGGTCGCCGCAGCGATCTGTCCCCAGTCAATCCCACTGGCGCCCTGGAAACTTGGAATAGAAGGTGGTGCGGTAATTGCGCGTCCGCCTGTCTCGGTGAGGACCAGCGCGAAAGCAAACTCGTTCCATGCAGTGATCAGGCAAAACACCGCCGTAGCTGCAATCCCCGTGACCGACTGCGGCAACACGATCTTGCGAAAAGCCTGAAAGCGGGTATAGCCATCCACCAGAGCGGCATCCTCATATTCCCGGGGAATCTCGTCGATAAACCCCTTCATGAGCCACACTGCGAATGACACATTAAACGTTGTGTAGAGCAGAATCAATCCGAAATGTGTGTCGCGCAATCCCAATGCTGTATACATCAGATAGATCGGGATGACGACCACGACAGGCGGCAGCATGCGGGTGCTGAGGATGAAGAACAGGAGATCATTGGCTCCCTTGACTCTGAAACGTGAGAACGCATAAGCCGTGAATGTGCCAAGTGCCACTGCCAGAAGAGTGCTCCCGAAGGCGATGATAATACTGTTCAGCAGTTGCTGAAGATAATCGGAGTGGCCGGGGAGTAGCTTGGCATAGTTTGCCAGTGTGGGCTTAAAGATGAATTTAGGTACTTTAGTATAAATATCCAGAGAAGGCTTCAGCGATGTCACCACAATCCAGTAAATCGGCATCAGGTAGATAATCACAACGATGCCGATCACCGCGTAAATCAACCAACGCCACGCGCTTTTTTGATACATCCTATCGTCATGCCTCCTCTTTGACCTTGTTCAGATACTTCACATAGATGTTGCTCAATGCAACGATGATGATCAACAAGATGTATGCCATCGCACAGGCTTTCCCTGTCTCCCAACGTTGGAAGGCGATCTTGTAGAGGTTCATCGAAACGGTTTCTGTGGCCGCACCAGGCCCCCCCTCGTTCGTCAGCACATAGACCAAATCAAACAGCTTGAAAGCATCCATGGTGCGGAATAGAAGGGCGATCAGCAGTAAAGGCGATACGAGAGGAAGTGTGATCCGCCGAAATTTGAACCATGCGGAGGCACGATCGACTTCCGCCGCTTCGTAGAGATATTTCGGAACCGCCGAAAGTCCCGCCAATGAGATCAGCATCATGAACGGCGACCACATCCATGTATCCACGATGACAACTGAAAACAGAGCTATTTTTGGACTTGTTGTCCAGAGCACTTCGTCCACATGCAGGAGGCTGAAGAATGGCCTGAGCAAAAAGCTCAACAGCCCTGAATCCGCATCCATGATGAATCGCCAGAACATCCCCACAACGACCGGTGAGAGCATCATCGGAAGCAAGATCAAGGTTGTCACGATTCCCTTGTAGGGGAACTCACGGTTGAGCAACAGTGCCAGGCCAAATCCAATCAGAAATTGCGCGGATACTGCCAGCAGAACAAACTTGGCTGTGGTCACAAAGTAGCCCCACACCTGCGGATCCGAGAGGAGCTGTGTGTAATTGGAGAAGCTGATGAATTCGGGTGAGATATTGGGATAAGAAGCGCGGTACTTGCAGAAACTCAAGTAGAGAGACCAGAGCAACGGGAAGATGTTCATCACGATGAGCAACACCATGGTCGGCATGATGAACAACATCTTCACTTGA
>JAJRTO010000373.1 GCA_024278235.1 Candidatus Poribacteria bacterium
GTCATCCATGAATATATTCTCAGGAGCACACTGGTCGCACGCACTCGTTTGCCCGAAGTTAGCCGCAAGGATGCTGAAGTCGTCCAGGTTCACAGCACCGTCACCGTTGAAGTCCGCGCTTGGAGTATTGCTGCCGAACGTGGCTGCCAGGATACTAAAGTCGCTAAGATTCACCGACCCGTCGGCGTTGGCATCTCCATCCAGTGTCGCCATGAAGACAATCCCCTCCTCGTCCGGTAGTGAAACCGTGTCGCCCTCAGCGACACCAAAGTAATTTGCGTCATCCGTATCGCTATAGGTAATCCCGTCGAAATCGCCCGTTGCGAAAGCCGTATTGGTGTGTTGGCCCTCCTCTGCAGAACGTAGGTGCACCATCGCGCTGAAGGACTCGCCGGGAGCCAGCACATCCGGCACCGGGCATGGGCTTCGTCCAAATTTGCTGTCCTTGAGTGTGAGATGTGTGAGGCCGACATTGCCATTATTCGTCACGACAAATCGGAAGTAGACAGCACTTCCCTCGATGACCTGCAACCCCTCCGGCTGATCCGCATCGAACCAGATCATCCGGTCGGTCGAAACGGTTTTCTCGACATCAATCGAGGGATGCATCCCGAGGTAGTAGCCAGTGCTACTCGTGCTCACCGGATTACCGAGTGGATCATAACCGGTCACTGTCACGAGATCACTGTGTTGACCCGCCACGGCAATATCACTTGCGGTGCAGGTCATCGATTCGCCGACGGGCAGGGTATCTTGTGAACAGGCAATCTCAGTGCCCTGTTCGCTCGTAAGGCTGATGTCTATCAGTAGCACATCCCCGGTATTGGTAATGACATACTCCCACGGCACGACCTCACCCATCGGGATCGAGGGGCCAGGGGGATCGTTGACGCTTTGACCGCTGATAGATATCTCCATGGTGATGGATGGGGAGATGACATCGACAGAAACCGTGCTTGTGTTGCTCACAGCGTTGCCGGACGGATCCGTTGCAGTGACGGTGGCCGTGTTGGTACTGTCCTCTGTGAGGGTGACGGCACATGTGTATGTCCAGGTCTCACCGGGATCCAGCAGCTCATTGTCGTTCCCATCACCCCCCATGAAGGTCACCGGTCCACATTGATCGTCACTGACGGTTACATTGGACTGCGATTGCTCGCACGTGGTGGTTACCGTGTAGGTGTAAGTGACCGTATCACCACTATAGATGATAGTTTTGTCCGCAGATTTCTCGATAACGATAGCGTCCGTGCATTCTCTGTAGAACCCGGCATCCCATGTTGTGTCATCGACTCCGACATCGAGCGTGATGGTGGCAGTCCGGTTCGTTCCGGGAATCACATCACTATCGAGGAAGTCATCTGCACCAATATCCAGCGGGCTTGACAGAAAGCCAGTGGGTGGGATGAACTCCACACGATAGCTTCCCGGATCCAGATCTGCGAAACTATAACTACCATCGACCGCTGTCGTCGTGGTTCCTACCAGATTATCTGTCGCATCATACAGGTTGACCGTTACACCGGGAATGCCGGGTTCGTCCACATCCTGAATTCCATCAGCGTTCAAGTCATTCCACACCAAATCCCCCACGCTTCCCAGAGGGACTTCACACGGTTCCACATCGACATATGTTTCGGGAAAGGGTATCTCTTGTGGATCATCATTGAAGTCACGGTAGGCCACATGGGCATCGGGAAATACGTCAATGAGCAGGTTATCGCCAGGAGTCTCCACGGTGACTCCGAAGCTGATGGCGAGCGTTTGACCGATCACCATGTTGCCCAGGCTCCATGACAGTGTCTGCCCGCTGATACTATCGGGTTCTCGTGGGATCGTGGAGTCGGGTTGGCCCGGCGTGCTCTTGAAAAGAGAAGCGGTGCCAGGGATGTAGCCGATGCCGGGAGGGAGGATTTCGATGACCTCAGTATCCGTACTGACAATGCTGGAGCTTTCTCCAGCAATGCGTGCGAAGGCATCTTCCAATTCCTCGGCGGTCGGCGCTTCAAAATAGACGCCCCCGTTACCGACCATGTCTTCCAGTGTCGTTCTGGCTATCGTCTGGGTTGGTTCGCTGATCTGTTGCAGATGAAAGCCAATGGTATAGACGACAGTGCCTATAGCCTGTGAGATCGCCGCCTGATCGATAGCGTCCTGGGTGCAGGCGTTTGGAGTCATCGGTGTATTGGGACATTCGCCACCATCGTGACTGCGATTCGCAACACCATCACTCAAGACAACCATGACTGAGACCGCACCCGGTCGTCCATTGGGGCCTGACAATTCAGCCTGAGCGATGAACACAGCGTCCCCGATGTTCGTGAAACCGGAGACGTTCAGGCTGTCGATCCCGCTCTTGACAAGGTCAAAATCGCTCGTCAAGGGACGGTTCAGAATTGCGGTTGTCGAGTAGGAGACCAATCCCACCCGATCCAGAGCCGGATCCAGTTGATCGATCAGCGTTTTGAATGCCTCCTGAGCTTTGGCAAACGGTTCGCCACTCATCGAGCCCGAGCGATCTAGTGCCAGTAACACATCCAACGGCTTGCGGGCTCCGGTCGGATCGCCGGTACCTTCCACCGTGAGAGTTATCTCCGCCTGTCCGCATGTTACCGATGTCGCTTGTTTGGCCGTTATCAAGCTCGGTACATTCTGGGCCAACGCACTGACAGCAATCAATATCAAGCTGCCAAATATCAGACCCCATCGAATGAAAGGGGCAACACTCGCATAGGCTCTTGTTCTATTCATTTTCCCTGGCAGATCGTAGCATGTCCGGCGCATCAAAAATATCGCAACAGACCTGTTTTTACCGTGCCGTATCCTTTCCGGGCGTGATCGTTCATGGTGCATAGCTGTACAGACTCGCAATTCCCATGCCGCCACCATCACGTCTGGAACCTGTCCGGATCCCAGTGGTTATCATACTTTCCTGGTTGTTTTTTATGAGGTTCATGCATGGGCTGTCAAAAGAGTGTGCAAGAATTTGCATTCTCTGCGCAGAGCACCACCGGGGCGTTGAAAACGTCATATGTGACGGTAGGAGCCACCAGCCTCACAGAGCCTTGTGAATCTGTTTTTCGCCCTTGTGCGGGCGAGTTGTCGACCATCCCCGGGATTTTTTCCTTGACACGGATGCAGTTGGGTGCTAATATTGTTAGATATTATTGAATAGATGAGATTTTGTCGGTCGGGGCGTAGCGCAGTCCGGTAGCGCACTTGAATGGGGTTCAAGTGGTCGCTGGTTCAAATCCAGTCGCCCCGACCAATTTATGCCTGAACGGGTTTGCTCTGTGGGGTGGTTTCTTTGTTCTCCATAGGAAATTTCCACTGTACAGATCGGGTTTCCTGCACCATCCAAAAATGCCTCGCCTCTTCCTCTCGATGATCGGCGAATATCTCTTCCACTGTCTTGGAATGCTTTTCACAGATGGAACGTAATCTCAAGTGGGCCCATGCATGATGAGCAGACAACTTCGGCGTTAACGGGCAACCAGATAATCCTGCTGGTGGTGCTTGCGCTTTTGATAAGCGTGTTTGTTTTCCAACTGGGCTTCCATGCAGGACGCCAGGATATTGCGGTACAATCGACGGAACATGGACGTGTTGAGGATATACTTGACCGTGAACTCACCGATGCTGAAGAGGAAAACATGTCCACAAACGACTCTGTTCAGTCATCATTGCGTAAGCAGACGACGTTAACATCTCATGGAGAATCAGAACAGACATTCACAGAGACCGGCTCTTCCGATCCGGGGGGCATGGTTCCATCCACCACGGATCCCACGGGTTACACGGTTCAGGTAGGTGCTTTTAGTTCCCGAGATCGGGCAAGTGGAATCGCACAGCAATTTTTGGCCAACGGCTATTCAGTATGGGTCAAGTCGCCCCCTCCCGGAAATTTGTATCTCGTGTGGGTAGGGTTGTTCAAGACAGACGATGAGGCACGAAATCTTGCTGACAGAATCGAGCCATTCCTGAAATCCCTACGACTAGATGGTTATCGAGTACGTACGACAAGGCGGTAAAAGATCCAAGATCCGTGTACTGCAATTCAGTGTGCTGTTTATGAGGTGAAGAGTGAGTAAGAGATGTGTACGGGTTGGTTTGTTCGGTTGGGGAAACGTCGGTACGGGAGTTTCCCGCATCTTACTGGAGCGTGCCCACCTGATCACAGAGAAAACCGGATTCCAATTGGAGCTTGTTCGAATTGGCGTACGTCGATTGCCCGTTTCTCGCCCAGGAATCTCTTTCGATCCATCCAGGGTATCCGATCATCCTGAATCCATCCTCAACGATCCCGATATCGATATTGTCGTCGAGACCATCGGCGGCATCGAACCCGCTAAGAGTTACATCCTCCAGGCTCTGCAACAGGGAAAACATGTCGTCACGGCAAATAAAGCCCTGCTTGCTGAATGTGGAGAGGAACTCTTCGCCGCTGCTTACCGGAACGGTGTGAACATTCATTTCGAGGCGAGTGTTGCGGGAGGGATTCCAATCATCAAGGCTCTGCGCGAGGGGTTGCCTGCCAATGAAATCCAGACAATTTATGGGATCATCAATGGTACTGCGAACTACATACTCACGCAAATGACCGAACATGGCACAGAATTCGAGGATGCGCTTGCAATGGCGCAGGAGTTGGGATATGCAGAGACGGATCCGACCTTCGACGTGGATGGCCATGATACAGCACATAAAATCGTTTTGCTCTCCTCATTGGCATTCGGTGTTCCCATCCAACTCGAGCACATCTATCTCGAAGGTATCCGTCACATTACGCCAAAAGACATCCAATATGCTCGCGAGCTTGGATTTATGATCAAGTTATTGGCCATCGCCAAACGAGACGCCAAACGGGTTCAGATACGGGTCCATCCAACCATGATCCCGGAACGCAGCATGCTGGCAAATGTCCATGATGTGTTCAATGCGGTCTGTATCGTTGGGGATGCCGTTGGAACAACGATGTTCTATGGACGCGGTGCCGGTCAGATGCCAACGGCCAGCGCCGTCGTTGCTGATCTGCTGGATGCCGCTCAACTGATCGAAGGTGGTGGCCCCGTTCCTCCTCCTTATGGCTGGAATGGCCACTGTAATCATGACATTCAGATCGAATCTATCTCAAAAAGTCGTTCACGGTATTATCTGCGTCACATTGTCGAGGATCGCCCGGGTGTGCTTGCCCAGATCAGTGGTATCCTGGGTGCCCACCAGATCAGCATTGCCACAGTGATTCAGAAAGAAAGACACAGTGAGAACTCAGTTCATCTTGTGCTCATGACACATGAAGCTGACGAAGACAGTATACAGACGGCCCTTCGCCAGATCGATGGGCTTGAAATGGTCCGTGAAGATACGACCCTTATCCGAGTCGAGATGATAGAATAGGGACAAGCATGAAGTATGTGGTGGTGGTTGGCGACGGTATGCCTGACCAACCGTTGGCAGAGTTGGATCAACTCACGCCTCTCGAGGCTGCGCATACCCCTCACTTCGATTTTATCGCTCGTGAGGGCATCCTGGGTTCCGTTTACACGGTGCCAACTTCTCTTCCGCCAGGCAGCGACGCTGGAAATCTCTCGCTCCTGGGATATGATCCGGAGATCTATCTCTCTGGGCGGGGCCCCCTGGAAGCTGCAAGTATAGGGATCCAATTGGACCCCCGGGATGTCGCTTATCGCTGCAACATGGTTACGCTTGAAGATGGTAAGATGAGGGATTACAGTGCGGGGCATATCACATCAGAGGAAGCCTGCACGCTTGTCAACGCTGTTGAAGAATCGCTCGGCACGCCGGAGTTGCGTTTCTATCCGGGCGTTCGTTACCGGCATCTCATGGTCCATCACGGAGGAGCGGATGACGTTCAATGCACCCCTCCTCATGACATTATAGGGGAACCTTTTGAGTGCCATCTGCCGAGCAGGGAGGAAGACGCCTGGTTACGCGAACTGATCCAGAACTCCCGGGATATCCTTGAACCCCACCCCGTCAATCAGAGGCGCGTCAGTGAAGGCAAGCTGCCTGCAAATAGTATTTGGCCGTGGGGACAGGGGCGTCTGCCTGCGATGCAAACTTATGCCGAAAAGTATGGCATCCGTGGAGCTGCTATTTCAGCCGTGGATCTTCTCCGCGGCATCGCATGTTATGCGGGACTCCAGATCATCGATGTGCCAGGGGCCACTGGCTATCTGGACACAGACTATGCTGGAAAGGCCCGTTACGCAATGGACGCACTTGCGGAATATGATTTTGTGTTCGTTCATATTGAAGCGCCCGATGAAGCCAGCCATGCAGGAGATGTGGCTGCAAAGATCGAGGCAATTGAGGCAATCGATGCCAAAGTTGTCGGCCCTATACTGAGTTTCCTTGAAGGTTTCGCCGACTATCGGCTGCTCCTGGTGTCCGATCACCCAACACCGATTCCGGTACGTACTCATGTCCACGGACCCGTACCTTTTGCCATCTTTGGCACCGATGTCAGTTCCCGACACAACGGCATTTACTCAGAACGCTCTGCTGCTCATAGCCCCCACAGATTTGATCGAGGCCATGAACTGATGGAAGCATTCCTTCATGGCCATTTTGAATAGTCTCCGATAGTAGTAAGATGCTCTATGGAACTCTGGCAATTTAAGGTTCAAGATCTCGTTGAAAACGAAAGTTCTCTATTCTCTTTCAAGGTATCGGCTGAAGATATAGATTTTAGCGTTGAAGATGCTCAAGTCGTATCTCCGGTTACTGTGGATACTGTACTCTTCCGAACCGATAAGGATGTCTTTGTTGATGCAGTGATTCGATCCGTATTTCATCTGGAGTGTGGGCTTTGTTTGACTTCTTTTCCACAGTCATTCGAAACGAACTTCTCGATTCGCTATGAAACAACAGACAATCCGGAACTCGTGGATGATCCTTTGATGGTGGTAGGACTCCGTTACTACGTGGGAGATTACATCGATATCGCCAACGACATAAAGGAAGCTCTCCTGCTGGAGATACCGCATTGGCCGATTTGTGCTGAGGACTGTCGCGGGCTATGCGCGGTATGTGGACAGAACCTCAACGAAAAATCGTGTGATTGTGATCCTTCTTTGTTGCGCCCCGGGAAATTAGCAGATCTCGCCGTATTGCTCGGTGAGTGAATGACCTGCGGGGGCTATTCTGCTGCCGGGAACCTCGAGGAGACCTTGAGTTCTCGATAACTTCTCCAGGAAAGGAGTTGGGCATACACAGCCCATGACAAACCTATGGCAAATCCAAAGAGACGAACATCTCGTTCCAAGAAGAGGATGCGACGGAGCCATCATGCTCTCAGAGAACCCTCGATCACTGAATGTACCAACTGTAGTGCTCCCGTGCTATCACATCGCGTTTGTGGAGAATGTGGATACTATAGAGGCCGCCCTATCTTTCAGGTCAAGGATGATGCATAATACACAGTTCGCTACTGCACCTGTAATTGACGCTTGAGGTAGTTACTATGAAAATTGCTGTTGACGCTATGGGAGGCGATCATGCACCTGCTGTGATCGTTGAAGGGGCACTTCTGGCAGCGCGCGCGTATGATGTCGCTGTCGCGCTCGTGGGCGATCCATCGGCCATTGAAGCGGAATTGACCAAGCGTTCACTGTCAAAGCGTGTGCAGTATGAGGTTGTCCCTGCCTCAGAAGTCGCTCAGATGAATGAGAACCCGATCAATGTACTTCGGAGAAAAAAACAGTCTTCCATTAGTGTTGCCACACGCTTGATAAGGACCGGGGATGCCGATGCGATTGTCAGCGCCGGAAGCACAGGTGCTGCCATTGCAGTGACGCGTTCCTATTTGAGAAAACTCAAACGTGTCAATCGACCTGCTCTTGCTACAATTCTCCCCAATCGTGAGGGAGCCACGCTCATACTTGATGTGGGAGCAAATGTAGACACAGAGGCTCGTGATCTTGTCGAGTTTGCGATCATGGGTCAGATCTATGCGGAATGCGTTCTCAAGAAGAAATTTCCACGGGTAGGGCTGCTCAACAACGGCGAAGAAGCAACGAAAGGCAATCTCGTCGTGCAGGAGGCCTACCGCCTGCTCCACCATCACACCAATTTCGTCGGTAACATCGAGGGGCGTGATATTTTCAATGGCAACGTCGACGTGGTGGTTTGTGACGGCTTTGTAGGGAACGTTGTCCTTAAGTCAGCAGAAGGTATCGCAGAAATGATAGTGAGCACTCTACGTGCGGAACTGATGAGCACGATTCCCTCCAAGATCGGGACTCTATTGGTGCGGGCAGCATTAAAACGTCTCAAAAAACGAATCGATTACTCGGAATATGGTGGTGCTCCCCTGCTAGGTGTCAACGGAACCTGTATCATTGCACACGGAGGATCCTCTCCTATTGCAATTCAGAATGCCATTCGTGTGGCCATCGAGTCCGTCGAACAGCGGGTTAATGAGCAAATCGAAAGTACACTTGCCGAGTCCTCGAAACGGTAAGATACGATAACATGCTCAATCCAGGGAAATTGAGGAAAGGCACGGAACCTTCTATGAAGCGATATGCAGCGTTGACAGGAACAGGAGCTTTCGTTCCTGAACGAGTACTCACCAATTTTGATCTCGAAGAGATGGTCGATACAAGCGACGAGTGGATCCGCCGTCGAACTGGAATTGTGGAACGCCATATCGCAGATGATGATATTGCAAGCTCTGATTTGGGGATCGAAGCTGCACGTGCAGCGATCAAGATGTCCGGTATCGATCCTCTGGAGATCGAACTCATCATCGCTTCCACAATCACCCCCGATATGTTCTTTCCTTCAACCGCCTGCGTGATACAAAGCAGGATTGAGGCCATGAACGCAGGTGCGTTTGATCTTGCTGCCGCCTGCGCCGGTTTTTCCTACGCCCTGCATGTTGCCGATGGACTCATCCGTTCCGGTGCTCACAGGACGATCCTTGTCGTTGCAACTGAAACGCTGAGCAAGATCGTCGATTGGACAGACCGCACCACCTGTGTTCTATTTGGGGATGCTGCGGGGGCTGCGATTCTCCAGACATCCGAGGAACCACGCGGTATCCTCAGTTCCTATGTTGCTGCGGATGGCGTCGCCGGAGATGCTTCTGTGCTCGGTCTGCCAGCAGGTGGATCTCGTTTTCCTGCCACCCAGGAAACGATCCAGAATCGCATGCATTTTATCAAAATGCGGGGCCAGGAAGTGTTCAAAATAGGTGTCCGCGTGATGGCAGAAGCCGCCTTGATCGCTCTCGAAAAAGCCGGACTACAGCCATCTGATATAGATCTTTTCATCCCGCATCAGGCGAACACGCGTATCATCGAGGCGGTTGGTGACCGATTGACGATTGCACATGAACGTATCTACATCAATGTGGACAAATACGGAAACACATCTTCGGCAACCACCATTGTCGCCCTCGACGCGGCTATCCGCGCAGGCCAAGTTGGAGAGGGTGATAAAATCTTGCTGGTCAGCTTTGGTGGCGGATTCACCTGGGCAGGCACAGTGATACAACTGTAGCGATATTGAAGGAATGGAACTCAACTCAGCAAATGGATGATGCTTGGAGTAAGTCACGGCTCATGAAAACCGCTTTCATATTTCCCGGACAAGGCTCTCAGTATGTTGGAATGGGCAAGGCTCTTGCTGAAGTCTACCCAATAGCCCGTGAGACATTTCAGGAAGCGAACGAAATCACGGGTCGTTCGATTCAAGAGATCTGTTATGAAGGGCCGGTTGAGCAGCTCAAACAAACGGAAAACACACAGGTTGCCATCCTTACTGTGAGTGTTGCCACATGGCGGATTCTGCGTCAGTATGGAGAACAACCATCGGTCGTGGCTGGTCATAGTCTCGGTGAATATGCGGCTCTCGTCGCAAGTGAAGTGATGACGTTCAAGGACGCGCTCTACGTGGTCCAGCAGAGAGCCGATCTCATGGCAGGAGCAGCCATGGAGCGAGAAGGCGGTATGGTAGCGATCCTCGGCTTGAACGCTGAACAGGTTCAGGCTGTCTGCAAACGTACTGCGGAGTATGGTTTCGTCCAGATTGCCAATATCAACTCTCCGGCCCAGGTGGTCGTCTCAGGTGAAGCGGACATTCTCCCTTATGCGATTGAGTTTGGGCTGGAAGCGGGAGCAAAACGCTGCATTCCCCTCCGTGTCAGCGGAGCTTTTCATTCAGCTCTGATGGCTCCTGCGGCTCAGATACTTCATTCGGTGCTCGGCCGGCTTACTTTTGCCGAGCCCAGGATCCCATTTATTGCGAATGTGACGGGTGACTATGTTTCAGATGCAGGCCAGTTCCGCGCACTCCTGACAGAGCAAGTCACCGGAGCCGTACAATGGGAGAAAACCATACGCCGGATGTGGCGTGATGGGATCAGGTACTTCGTAGAAGTTGGGCCAGGAGGCGTTCTGTCAGGGCTGGTGAAGCGTACTATTCCGGAGGCACAAGTGCTTGGGATAGAGACACCTGAAGACGTTTCAACCTATTTGGAGACGAGGCATGAGACTCAAGAATAAAGTGGCTGTCGTTACAGGTGCATCGCGGGGGATCGGCAAGGCAATCGCGGAATGCTTTGGGAAAGAGGGTGCATCCCTTGTGCTGTGTTCTCGCAACCTGGATGCCGTCGAAGCCGTCGCCAAGCCTCTGAGAGATCAAGGATGTACTGTGGTTGCCATTGCTGCGGATGTCTCTGTTAGAGAACAGGCAGAGAACCTGATCACTTCGGCCCAGGAACACTTCACCAGGATTGACATCCTGGTGAATAACGCGGGGATCACCCGGGACAGTCTCCTGGTGCGCATGAAGGATGAAGACTGGGATCAGGTGATTCAGACGAATCTAACGGGAGCATCCTATACGATTCGTGCAATTGCGCGTATCATGATGAAACAGAGGAGTGGTTCTATCATCAATATATCTTCTGTAGTAGGAATTACAGGAAATGCAGGCCAGGCAAACTATGCAGCCGCTAAGGCCGGTCTGATCGGGCTCACGAAATCGGCTGCGAAGGAACTTGCACGTCGAGGCATCCGGGTGAACGCAATCGCGCCCGGTTTCATTGAAACGGATATGACTTCTCGCCTCGCACCGCAGGACCAAGAACGTATCACGACACAGATTCCGATGGCAGTCCTCGGCAAACCAGAGGATGTTGCCTACGGCGTTCTATTCCTGGCCTCAGATGAATCTTGCTATGTCACCGGGCAAGTTCTGCAGATAGACGGTGGCATGGTAATGTAAGTCGACGAATAGACAACTGGATATTGATCCATAGGGATGCTGATTCCCAGTTCGTTGGCATGCGACTCTAAAGAAAGGAGGTTGACTCGATGGCAGTTGATGAAGCAAGAGTGATGGAGATTATCGCAGAGCAGCTTCAGATTGATCGTGAGCAGGTCACGCTTGAAGCTTCTTTCGTGGATGATCTTGGTGCTGATTCTCTTGATACGGTGGAATTGGTGATGGCTCTCGAAGAGGAATTTGACGTTGAGATCCCGGATGACGATGCTGAGAAGATTCGAACCGTTCAGGATGCGATCCGCTACATGAAGGAACACGTCACCTAACAAGCATTCAACCATCAGTGGTCAACAAGAAAACAAGAGTGAAAGCGAGAAACAGATGGAGGTATCGACCCTGTTTTTCACTTTCGCCCTTGTTTTTTGCATCTTTGGTTGGTTGCTGAGAGATGATGATCGAAGATGAGACGAGTTGTTATCACAGGTATAGGCGCTGTAACTCCCCTTGGTAATTCCAAAGAGGAGTATTGGGAAGCGTTAAGAAGAGGACAAAGTGGTATCAGTCGGCTAAGTCGTTTTGACGCTTCGGATCAGGTCGCACAGATCGCGGGTGAGATCAGGGACTTCAAGCTGTTGGATCACTACCCAGAAGATCCAAAAGCAGGAAAGTTACCACGGTTTATCCAATACACTCTGGCGGCTACGGCACAAGCGTATCAGGATGCCAAGATCGATCCTGACAGTATCGACCAAACGCGCCTGGGAGTGATTATCGGTTCCGGCATCGGTGGGCTCGAAGTCATCGAGGTGAATCAGACCATTCTGATGAACCGCGGTCCACGATGGGTAAGTCCATTTTTTGTACCCTATGAGATCATCAATATGGCTTCAGGGCAGGTGTCGATCCGTTTTGGGGTCAAGGGACCAAGTTCTGCTGTGGTTACCGCCTGTGCAACGAGCAACAATGCTATCGGGGATAGTTTCCGGTGGATTCAGCATGGTACCGTTGATATGATGATCGCAGGAGGAGCGGAAGCCCCCCTTACTCCCCTCAGCTTTGCCGGGTTTGGCAAGATGCGTGCCTTGAGCGTTCGGAATGATGAACCGGAGCGAGCAAGCCGACCTTTCGACAAAGGGCGCGATGGCTTCGTCATGGGAGAAGGTGCAGGTGTGCTGATTCTCGAAGAGTTGGAACATGCTCTCAGACGTGGCGTTCGGATCTATGCCGAGATCATCGGCTATGGGATGAGTTCCGATGCATACCATATGGTCCAACCCGATGAAGGAGGTTCTGGTGCTTGTCGAGCCATGGAATCAGCACTTCGTGATGCACAGTTGA
>JAJRTO010000374.1 GCA_024278235.1 Candidatus Poribacteria bacterium
ATATCAAGCGCGAAGTGGACAGTTCCAAAGAATTGGATGACATCCAGAAGCTACAGCAGAATAATGGCGGCTATCAGAAGCAGTGGGAGAGAATGCGTGATTTCAAGGAAGGGAAACTGGATCGTCCCAATAAATAAGCATTGGAGCAGGGGAGCAGGAGAGCAGGGGAGACAGTGAGACGGGGAGAGAGCACAAATTCCACTGTCCCATTGTCCCCGGCGCCCCATTTCCCTGGCGACGCGAACTTGTCATTCTGAACAGCGTTGGGGACAATCCGGTACGGATGGCCCCCCTTGTAGTATCTCCTCGAACCGCATCGCCCGCGACGCTTTGAGCAAGACCAGATCCCCGGGTTCGAGTTGCTGAGTTAGAAAATCCGCCGCTTCCTCCGTGGAATCCATGACATGGATGTCTGTCGCGGGCATGCCCGCCTCGATGGCACCGGCTGCAATCTCCGCTGCTTGATCTCCGACTGTCATCAGGAGATCCGGATGGGCTTGCTGCACGTACTCCCCCATCTCACGATGGAACCGTTGCGACTCGCTGCCCAATTCCAGCATATCCCCCAACACCATGATTTTACGCCCCTCAGCACTCATCTGAGCTATCAGATCAAGGGCAGCCTGCATGGAAACAGGGTTGGCGTTGTAGGCGTCGTTGAGAAAAGTAATCCCCCCAACATGCTGCAACTGCACGCGCATCGACACAGGGGTGTAGGATTCCAATCCCGCTTTGATTTCCTGAAGAGAACAGCCCAGTAGCAGTGCCGCAGACGCCGCTGCCAACGCATTGGAGACGTTGTGCGTGCCCAATACAGGCAAAGCGATGGGGATCTGTTCAGCTCCAAATTCCAGCGTAAAGTTGAGTGATGCTGATTGGCCTGATGGGTAGGACGGATCAGTGATCTGCTGAATGGAACGGGCTTTTACCTCGGCGGGGCATTGGATACCAAATCGCAGGCATGTGCCCTGTACCTTCGATGCCATCGCGGCCGTGTGTGGGTTGTCCGCGTTGAGAACTGCATCCTGTGCAAACTCCAGGAGACTCGCTTTTTCTGCAGCGACGCCCTCCACGGTTCCCAATCCTGCCAGATGGGTAGGCCCCACATTGGTGATCACGCCGATCGTGGGATGCGTCATCTCGGCAAGCAGACGAATCTCTCCGGGGTGATTCGTCCCCAATTCCAGCACAGCCCTATGATGCCCGGATTGCAATTCAAGGAGTGTTAGTGGAACACCAATACGATTGTTGTAACTTTTTACAGGGGATAGAACCGAACCATGCTGGGAAAGGATGGAGACAAGCATCGCCCGTGTGGTCGTTTTGCCATTGCTACCGGTGATCGCAACCACAGGGATGGAGAAGCGTTGCCGGTGGTGAGAGGCCATCGTTCCCAATGCCACCAGCGTGTCGGGAACCCGTATGAGGATGGGAAGGCCGGAGGCCACGTCGCAAGAGACAATGGCACCCCGGGCGCCCTTTGCTTCCGCCTCGTGCAAGAATGAATGCCCGTCAAAGTGTTCACCGATCAGCGGGATGAAGAGATCCCCCGGCTTTAAGGTGCGTGTATCTGTTGAGATACGCTGTATGGGGGCCTCCTGTGTTCCGCGCAATAGAGACCCACCAACCATTTGAGCGAGTTCCCCAGCTCTGAAGCCAAGTTGCATGGGCAAATCCCATCCCATTTTCCGCCTCGTAGGGGCGAGGTGACCTTGCCCCTACACGAAGTGGCGTTCCGACAGCACTCCACTCTGTTCCGTGCCTGACTACGAACGTTAATGGTGAAGTACTGGCTCTCCGGCCTACTCGGTTTCCGTTGCTTCTGTCTCCTCTTCTTCTGCCTCTGCGGCTTGGGCAGCAAGTTGAGCGTCAAGTCGTGCTTCGCGTTCGACTCGTCGAGCTGCTAATTCCTGTCCATAAGTTGCAAGTCGCTCGTCCACTTCCTGCTGTGCTGTTTCTTCCGGTGTGTCTGCCGGGAACACATGGAGTTCTGGTCCTACCCAGAGACTATCCTCGATTTTCACCGTGTGCATTGGAAGGCGGGCATCCTCACCCGCCATGGCCACTAAAACACCAGTTCTCAGGCCATTTTCGGGTGTGTAGACCACCACATTGTCACCTACCGCAAGTTCTACCATTATCCATTTCCCTTTCTCAACCCTGTTTCACAGGATTCCGCAATACGCCAATACTTTCGATTTCGACTTCGACGACATCGCCATCGTTGAGCTTCTCGCCACGGGCGATGCCCGTTCCTTCAGGCGTCCCTGTCGAGATGATATCGCCGGGTTCCAGAGTGATCATGCCTGAGATAAACTCAATCAGTTCTGCGATGGAAAAGATCATATCTCCGGTATTCGCATCCTGCTTGGTCTGTTGATTAACCCTCAACCGGATACGAAGATCGTGTGGATCGGGGATCTCATCGCGTGTCACCAGAACAGGCCCCAACGGAGCGAAGGTATCGAACCATTTTCCATTCAGCCAGTCAAACCATTGATCCCCTTCGCGAGGTGTGCGCTTCGCTGGAACGGGGAGGCGGCGCTCTGAAACATCGTTCATGATGGTATAGCCGGCCACATGCCCGTAAGCTGTATCGGCCGGGATACGGGAGCCACCCTTGCCAATCACCACAGCGAGTTCAGCCTCCCAGTCTATCCACCCCGCACCTTTCGGGATCACAATGGACTCGCCGTGGGCAATGACCGTTGTGGTCGGTGGCTTCATAAAGACCCGTGGAGTTGTCGTCTCTTTGCCGGGGGATTCACCGCCGCCCTCGCGGATGTGCTCGGCATAATTGCCGGCCAGGCACAGCAGTTTGGGTGGCGAGGGAACGGGCGCCCGAAGAACGCACTGCTCCGGCGCGATCAGTGAGGATGCCCCCTGCTGAATAGCGCGCTCTGCTGTCGCCAATGCGCGTTCCCCATCCCTCAGGAAACTCGCCATGCTGCTTAGCACGCGCTCTCCACCAGAAACGGCCTTCAGGTCAAGGATACCGTCATCAAGCCATACGCCTAATTTGTCTGTCTCTTTCTCTCGGTAAGTTACCAATTTCATATGTGGCCTCCAGTAGGAACAGTTCTCTCTGTCTGCCCCGATAAAACAGCATTCATTCCTTCACCCAGATTTGAATCCATATCATCCCCCACTCAATCGCTCGATGTTCTCTCCTTTGCCAACGACGATCAACGTATCCTGCTCCCCGATAACATAATCAGGACCCGGCATTTCATCCACCGTCTCCTCAGTGGTCGGCCCATTCGGCTCTTCAACAGTCCTCACGCGTTTGACGGCGATGATACTGATCCCGTAGCGGTTTCTTATCTTCAACGCTCCAATAGACTTGCCCCAGAACCGTTTAGGGGATGTAAGTTCTGCGACGACACGGTCCCCGGAGAGGGGGATGTAACGCCAGATATCCGGCACCAACAGACTCTGAGCCAGGCGTACCCCCGATTCCGCTTCAGGAAAAACGACCCGATCTGCCCCGATCAACTCCAGGATCTGGCGTTGAATTTCACTGGACGCCCGGGCAATGACACGCCGCACACCGAGTCGCTTGAGCAATGCTGTTGTGAGCACATTGGACTCAAAATTCTCACCAATAGCGACAATAGCCACCTCAACATTATCGATCCCCTGCGCGCGGAGAGCATCCTCGTCGGCACTATCCAGTTGGACCGCGTGTGTGACCTCGTTCACAACGGCATCGACCTGATGCATATCCATATCGACGGCGATCACCTCAGCCCCTCGTTCAGCGAGGCTGATCGCGAGTTGACGTCCGAAGCGTCCAAGACCGATCACCGCAAACCGCTGTTGCTCTATGGATTTGGAGAATTTCATAGCAGACGTTCGAAGATTCCCTCTGTTTGTGAGGTTCAGTACTTCAGTTCGTAGTCAGGCAGTTCGTAGTCAGGCACGGAGCAGAGCAGAGTGCCGTTCGTTGCAACGCCACTCCGTTTCACTGCGTGGCTTACTACGAGCAAAAAGGCTGAACTCACTCAGACAAAGCC
>JAJRTO010000375.1 GCA_024278235.1 Candidatus Poribacteria bacterium
CGGTGGAGATCACACGGAAACGCACTGCATGAAGATCGTCATGCTCCCTGAACTGAAGAATCTTGCCCGTGAAAGCATCAAAGGGTAAGGACACGAGTTTTTCAGTGAGCCCCGTAGAGCGTGCAGCTTGCTCGTTTCGGTGCGAAACCATCCTGGCCAACAAGCTGGCAGCATGCTCTACTTCTGCCGTATGTGAAAAACTCGTGTAGGGATGCCTCAAGATTGGGTCGGGCGAACTTTGTAGGAAGGAACCACGATGCGATTGTCTTTCTGTGGGATCAGCTTACTCCTCCTGCTCCCCTGTCTGGTACTTGGTGCGACAACAGGAGAACATGCCGCAGATTTTCTCAACGTAGGGGTTGGCGCCCGCGCCATCGGCCTGGGTGGCAGCTTCGTTGCGGTTGCTGATGATGCAACCGCAGCCTACTGGAATCCTGCGGGGCTCACCCGTATTCCTTCCCACGCTTTCTCCGCAATGTATGCAGATGCATTTCAGGCGAATAGTGGCGGGTTCTTCAGCAAGGGGCTTGTCAACTATAGTTTTATGAACTATGTCACCCGACTCAATACACGCGATACGATGGGACTCAGTTGGATCCGCATGGGAATCGATGATATTCCATACACAACCTTCGAGGACACAAATGGGAACGGGATCCTGGGTGACTTCCTCGATACCAATGACAATGGTGTCAAGGAACCCGGTGAGTACTATCTGGATCGACCCATCATTGCGGAGATGTTCAATAACACCGATGATGCTCTGCTATTCTCCTATGCTCGGAAGGTATCGAACAGGTTCTCTCTTGGGGGAAATCTCAAGCTGGTGCGCCAGTCTCTCTATGAAAATCATGGGACTGGTTGGGGAGTCGATATCGGACTGCTCGTAGACGTTCTGGAGGGACTGAGAACGGCTCTGGTGATTCAGGATGCAACGGGAACACGGATCACATGGGATACTCCCGACTCACCCACCTTTACCCGGAAACTGAGCATCCACTGGGGAGCCGCCTATCAGAGAAGCGTTCCTGTGATTGGTAGCCTTGCCATCGGATTGGATGTGAGAAATAATCGGAAGGACGTTGATCAGGGAGGCGGAAAAGGCTGGCAGGTGCACTATGGCCTGGAATACTGGCTGCTGGATGTGGTCGCGCTAAGGATCGGTGCAGCACAAACCCGATTTGCAGCGGGTGCAGGACTTCGGATCCCCTTAGCCAATGCGAGTATCAGAGCGGATTACGCCTTTAGCACGCATGAACTTGGGGACTCGCAGCGTCTTTCTATCACAGGACAGTTCTGATACGGTTCCCTTGTGTTCGTGGTTTGATGCGGCTGTATCATGCCCTTGTATCGCGTTTCACCTCTTCCCAAATTTGATCTAGCCCTTCTAAATCATACTCCTCAAACCCTGTTCCGCGTTCAGCAAGAATCCGTTCCATCTGTTTGAACCGTCCTACGAACTTGGCATTGGCACGCCGTAAAGCGTTCTCTGCATCGATCTCCAGAAACCGCGCCAAGTTCACCATTGAAAATAGCAGATCTCCAAGCTCCATTTCAATAGAGGCCATATCTCCTTGCCGCACAGCCGCCGTGAGTTCATCCAATTCTTCATAAAGTTTCGGAAGGACATCCGAAATGTCATCCCAGTCGAAACCAACCCGAGCCGCTCGTCGCTGGATTTTCTGTGCAGCCATCAGGGCAGGGAGAGGCTTCGGGATGCCATCCATGAGAGATTCCCTCTCCACATGACTTACTTCCTGATCCTTGATCTGCTCCCAGTTATCCAATGCCTCTTTGGCATCTTTAACGCGAACATCACCAAATACATGAGGGTGGCGTCGGATGAGCTTTTCAACGATGCTCGAAAGAACTTCTTCCAGATGAAACTCCCCTTCGTCCACTGCAATCTGGACATGCAGCAAAAGGACCATCATGAGATCGCCGAGTTCCTCTTTCAATTTCTGAGCATCTGCGGCTTCGATAGCTTCCACCACCTCATAGGTTTCCTCAAGCAGATCTCCTTTGAGAGTCGGGTGGGTCTGCTGCTTGTCCCACGGACATCCGTTTTCACCGCGTAAAGCAGCGATAATATCGACGAGTTTCTGGAAGATGCTTATTGACATAGGGTATCCTTCCTGGTAATCTGGCTTAAGGACTGAGAATCAAATACTTCCCCGGTTGCATGGACTGAAATCATGGTTACCTCTCGACATCGTAAGCGCACGCTGAGTGCCTACTCGATCTCGGTTATTATTCACATCTTCATAGGAATACTGATTGGGACGCAGTTCAATTGGAAATTCCGTCGTATCGTGATCGAGGATGAGTCTGCTATTCAGGTGACATTACACGCAGGGATTCTACCACTGCGTTCTCCGGCACGCCCTACACTCACCCTATCACCACCGGCAGATGAGAAACCAAAGGAGGCTCCTGTTGCACCAACACAAGCGCGTCCAAAGAAAGCAAAACCAAGAAACGTCGTTATCAAGTCGCAATCATCCTCTACGGAGACCACATCCGCACAGAGAACTCAGGGAGCTGCCATCCAAACAGCGACGAAACTATCTGAGGATCATCAGGCTGTCCTGGTAGCTCCAGCAGATCTGCTCATCGCTGAGAAACACGGTCTATCGGGTCGTTCAGAGGATGCGGACGCTTCTTTAGAAACCCCGGATGAAGATGCACCACCTGTGGAAGAGGAAATGCCGGGGATCGAAGAACAGATGCGCCATACGCTGAGAAATGTGGCCGGCCGTATTGTCTCAGACAATGGTACGGGAAACGTAGACGTGGTGTTTCTCCTGGACACGAGTGGAAGCATGTATGACAACATCCTGGCTGTTGCGGCGAACTTGAGCTACATGGCCTCCATGCTTGAACAGCATAGTCTAAACTATCGAGTGGGGCTTGTCAAATTCAAGTATGCCCTCTCCTCGCTCCGGATTTTCCCCATGACAACCGATGTCTCCAAGTTTCAGCGAGTCCTCCAAAACACAACGCGGGTCGGTGGCCCAGAACGCGCCTATGATGCACTCGTAGAATCTATCGACCGTGTTCAATTTCGCCCCCAGGTCGATCGGTATTTTGTGCTGATAACGGATGAGCCGCTCAGCGGTTCCTATACGGCATCCGATGTATGGCAACGTTGTCAGGAGGCTGGGATCCGTGTGGCCGTCATCGGCCTCGATGATCCGTTCCACAAGAAACTCGCTGAGGTGACCGGTGGCACGTGGGAACCTATCCCGGTGGCACCGGAATAGTCTCCATGCACGGTAGTTCGTCCAAACTGCGCACTTCTCTCCCACTGGCAGCGCTCAATCCAATCTCGTGCCCGCTCAAGCTCACCTAAAGGCCGGTCGCTTTCATGCCATATCTGAAAGTAAGAGATCGCCTGATCATACAATCTCAGGTGATAACTGGCCATTCCAGCGAGTCGATGTGCCTCTGCTCTTATATGGGGCTCCCGGGATATCGTCAACTCGATCTCCGGGATGCGAGATGATACCTCAGCATCCAGGAACCTCTGAAGATACGTCAATGCCCATGCGTAATCCTTGTCAAAAAACAGGCGACGCCCAATGAGATAGCTTGCAGCAGGATCCCCCGAATCGACCAGGATCTGTTTGAGCCTTAGCATCTTTCCAGCTTCAGAAATGCTCTCAGTACGTTGTCGGGCGGTATTTATTATCTGTCGTCCAAGCAATATCTGCCGAAATATCGTACGGTGTGGCGAGGCCAGGGCATGGAGTTTGATGGCCATCTCTCGATCATCCGCTGCCGAAAAATGGCGTTGATACACATCGACGTAAAGGGCAGCCGCTTCAGTAAACTGCGACTGCTCCCAGTGGATGTCCCCGAGTATCTTCCGGGTCATTCCTATCAGCCGTTGGCTTGCATTCGGATGATGGATGATCTGCTGGGCGACCTCTGTTGCCCGCTGTAGATCTCCGGATGCATAGAACGCATAGAGTAATCCACGCAGATGACGCGGGTTGGCCGGATCCCAGTCACGAATTCGCTGGAATTGCTCGATTGCCCTGACATATGCTCCCTGTGAGTAATTCGACCATGCTCGGCTCGTCCATTCAGCAATCTCATGCGCACACGGTTTGCTGAAGATACTTGGGTTTTTGAACCGATATTCGGCCAGAGTACGCTCCTGGGATTCCAACGGCACCGATTCGAGAAAGTCCGTCCATTCGTTGACCAGAACATCCAACGACTTACCATAGGCTTTCTGAAAGTTTCCCATAGGAAATACCTTCTTGAAGGCATCCATACCGCGTGTATCCACCAGGAATCGTACGAAAGAGCCTGCGAGTGTGTAACTCCGTGACGCGGATTCCGTCCAGAAGCCCCATGTGTTGATGATATCCTGCACATCAGGAGCCAATCCCAGCTCGCGCATCGCTTTGCTCCACTGATGCACCGTCAAGGCCCCATCATCCCATTCGGCTGCAACCGCAATTCCCTCGTGGAGTCCCATCTTGAGGCTGACCTTGAAGATGGGATGGAAGTTCGCCGCCAACACATGTGCGAGTTCATGTTTCAACGCAGGATGAGGGAACTCCCTTGCGCGGATATGTATCTCATCACTGATGGGATCCTCCACCGGGGTATACCGGGCCCCCATCAGATGCTTTTTCTGTTCCGGCGAAGCATAGATGTAAGAACCGATCTTGTGCGACATCTCTAACTCAAAAAAGTTCGCCAGTTGAGCATATCGGAATTCATGATCCATCGCTACCTGCTGAATGTCGGCAGCCATATCGGAGTGCAGATCGTAATAGAGAACAAAATGCTCCGTTTCGTAGCGACCGCCCAATGCTCGCTGAATTGAACTACGTGTCGGTCGGAATCCCCATACGGCCTGCTGCCACCAGACCACGCCAGATGCCCCCAGCGCAATCGATAAGATGAGCCATTTGCGCCAATCTCCGCGTAGCGACGAGCCCTCCTGTCTCCCTGCATACAGCACATATGCTGTCCACAGCAAAGCAAAAGCGAACAGCAGTGTGATCCCCCGTGCGAGTAAGAACATCATCGTCATGGAGACCCGCTCGTCATAGATGGGGCCCGGAAAAAATCCAATAAGGCTGTGGTAAACAAATACGGGTGGATGGAAGATGATATTGTAGAGCGCGAGTAGAATGGTCAAAAGCAGGTGGGCATAACAGGCGAGCAATGCACGTCTACGGAGCAAGCACCCCCAAAAGAAACTGAGGGTGACCACATAGATACCTGTGACGCCTGGAATCAGCAGGTAAAATGCCATTCCCTCCAAAATATCGCAATTCTTGACAAGAAACGCATTGAGAAGGATGATCACGAGTAGCGGAATAAGCAGTATCTCCGCTTCGCCTATCGAATGAAGGAACGAGCGCCAGAAAGACCCGGGTCGTTGGCGCAACCTGTGGATCACGAGCGGAGGAAGTGCGATGCCCAGTGCCAATCCGATGGCAGCACTGAACTCAAAGCCGAGCACATTGAACAAGGGGATGCGGGTGAGTATGAGGGCAAACAGGACCAGGGAGGCTAATACGATGGTGAATGGTGAACGCAGAATTCTGTTTTCAGCCATTGAATTCAGTCGTCATCGTCCAAAGATAGGATACGGGGGAAGACCACTACGTTACGGAAGCACCTGCAAAATAGACTGACGAATGGATTCCATCTGTTCCGGATCCGTGATCTTCCGATGCCTGCTATCCAGGACGTAAAACGAATCCGCAACACTGTGAGCTTCGGTCGAGATTTTCGCAAGGCATATATCCAAGCCGAGATCCTGAAAGACACCGGTAATCGTATAGAGAAGTCCCAGGCGATCCTGAGTATGAATATCGATGATCGTGTAATCCTCAGAATCCACATTATTGAGGGACACTTCAGATTCAATGCCACGTCGCTGCATATCACTGGTAGCCGGCATTTCAGAGATCCTCGTCATGTCGAATTGGCCGGCAAGAGCGGCTTTCATATCGGATTCCAGTTCAGGAATCCTCTTGGCTGGAATGCAACGGTTCATCGTGTCTGCAATGCTCAATAGATTGAGCACAATACCATCTTCCCTTGCGTATAGTTGCGCACTCAGGATGTTGATTTCAGAAGCCGCCAGAACTCCTGAAATCTTGTGGAATAACCCCTGCGAATCTCTCGTACAGACGATAACCTCTGAATAATCAGCGTGCTGATCATTGAGATGCAGGATGAAAGATCGTTCCTCGACATCTTCAATGATGCGAATATGGGTAGCGATCTCCTGAGCGGACATTCCCAACCATGTCCGTTCCGGCATCGTGTCGAAATGACGCAGGATCCTTTGCTCAGGGATGTTTCGCGGTAAGAGTAGCTCCTGCGTCTCCGCCAGCAATTCGTTACGCTGACGCAAAGTTTCTGCATACCCACCAGCCATCCAGTGCAAGCTACGTACATAAAGCTGATACAGAAGCGTCGCATTCCACTCGTTCCAGATGTCGATATTGACCGCACGCATATCCGCAAATGTGAGCAGATAAAGGATTCGGAGGTGTTCCTCGTCTGCAAGGGATGCGACGAAACGTTGAATCACATGCGGATCATCCAGATCGCGCTGCTGTGCGATACGGCTCATGAGCAGATGATGCTCCACGAGAAAAAGGACCAGTTCGACATCTTTATCAGGAATGGGTGATAGCCTTGCCAGGATACCTCGTGCCAATTCAGTACTTCGCTGATCATGATCCTTTGGACCATCCACCGGGATGCCTATATCATGGAATAGCAACGCAAGGCGAATCACCTCAGGTTTATCCACCAACTTGATCGTGTCTCGAATAGGTTGACCATGGGGGAGTTCCGCCAGTGTTGCTGCGTCCAGATTCTGAATCGCCAAAAATGTATGTTCATCCAGGGTGTAGCGGTGATAATAATCACGACGTACCAGGTGTTCAAGCGGTGCAAATTCCGGGATGTAAGCCTTCAGGAGGCCAAGCTCATGCATGGAACGTAACGCATTCGCCACGCCCTCCGGGCGTCGCATCAGTCGAAGGAACACTTCTGCCATCTGGCTATCCAGACGGAGAGTGTCATCCATTTCGGCAGCAAACTCACGGATCGCATCTCTTGTGTCGGGATGCAGGGGCAAGCCCAGCTCCTGCTGGTGAATCAGAATTTCAATGAAAGAAGTCGGACGCGCTTGTTCCGGATTCAGATGAATCGCCGAACCCTGGACAAAGATACCATTTCCGAGGAGTCGCCGTCGACGGGCTGCAATCCATGAACGCCACGAGGAAGTGCGCTGAGTTCGGTCGATGATCAGTTGAGCAATATGGTACACGCAATGTGCATGACGAAAATAGTCCTGCATGAGCCGCTCTTCCGCAAGCAACTGATCACCATCTTTATATCCAAGATGGATGGCAACATCCTCCTGCAACTCAAAAGAGAGCTGATCATACTTTCGGCCCTTGAGATAGTGGAGTTCGTTACGAACGCGCCAGAGAAATTCAAGAGCCTCATGAATCAGCGTCGCCATCTCCTCCGTCAATATGCGAATCCCGGGAAGCTCACGGATATCCTGGATGCCATAGCGTGCTCGCGCTATCCAGAAAGCTGTATGCACATCGCGGAGGCCGCCAATACTTTGTTTGACATCGGGTTCCTGTACGTAAATGGAGGAGCCATAGGTTTGGTGGCGTTCTTGCCATTCACGGTTCTTCGACTGAATGAATCCGGAGACCCCACGCTTAAACAGTACCTTCAGCACGCGACGCTCGAATTTCCCAAAAACCTCCTGGGAGCCGGCAACATACCGGACTTCTAGTAGCGATGTCCTCGAAATGGAATCTTCATGGAGGATACGGACGCAATCGCGAAGCGACCGGGTGCTATGTCCCACCTCAAAGCCAATATCCCAGAGTACACCAACGAGGTGAGAAGCAAAGGACGCGACGGCACGCATATCTCTGTGGTCTGCGTCTATCAACAGCATCACATCGACATCCGAATAGGGATTGAGTTCACGGCGTCCATATCCTCCCAACGCTGTGATTGCGAAGCTCAAACCGTCCGGTAGCGTCCCTTCAGAGAGAGACGCGTGGTATATCTGACGAATGATATTGTCCACCAGGCGCGTATGTTCTTCAACAATCTCACTACCTGAGACACCAAAGCGATGCCTCTCTCTGATGCGTTCGCGTTCCAGATTCACGAAATCGCGTAGTAGTTCAACGTTCATGGGTTTTTCCCCTCTTGCTCCGACTCTCGATGGTATCTGATATTAAGTCGCTGCAGAAGCTCCATTGCAGGCCTATACTGAGGTTCCTTAGTCAGGATCCGGCTGAGGGCATCTTCTGCCTTTTGCCATTCTTCTTGCTCATAATAGAGTGCCGCAAGATCATAGATGATCCCCATGTTGTCAGGATCCAGTTCAAGGGCTTCCTCAAGTTCACGAACAGCGTTCGCATACTGACGTTCTATTGAGTACTGTCGGCCGATCTCACGATGTATCTCGACGGGAGCCGCAAACAGAGTATGTACGGATGGAAACAGCAACACAAGTATCAGAGGAGCAAGTACCATGATCCAGCGTGTGATCGGAAGTGTTCGGAGGTACTTCAGATTCCTGGGAACTCCATCGATAGTTTGCTCAATGAAGCGACAACGCTGTTCTATGGAGGGATGGGTGTGGAAGATCTCAAGCCAGCGACGGATCAGTCGAGGAGTACGATTGACCTGCGAAAGTTTGCTCAATGCGCTGATGAAAGCCTCAGGATCCTTCGTCACCTGAACGGCATAGAGATCTGCCTGGTGCTCAAACTGACGCGAAAGATAGCGAAAGAGGAGCACAAAATAGCAAGCGAAAAAGAGAATAGTAAATACGGCATCCCACAGGGGTAGAGATGTCCAGGATGCGTAGATCGGTCTGACATAGTGCTGAAACGCGGCATAGCAGAAAAAGTAGAGTACTGAGTAGATCAGATAGATCAAAATATGTTTGTGCTTCAGATGCCCCATCTCGTGGGCAACAACAGCCTCAATCTCATTGACATTCAGGCATTCGAGCAGTCTGTCCGTGATCAGGATATAACGAGATCGAGGGAACAATCCGGTGACCGCGGCATTCGCGATCTGTGCGCTCCGGGTTTGCCAGATAAGTATATCGCGGAAACGAATACCTGTTCGCTCCGCCAACATATCAAGTTGTGTTCGCATCGGGCAAGGAGGCAAAGGGCGTGCGGGCCAGATCAGTTGCAGTATATCGGCGGAGCGTGCATAAGCGACGAGGAGAAGCAACAAGAGGATGAACATACCCAGATAGGGATGACGGATAAAGAAGATGCGTACCTGCAATGGCAGTAACTGGATCACATCCAGGATACTGAGATAGATCACCAACGGTAGGACAGGCAATAGGAGGAATTTCAGCCGAAGCTGCAGGTAACCTCGTCTGGACAGAAAGGAACCGTGCACTCGACGTTCTATCTCATAATAGGCAAGATAAGTGCCAAGCATCCCTATCAGAAGAGGGAGTATACCGAAAAGCTGGCGGGTATAAGGAAAAGGCCAGGCCCCAAACCAATGTCGGATCAGTGCTAACAGGTGGAAGTAATAGATGTCAACCACATAGGCGACCAACACCAGAAGTTCAAATCCAAAGACCAAATGCTTGAACAGAAAAATTCGAGAGAGCCGCTTTTCAGGGGGAACCGTATGCGTCGCCAGTAGACCGAACAGATAGGCAAGGAGTGCAGGGACGAAAGTCATACCTATGGTGACAGCAAGCGTCCATCCGACATCAAATCCTACCTCGTAGACACCAAAATCTATCGAGAAAAGGAAGATGAGTCCTGCAACGAGAATGATGCTAATCTGTCCCACAACAGATCTCCATCGCAGGCATGGTTCGAACCTGAGAGCAATTCACCCTCACTCCACGATTTCAAAGCCTCCCACGAGGCTGTAACTTGCTACATAGTGGTGGAGCCTGGCATTCACATGCATGATTGACTCGGGAGTATAGTGTTTCCCATCCCTGGACCAAACCCGATTATTTGCTTCGGCACTCTCCCAGAGCGAGATCCAGGCATAGTCGACTTTAGCACGTGCTGTTCCCGGCAAATCGCCTGTGTAGCCTCTGAGTAATTGAGCATCCAGACATCCAGGAAGCTTGTTGGTCTCTGATAAGAATTCATCGATCATAAACCGCTCGAATTCATCCGGATCGACATCGGAGCGTAGTTCTGCGGTATGGATTGCACGATAACGAGCCATAGTTTCTCCTTTACAAGTTTTGAGTAGCCTCAGTACCTCACATTTTCGCCGTAGGAGCGTCTTCCTGGACGCGAACATCGTGGCCGGGAGGCCACTCCTCCCATAGAATTGCGATCTACTGAGCCTACTACTATCTCCCACGTTCTGGTCTTCTGGCTTTCTTATCCTTGCTTGTCAGGCGTTAAAAGCCTTGTGGATTTTGGAGATCGCTTCAACAATGTCGTCCATATCTTTACGAGAACCTAGCATCATGTTTTGATAGAGCCAGACACTCTCCTGACATACTTTCTCCACATGAGGACAAGGGAGAACGCGGATCAGCCCGGGATACTTCTGCGCAATATAGGAGAGTCCGGCTTCCTGCGACAACGGGGCCCCATAGCCACTCGTACAGGGGATTCCTTCGGCACGCAGGGCTGCGGTGAACTCATCTCGTGAGCGTCCACCGAAGTGTTCTTGCTGATATTTCATAGGGTAGAGATGATAGGCATGCTTCGTCGCCCAGGGATTTTTTCTCGGGGGAATGATGCCTTCAATTTCCGTGAGTGCCTCCGTCAGGTAATCCGCGTTCTGATTGCGGCGCAACGTTTGAGTCTCCAGCACTTCCAGCCGGACGATCAACAATGCGGCCAGATATTCTGAGGGACGATAATTCCAACCCAGCCGGGGGTACTCCCACCGGGCTCCACCCGGCCGTCGTCCAACGTTCATGAACGCATGAACGCGGTCATGGATGTCCCGATCATCTGTCGTCACAGCACCGCCTTCCCCCGAAGTAAGATTCTTGGAGGACTGGAAGCTGAATGCACCGACATGTCCCAGCGAACCGACTTTCCTGCCTTCATATTCGGCACCATGTGCCTGAGCGCAATCTTCGATGACCTTGAGGCCATGTTTGTCAGCAATCCGCATAATCTCACCCATGTTCGCGGGATGGCCCAACAGGTGGACTGGGAGGATCGCCCGGGTTCGATCCGGGTCGATGGCTTCCTCGATGGCTCTCGGATCCACGGTGAAATTGTCAGGATCAATATCAACAAAAGCAATGCTGCAGCGGCGATCAAGCGCAGCACTGGCTGTGGCAATAAACGTGTAGTTAGGAACAATGATCTCTCCACTATCACCGAAACCATCGAGATCCAACGCACCCGTAATGGCAGCACTGATCGCATCTGTGCCATGCGGCATGCAGATGGCATACTCAGTACCACAGTACTCGGCAAACCGTTGTCCGAACGCCGTTGATTTCGGACCAGGTAGCCCTTCTGTGCGACTCAGATAAACTTCCCTGAGCGCGGGCTCGACTTTGGTCTGCCATTCTTCCTCATCTGTATGGGGCCATGCGACCCACGGATTCTTGGAGGTATCACGAACAGGAGTTCCACCCTCTACTGCAAGCTTGTCTGGCATTATTTATGTTTAGATAACCCGAACTTGAACTGTCGAGGTTATCAAGGCCGCCTTTCCTCGGCCAGAAAAGCTGTTAATAACGATAACCGCCTGTCAACTCAAATGCATTCTGAATGTGTTCAATCTTAACATCGGTGTCCGACCAGATGATTCCTATCACATCAAAGCGACACGGTTTGTCGAAACATCGATGCGATTGTAGATAGGATATAGCTGCGTGGGATATCTGTTTCTGCTTCTGGGAATTCACAGCCACTTGCGGGGAACCATATTCGGCGTTCCGCCGGGTTTTTACCTCGACAAAGACGAGCGTGTCCCCTTCCTGAACAACGAGGTCGACTTCCCCCCGTTTGGTTCGATAGTTTCGTTCAAGGATGCGGTAGCCACGTCGCTTCAGGTAACTCGCTGCATACTTTTCGCCCTGATCTCCCAGTGTCTTACGCCAACCACGTGTTCCGATCTCCTTGAGTTTCATGATTCCTGACTCTTGCTCAGCCGAAAACTGCGACGGTGAATCGGCGAAGGGCCCCATTGTTCAAGGGCAGCATAGTGAGCCTTTGTAGGATAACCTTTGTGCTGGTCGAAGCCGTACTGTGGATACATCTGATGGTAAGCCCGCATCAGATTGTCACGGCTGACTTTGGCAACGATAGAAGCGGCTGCAACACTCAGACTGAGTTCATCGCCCTTTACAAGGGGTAAACAGGGCACATCGGTGTCAGGGATATGCGGTCCGTCAACCAGCACATAGTCCGGACTCGGATGTAAACCGAGGATCGCCTCACGCATAGCCACAAGGGTTGCCTGAAGGATGTTCAGGTGATCGATCATCTCATGCGAAGCGTGAGTCACGTGGACACCAAGAGCATGCTTCAAAATCCATCTATAGCAACGTTCCCGCTGCCGTTGGGTGAGCTGCTTCGAGTCGGTCACACCAGGAGCGCCCGGGGGATCCGGTAAGATCACCGCTGCAACCACAACAGGCCCCGCTAATGGACCACGGCCTGCTTCGTCCACACCAGCAACACATTGGCAGCCCTGGGCATAGAGGGATGATTCATATGCCCAGTTGTCCAATGTCATAGGGCGCTAACCTTTGTTATAGGCCCTCTCCTTCACCCGAGCCGCACGGCCTGTACGCTGGCGCAAGTAATAGAGCTTGGCACGGCGTACAGCGCCTCGACGTATGACCTCAATACGATCGATACGTGGTGAGTGAAGCGGGAACGTGCGCTCAATCCCAACACCATAGGAGAGGCGACGTACGGTGAAAGTCTCTCGGAGACTATTGTGGGCACGTCGGATCACGGTGCCTTCAAAGATCTGAATCCGTTCTTTGTTGCCCTCAACAACCTTGTTATGGACGCGGACCAGGTCGCCGGGGCCAAAGTCGGGTACCTCAGATTTTACGTATTCGCTTTCAACAGACTCAATCAGATTCATAGTTTGACTCCTGCAATAAATTCAGATACTGTAGATCTTCCTCTGACAGATCCGCTGCCTCAAGGAGATCCGATCTTCTTTCGATAGTTCGCTTCAGAGATTGCTTTCTCTGCCAACGCGCAATCCTGGCATGATCTCCACTCAGCAAAACGGGGGGAACCTCCCATGACCGGAACACAGCGGGACGGGTGTAATGAGGGGCGTCTAACAGGCCGGATGAAAAGGAATCGTCCTGGGCTGAATCGTAATCGCCAATGGCCCCTGGCAAGACGCGAACCACTGCATCGATCAGAACCAGGGCCGGTAGTTCGCCGCCGCTGAGAACATAATCGCCAATGGAAACTTCATCATGGATCTGATGCTCGCGTATCCGTTCGTCGATGCCTTTGTACCGTCCACACACCAGGATCAGGTGTTCCTCCAAAGAGAACCTCTCAACCCGTTCCTGGGTCAATCTTTCTCCTTGTGGTGTCAGTAAGATCACCCGGCTCTCGTCGCTGGACAGTGCCTGAATTGCGCGGAATAGAGGTTCAGGCTTCAAGACCATCCCGGCCCCGCCCCCATAGGGGTAATCATCAACTTTACGATGACGATCCGTCGTGTAATCACGGAGATCATGTGCTGTTATCTGCACAACCCCCAACTCCAGGGCGCGTCGCAACACACCATATTCCAGGGCTTGTTGCAGCATTTCCGGGAAGATCGTGATCACATCGATAAGCATCCGTCGTTGACGGATGCCATCGTGGATCGGTTTCCGGTTATTCAAGGATTTGCACGACGATGCCATCTTTCACAATGATTTCTGCTTGAGATAGCTTAGCACGAATATCGTCACCGACGTCGATCTTGACGGGGGCATCATAGGTTCCACTGATGAATTCCGAGCCGGGTTCCAATCCACGGACTTCCTGAAGCCTTTCTTCCAGATTGGCTTTGAGCTGAAGCTGCCTCTGCTTCTCATTCCGGAATTCATCCTGAAGCCCCATGGCTCGTTTCTGATCGCGCTTTTTGACATCAGCGATCATCCGTCGCCCCTGGAATTCCATTTGTTCCAGGCGCAGTTCGATCTGTTGGATAGCAGTCCGAAGTTCCTCGGTGACTTGCTCCTTGAACTTTTCTGTAACGATATTCTTAAGAATCACAGGGCGTTTTACGATCAGAGCCATGAGACTCGCATGCTCCTCTTGATGCTGGACATACAACATTGGCTGAACGACCAGTATCGATAGATTGGCTGAACCACAGCAACTCGGTCGATCACTCCAGGATCTCAAGCACGACACGCTTATGCATTTTGGTAGCTGCCGCATTCAGAAGTGTCCGCAGAGCCTTTGCTGTCCGGCCATGTTTGCCGATCACCTTGCCCAGGTCATCCTCAGCAACGCTGAGTTCAAGTATCGTTGTCTTCTCGCCTTCAATCTGATGGACGGTCACCTGTTCAGGGTGGTCCACCAACGATTTTGCAATGTACTCAATCAGATCTTTCAGCAAGTGACACCTCCGAAATCGAGCTAGCTCACATCGCTAGAGTCAGCATCCGGATCCGTCGCTTCAGAATCTATTGTTTCAGACTCTGTTGCTTCAGACTCCTGAGCTTGAACCTCCTGGTCGGATTCATCAGTACCTGGTGCTTCGGCTTCCGGCTCGGCACCGGATTTGCCCGCCTGTTTCTGATCATGGAACTTCTGCAAGATTCCCACTTTTGAGAGCAGGCTTTTTGCTGTATCTGAGGGTTGAGCCCCCCGGCTGAGCCAATTGAGTGCTCGTTCCTCGTTGATCACAATTTCGGCTGGATCCGTAAGCGGATTATAATAGCCGAGCCTTTCAATGAAACGACCATCGCGTGCGGTTCGCGAATCAGCAACGACAACACGGTAGAAAGGTCGCTTTTTGCGTCCTTTACGTTGTAAACGGATTCTAACTGCCAAGTAATTCACCTCCTGGTATAAACCTAGTAAGATTCGCCTTAACGAAGTGGAAGTACAGGACGTCTTCGCCGTCTCCGTTTTCCTTTCCCTTTCTTCGAGGCCCTGGGGGCAGGACCTCCTATCTGTTGCTTGATAAAACGATTCATCATCCTGAGCTGGTCTAGTATCTCATTGACCTGGCGTACTGTTGTACCACTCCCTTTGGCAACCCGTAACTTGCGACTACCATTTAGGATTTTGTAGTTCGTGCGCTCCTCAGGGGTCATCGACTGGATAATCGCTTCAACACGTTTGATCTGATTTTCATCCACCTGTAACCCTTTGAGCTTTTGTGCTCCCGGGATCATATCGACCAACTGCTCCAGAGGCCCCATTTTCTGGAGACTCTTGAGCTGATCCATCAGATCATTCAGATCCAGGCCCTTCTTTTCGAGGATCTTTTGCTCGAGTTCTTTGGCTGTATCCTCATCCACGACCTGTTCAGCTTTTTCCATCAGGGTCATCAGATCGCCTTGCCCAATGATACGATTCGACATGCGATCGGGATGGAACACTTCCAGAGCGTCGAGCCCTTCACCCGTTCCTGCAAATTTGATCGGCTTTTGAGTCACCGATCGAATGGAAAGAGCTGCGCCACCACGGGCATCCCCATCCAACATCGTGAGGATCACGCCACTCAGATCCAGTATCTCATCAAATGTCTTGGCAACGTTCACGACCTCGCTGCCGATCATGACGTTTGCCACAAACAGGATCTCAGTGGGTTGAATACTCGCCTTGATCCGGGCGAGTTCCTCCATCAATTCTTCATTGATCTGAAGGCGCCCGGCGGTGTCGATGACCACAAAATCATGACCCTGCTTCAAGGCTTGTTTCATAGCAGCGCGGGCGATATCCACAGGAGAAACCTGATCTCCCATCGAGAACACGGGAATTTCCAATTGTTCACCGAGGATACGGAGTTGTTCAATGGCGGCAGGCCGATAGACATCCGCTGCAACCAGCATCGGATTCCTGCCCTGCTTCTGATACAGGCGTGCCAGTTTCCCCGCAGCCGTTGTCTTGCCCGATCCTTGCAGTCCGACTAACATGACACTGGTAGGGCCTGACGGAGCTATTTGCAGGGGAACCGTCTCCTCCCCCATGAGTGCGGTTAACTCCTCGCGGATAATACGCACCATTTGCAGCTCTGGTGTGAGACTTCCGAGAACTTCCTGTCCGAGTGCACGTGTCTTCACATTATCGATGAACTGCTTTACCACGATGACGTTGACATCAGCTTCCATCAAGGTTCGACGCACTTCTCGCAGGGCATCACTCACGTTTTTCTCCGTGAGCACGCCCTGACCACGTAGTTTCTTGAAAGTTTGCTGCAATCTCTCGGTCAAGCTCTCAAACACGGCATGACTCCTATTCAACCAAAATACTGTGACATCCTATGATATAAAGCCTATCAGGGTTCCGTGGGGGTA
>JAJRTO010000376.1 GCA_024278235.1 Candidatus Poribacteria bacterium
AGTTCTGCTATCTTGTGCATCTGGACTGCTGCTGGAATCCGTACTTCCGCCATCAGAATCAGGTCCTCAGGAGCAGCAATGAACAGCGTATCGTCTGGCCGCACCGAAATGCCTTCGGAGAGTTCGAGCATCGCCTCACCTGTTTCTCGATCCACGTAACTCAGGCGACCTATCCTCTGTGTGGGAGCTTCTTGATCCCGCTCCGCGCGCTTCCGTACAAAAAGCTGATCTCCGATCTGGAGGGCCAGATCCGCTGTTTTCAACACCGCCACTCCTGACTGGACGGATTGAACCGTTGCTATCCCTATTTCTTCGCGGAGATTTCCGAGCGGCTGTTGAGTCGCGGGATGCACCAGGAGGGTATTGCGCGATACTTGAACCTGATCTCCCAGGTGGATTTGAGTGTCGACCCGGAACAAGGCGTTCTCGTCGCTGACCCAGAAGATCTCGTACTGCCGGGCAGATCCACCGCAGGCAACCAGGATGAACGGAAAACCAACAGCAAGTATCAGCGAGATGACTCGATAAACGGTTTGAGCGACACGGTTTTCCACAGGATCTCCTTCGATTCCACCGATATCTGCAACTTTCGCGTGATGTAGCCGACTTTGCTCAATTCGAGGGTATGTGCCCCTGACGGGACGCGATGAATGAGTAGAGGGGTCTTCCCTTGAAGTTCGTCATCGAGTCTCACCAGTGCTCCGGAAGGTTCCGAATGGACCCAAACGGTTCCTGCCTTCGGTAGAAGACGAAAGGGCATGTCAAGCGACTTTCTACCGGAAAGATCGATTCTCCCGGCCACGGGCAGAAACCCCGGTGATACCAGTTGGACGACATACTGGCCGTTCGGCAAAGGGGGCGTCGTGAGCGGGGTGTTGCCAATCAGTTCGCCGTTCAAGAATATCGATGTGCTCTCTGGATAGGCCGTGATGTGAAGCTGTGTCCCGAGTGTCCACTCAAGACGGACCTCTTCATCACTCATCACCTCGATCTCCTGCTCAACCTCATCAAAACCGTCCAGTTGCAACCGAAGGAGGTGAGGTCCGGCGAGGACACTTTCCAGACGAATTGGCGTCTGGCCTTTCAAGATCTCATCGAGGAACACCCTGGCTTCGGACGGGTTCGAGGTGACCTCAATCGTGCCGGGGGGCACTCGCTCAAGTGCGATGGAAACAGGAACCATTGAGCCGACAATTGGGATCTCCCGATCCCCCAGCATGATGCCGTTTTCTTCGAGGCGCACCGGGATCCGCTGTGCTCGATAGTATTTCAGGGATACCTGCATCTGGAAGGCTTCTCCAAGTGGACGTTCTATTTCAACCGGTGCACGCCCCACCGCTTCCCCGTCCACGGCGATCTGCCCCCCTGCTGGCTGTGTGTTTACCCGAAGTGTCACGAGGCGTCGTTGCAGGATCACTTCGAGACGATTCCTTTCACCGGGTTCCACTTCGACAGAGAGGATCTCCTCCTGAAAATATCGCTTGAGCAGACGCACTGAGTACTTCCCTGTCAGGATGTCTCGCAGAACAAATCGACCACTCGCCACATCGCTCCTACCGACACGTTCCTCATCAAACCACACTTCCACGTCCGGGGGAGTCGTCTGAATCGTCAATTCGGAGACCAACTGTCCACGGACCTTGTTCACCAGGGCAACGGCCTTGGCAGGATACTTCGCAGGATCCAACCGGAAAGTGGGATCGATCTGTATCGCACGTTTGAACACCGTTTCCGCTTCTTTGGATCTCTGATAGGCGATATAGGAGAGAGCAAGGTACAGGTGTGCTCTGAGGAGATCTGTTTTTTGTTCAAAGCCTCGTGCTATTGCAATTCCCAGGAGTTGAATGGCTCGATCAAAATCCCCCGTCTGATAGCGCTGAACCCCCTGTTCCAGATATTCCTTCGTCGTCATGAGGGACTGGGCCCATCCAGACATTCCCATGCCGAGGATCCCACAGACTATCAACCAGATCACCATCTTATTCATCCGCGGCTACCCATTCTTCTGCCTGAATGCCAACCCGGGTGGTCGCATCCGGCTCAATGGCCACTTCACGTACAATCTCCCGAAATCCGGAACGTGTGATTCGCAATCGATGCATACCTGTCAAAACGCGATCAAGCATCAGAGGTGTTTCACCTTTCAGTTCTCCATCAAGATAAACCGAACCGAAAGGAAGTGCATTCACAGCGAGTTTCCCATACGCCTGAAGTTGCTTCAATGTGCCCTGATACTCTAGATTCTCGGGGACCTTAATGAAACCCTGGCTAGATTGATAGCCGCGTCGCATTAGATAGACATGATACCGGCCTGTGGGCAACTCAATAGTCTTCGGTGTGAACCCGGACTTTTTCCCGTTCAGCACGATCTGGGCCTTGCCGGGGGTGGACAGAATCTTTACCGAATAACGTTCGGGGATTTTCGCCATCTCAAGTATAGGCAGAGGTCTCATCGCCTGATCGCTGGCAATCAAACTCTTGGTACGATCCTCATAACCAACTCTTTTGAGGCGCAATGTGTATTGACCACTGGCGAAATCGTAGGATAAGGGCGTTTTTCCCTTGAGTTCCCCGTTGATGTAGACCTCTGCACCACTTGGAGAGGAACGGATCAAGGCCGGCAATTTCCCGAATACCCGTGCAGTATTGCGGCGCTGAACCTCGACATCCGCCTGCTCGAAGAAGCCATATCCACCTTTGCCGATTTTGATATGATGGGCCCCGGCAAGAACGCGTTTTGATAGAGGGGTTTCGCCGGCCATCTTGCCATTTATCCAGACGGTTGCGCCGACAGGGGAGCTTTCGACGGTAAGATACCCGGTTAATAACGTGAAGTAGGCCACCAAACTCAATCCAGCCAGGGTTATCAGCAGCAGAACAGCAATGAGCTTGATCGGGCTGCGGATCGGTTCTGTTGTCTCCCGATCTTTTTCATATCCAGGCATCGATTCTACTGATATTCTCTGGGGCGGCACAGTCATCCGCACTTCCTTTGGCAGATCATTGTACATCGCCTGGATATCGGGATACCGATTGTCAGGATCCTTTTCGAGTGCCTTCATGATAATAGACTCAAGTTCACGAGGCGTGTGGGGGGCGATCTGGCGGGGTGGTATAGGGCGTTCATGGGTATGCTTATACGCAACAGCGATGGGGGTATCTGCCCGGAAAGGAACTCTTCCTGTGAGCATTTCGTACATCACGATCCCAAGTGAGTAAATATCTGTGCGAAAATCGGTATCCCCCTGGATCTGTTCCGGAGACATATACTCCGGCGTTCCCATCGCCGTGCCAGTACTGGTAAGTTGTGTCGAATCAGCCGCCTTCGCAATACCGAAATCAGTGATGATCACATTATCTTCCTGATCCACCATGATATTCGCTGGCTTGATATCCCGATGCACAACCCCACGTGCATGAGCATAGTTCAGAGCATGGCAAATCTGAGTCGTGATATTGAGTACCCGTTGAGGGAGCAAGGATCCATGCTCTGTGAGTCTGTCCTTGAGAGTCTTTCCCGCCACATACTCCATCGCAATGTAGTGAAGGTTGTCGGCAATGCCTTCGCCATAGATCCGTACGATATTGGGATGCCGCAAAGCACCTGCCGACCGAGCTTCACGGTGAAACCGCTCTACCATCTCCTGATTGCGCGCATACTCCGGCGGAAGGATTTTGAGCGCAACTGTTTTATCTGTCTCTGTGTCTTGTGCCTGGTATACATCCGCCATCCCACCGCTCGCAATGTAGCGATCAATGCGATAGCGATCCAGTTGTTGACCTATGAGTTCTTGAGGCATGTGCGAAATATCAGCTTCACGTTCCCTAGCTGAATCTGATCCTCATCATATAAGGGACATTCGGAGGTCCGTTCTCCATTCACGAACACCCCGTTTGTAGAGCCAAGATCGTAGATTCGGAATAAGCCATTGCTCTTGATGATTTGAGCATGCTGCTTTGAAACCGAGGGATCCCGAATAATCACACAATTGGCAGGCGACCTGCCAAGCGTAGCTCTTTCACCAATCAGTAGTACTTTGGTTTCCTCTGCATCAGTAGGAATTTCCAGCTTCGCCAGAGGAGTCGCCGGGGGCCGTGCTTCATAAGTTTCGAGAATATCTTCTGAAAGATTGATCTCACCACAGAATGGACACTCGGACCAATTGCGAAGCATCTTTCGGCCACATTGGGGACATTGATGGGAACGTCGGCGATGCACGCCATATAGCCCTCCCAGGATGGCAACTATCGCCAACGCTATGGCGAAAGGCCAATAGCGCAGCAGGGATGTTTGAGGGCGAACGGGCCTTCGATAGTAAGTTCCCGCCTCAGCATGTTGGCCTCCATAGTTCAATTTCACTGTGACCATCCGGGATTCAGTCTTCTCATCCGGAGAAGTATATCGAATGTGCAGCATAAATTGTGTTTCCGGCGCAATGAGTTCTGCAAGCGTCTCAGCATTTACTTGTGAGACATGCAACGATGTTCCTCCGGTCAGTTTGCTAATTCTCTCCAGCCCCCCGGCCGTTGGACCTATGTGAATTGCATGCACCTGAATGTGATGCCTGTTAGCGAGTGAGATCGCATCATCCATCACAAGTTGGCTCCGTTCGTCTCGTCCATCGGAGAGGAGAAGGATCTTTCTTGCTTCCACAGGCCATTCAAGTGCTATGCGAATTCCATCAAAAAGTGCATCCTTGAGAACAGTATACCGACCTCTTACTTGGAGAGTTGCGAGAGCCTGCTTGATATTGCTGACATCGGCTGTGAGTGGATGGACAACTTCCGACCGATCATCAAAGCGGATCAGAGAGAAAGAGACTCTCGGTGATTTTAAGGAAAAGCATGTCCTTACAATTTCGATAGCCTGATGCAATGGATCGCCTCTCATACTGCCGCTTGTGTCTATCATAATGGCAATTCCCGTGGATACCTGTTGTTGCCTTAAATCCACATTAACCTCTGATATAGGCTGTCCATTTTCATATATTTCAAGCGACGCAAGCGTATCCTGAATCGGTCTGCCTCGATCATCCCATGCCTGTAATTGGAGTTCCACCTCAGGAAACGGCGTAGCATCGACGCTGTCAATCACTAGATCCAATGCCGAGGCTGCATTCATCCAGCCGAGGTAGAAGCAAAGTATTATGAGAGTCCTGATGGATTTCATGAGAGTCATTGGTATAAATGTGATGATGCCTATAACATCCAGAAATATATGCCTACGGCGCCGAGGATAGCCAACAGGATCCCCAGCAGAATCCAAACTCGCTTCCGTTTTTGTCGGGACGAGGCTGGCACATTCTCAGTAAATCTTACCGCAAGACAACTGGCATTATCGCTTCCATCGCGCCGATTCGCCAGATGAACAAGCCGTTTGCAAGCCTTCTGAGGGGGATGTGCCTGCAACGTCATCTGGATCTCGTGCATTTGTATCGAATTGGAAAGCCCGTCGGTACATAGGAACAAAATATCCCCCGGAGACACCTGGAGCATATGCGTATCGATCTGTACCGAAGGATCCGGCCCGATAGATCGCGTCACAATATTCTTCGCTTGATGATGCTGAGCTTGTTCTGAGGTGAGTACCCCCTGCTCGACCAGTTCATTGACCCAGGAATGGTCCCGGGTTATCTGCGAAATGACATCATCGTGGATCAGATAGGCCCGACTATCCCCTACATGGCTGATGAACAGTTGATCCTGGCTCAAAAGAGCAGCGGTAACGGTTGTACCCATCCTACGTTGAGTATTCTGCCGGATTGCAGCCTCATAAACGCGTTGGTTGATTTCTGCAACGGCTTCCTTAAACACTAACGGAAGGTTCTGCTCATCGATATGGCGTGTTTTGATCCAGTTCTGATATTCTCCGGTGCCAAATAGACGGCTCAATTCCCGGATCACATAGTTGCTTGCCTGCTCACCATGTGCATGTCCTCCCATACCATCTGCAACAGCGAATAAACCATCAATTTCCCCGCTCGGCGCGTAGTCTGACAGATCCAACGCACAAAGGGCATCCTCGTTCACCGAACGCTGTTTGCCGGTGTCCGTAACCTTACCTATTTGAAAGGGCAACATTCATTCGGACCTAGATCTTTTTGAAAACGAGCAGCGTCGAGCCTAGACGCACCTCGTCCCCATCCTGGAGTTCATGCTGTGCCACTTGCTCACCATTGACAAATGTGCCATTGGTACTGACCAAGTCGTACAGCATGAATCGCTCCTCTTCAATCCTCACCTTTCCATGTTGGCGGGAGATGGCCTCGTCATCAATCACAATATCGCTAGATACATCGCTGCCAATGCTGGTGACATCAGGCTGTAAGCGAAATTCTTTGCCAATCCGTTTGCCTTCCTTTACAATCAACCAGGCCAGAACAGGTTCGCTGGTCTGTAGTTTGACTGTTTTTCCTCCAGTATCAGGTTCTGCACTCACAGAAACGGTATCTGCAAGTATTTCTTTGCCTTCCTCTTGTCGTGTTTCCACAGTCAGAGGTTCAATCTCCACGCCGTCCGCATCGGAGGTTTGCGGGCCACAGAAGGGGCAGCTATCCCAGGAAGATAGCATTTCCCTGCCACACTGTGGACATACGAGTTTCTGTTTACCGGGACGCGCTATCAAATAGGCGATCAGACCCAGAATATGCAAGAAGAACCCCAGTGTCGCCCACAGGGTCACTTTCATTTTGCGCCGCTGGGCATCTCGATGGACCCATGCGGCAACCAGAATGCCCGCAAGTAGCCACGCAGCAACCACGATGATGATCTGAACAGTTGATGATAGGGAAGTGAACATGGTAAGCTCCTTTCGCTCCGGGGGAGTTATTGAGCGAAAACCTGCTGGATAAGATCCATCTGCTTGATTCTCAAAATTGAGTCATTATAGATCAAACCGTGATCCGGTTCAACAGAAAAGTGAACTTCAAAGTCATCGTCTTAGCTCATGCTCCCAGGCATCTTCGAATGCGTTCCATCAAGCCGGGCTCGACGTTCACAGGGAACGTGATCTTTTCATGCATCAGAGCCGATTCAAGGAGAGCACATAGTGCCTCCTGTGTTCGATAGGCTTTCCGGGCATCGCATCGGCTGAATTCACCGGTTTCGATAGTATGGATCAGACTTTGAACAAGGCGGACCTGAGCCGGTTCGCTCATCTCCGGCCAGGAGCCAGGCACTTCTTCGTACCTTCCACCAGCCCACCAGATACGCAGACCGTGGGACAATCCAAACCAGATACGCCCTTTGCTGCAGACAACATCGGCATACAGATTCAGGCCGTTTTCGGGATAGGGGGCTCTCATAGAACCTCGGCCAGCCTCGACATATAGAGGAACTCCGTTGTCAAATGTGAGTACCCCAATATCATAATCCGGGCCGATCTGCTTGGCATCAAACGTTTCCTTACCGGCAAAGTTGCCGAGCGCCCAGGAGAACGGGCGATCATCGTAAAGGTAACGTACGAAATCGATCATGTGAGTTCCCTGCCCATGCAGTTTGATCGCACTGATGGATCGGAAATACTCCACCTCACCAAGATCACCACTCAACACAATCTTGCGCATCTGATCTGCCAGGTCGAAGAATCGGTACTGGTGGTTCACCAGGAGGGCACAGCCTGCTTCTTCGGCAGCGTCCAGCATCGCCCGTGAGTCCTCGATATTGACGCTGAAAGGCTTTTCCACGAGCACGCCTTTAACACCCGCACCGATCGCATCCAACACTGGTTCACGCATCCATATGGCGCGGGTCACAACCGTAACGATATCGACGCCTGCATCTTCGATCATCTCTTTGACAGATGGATATGCAGCGGGGATATGGTGTCTTTGTGCAAATGGGTCACGCAACTCCTCAACGAGATCTGCCACGGCCACAATCTCGCAATTCTCAACCGCACGGAAGGCCGCTACATGGGCATTTTGTCTTCCTCCACAGCCGATCAAACCAACTCGATATTTTGCCATGATTCTATCTCCTTCATGTTGTATGGTTCTCAGTTCTCAGTCATCAGCAGCAACGATTGGCATATCCACAGCTCCGTCTGGTTGAGCGTTTCACTTGATTCCATTTTATGCGTTTTCTGTATCTCATGTCAACACATCACTGGCCGTTCATTGTCATTGACAAGGCCCGGCAATACTGATAAAATTGGATGCGCTTGAAGGCAAACAGGTTTGTCGTAATATCGCTTAGACATTGTAGCGAAGAGAAGTAGATTGGGGATATTTTATGAAGCTTGAGGGCAAAGTCGCACTCATCACAGGTGGAGGTCGGGGCATCGGCAAGGCCATCGCCCTGGCGTTTGCCGGGGAAGGAGCCCACGTCGTTCCTATCTCACGCCAGGGTTCCTTTGCAGAATGTCAGGCTGTTGCAGAGGAGGCCGGGAAAATCGGCGCGAAGGCATTGCCGTTATCCGCCGATGTGAGTCAAAAAGCAGAGGTACAGGCTGCAATTCGTCAGGTACTCGACACGTTTGGAACAATGGATATTCTCGTCAACAATGCAGGTATCGCCAAACACAATCCGGTGGTAGACATCCTGGAAGAGGATTGGGATCGTACGATGGCAGTCAACCTCAAAGGCGTCTTCCTCTGTTCTCAGGCTGTACTGCCGACGCTTATGGAAAAACGTAGTGGGAGCATCATCAATATCTCATCGATGGCGGGGAAGGGTGGAAGCCGGGGCTACGGAGCCTATAGCACATCCAAGTTCGGCGTGATGGGGTTTACTGAATGTCTCGCCCGGGAGGCCAGGGAATACAATGTCAGGGTACACGTGATCTGCCCGGGCCCCGTGGCCAGTGTTCTCCGCGCGAGTAATCATCCGTCCGATGTGCAAGAGCAACTCATGCAGCCAGAGGACATCGCAGAGGTCGCACTTTTGCTGGTCACGCAACATCCACGGACTTTTATATCCGAAGTACACGTGCGGACCATGTGGATGTAGTGTCAGCAGAACACGAATGCCCCTGCCGGATCGCCAAATTCAGCGGAAAATCAGGATTTGGCAATTCCGATTGCGTTTGTTCGAGATGTCCTGAGTTCAGTGGTTCTCCGCCTGGGAATGAATATCTAACCATTCTTGCTTAGGAATGCGTAGGAAAGCCTCTACGACCTGCGGGTCAAAATGAGTGCCACTACAGCGCTGAATCTCAGTGCGCGCCTGCTCATCACTCATTCCCTTTCGGTATGGTCTATCGGATGTCATGGCATCATACGCATCTGCGAGCGTAAAAATGCGCGCTCCGATAGGAATCTGCTCTCCGGCAAGTCCCATCGGATAGCCAGTGCCATCATATTTCTCTTGATGATAGCGTACGATGAGAGCCGCTTCCCGCAGGAAATCCATCTGATTCACCAACTGATATCCTAACTCAGGATGTGCTCGCATGATCATCCACTCCTCATCCGTCAACTTACCGGGTTTCCGCAGGATCTCATCGGGGATGCCAATCTTGCCAATATCGTGGAGCATTGCTCCCCATTCAATGACACGTAATGTTTCCTCGTCAAAATCAAACTCTTCAGCCAATCGGAGAGTGTATTTCACGTCTCGGATCGTGTGTTTTTCTGTCTCTACGTCGCGCATATCGAGGCATCCCACGACCGCTTCAATGAGTTGACGGTGTCCTTCTTCCAGTTTCTGATAGAAGGCCGCACGCTCATAGATCACCGCCGACTGAGATGCCAGTGCAAGCAAGAGGTGCTCATCATAGCGATCAAAAGCATCGCCACCAATTTTATTGAGCGCTTCCAGGACGCCAACAATCTCACCGGATGCAGCGCACATGGGAACGCACAAGATATTGCGTGTTCGGAAGCCCGTTTTTTTGTCCACCTCAGGATTGAAGCGTTCATCCGCGTATGCATCGGGAATATTTAGGATCTCACCTGTACGGGCAACATATCCTGCAATGCCGTGTTGCATGCTTATCCGGATCGGTGCATCGACACCTGCTGCTACCTGCGTGATCAGTTCCTGACGCTCCTCATCCACAAGGAAGAGGGAACTTCTCTCCGCATCCACCACCTTGGTCACTTCGAACATCAACTGTCTCAACATCGCATTCGGATTCATCTCAGAAATCAAAATACGACTGGATTCGAGCGCGAGTGTCTGTCGACGCAGGATATCGATCAACTTGGGAGCTTCGTGAAGGGCCTGAGTCATATTTGTAGGATTCATGATAGTATCTTCCATTCGGATTGCGTATTCTGTACCACGGGAAGTTTTATCTGCAACTTTCAGTACTTCACATTTTCCCAATGGCTCCCTGTGGATCGCCAAACTCGTCGGCTTAGGGTTTGGATTTGGCAATCCAAGCTGAGCATCATAGAACTAGAGTTGTGAACTACTGATTTTGGGTTTGTCGGCAATCCATGAATCATGAAGTACAATATACCTTCATTGTCGGAAAGCTTACACACACACTTCAGATCTTTTTGCACTCAGCACGATCTTCTTTGCTCTGTGCCAGATCTTTTGACTCTGGCCTATCCGGATTAGGATGTTATGTCAGGAATCGGATGCCGGTATAGATGAAATAAGGGCCGCATCGAAGTAGAATCGCGGCACATACAGCGAGCATCCAGCGATAAAGGTGAGAAGAAAGGATGGAACGTCCTAAAACAACGGCGGCCCCAACAAGGCCATACCATGCAAAATCCGATGCAATGTGTCCGACATATACTGTGCCAACCGCTGCCGTGTCTCTGGTGAGCGCATCGAGTACCAGTTTGGCACCAATCGTGAGCCACCAGAACGTCCAGTAAGGATTCGCCAGGCTGATCACAATGCCCAACCCGAAGGGGCCCAGTTTCTGCATTCGGGTATTGGAGTTCGCAAGGGCATATTCATCTTGCTCCGCTTCTTCCTGCTTCGACGCGAACTGGAATGCAAACCAGAGCCAAGCTCCACACGCGAAGATACCGATGCTCCCGATCAATGCCCAGAAGTTATGCGTGATGAGCAGTCCATGTGTGTCCATGCTGATGCTTAACATCAGGATGTGAAAGAAAATCGCCATACAGGCAACGGCTTTCCACACATGTCCGGTCGCCTGTGCTTGCTTGAGCATCCCGAAGGTCATCCAGAGGAGCACTGCGCCGCCAATCACGCCCACCAGTCCGGCGACGATCTCCTTTGCAGCCAATTCGCCGGTCTGCATCAACAACACGACAGCTCCCAGTTCCAACACACTGTGACCGCACACAATCCATACGACCGCCCAGAATCCTCGCTTCAAGGTCTCTGTGATGGTCACTGCGAGGAGAGGACCGGGCATCATGGCCCCTGAAAGGCCAAACACAAAAGAGTATCCGAAACTCGACCAATCCATAAGCAACCACTCTGAAAAAGTTCGCACCGACGGCTATTTTGTAAACCGATATTCCCGCGAGGAGAACACAAGCACAGCAACACATAGAAAGAGAACGGTGGCGGTAGACAACACGATCCAGGCTGTCAGGTCAGAGACGTTTTCTGCGCGCATGGCTCGTAGATCACGAGACAGATAATCGCCCGGAAAAGCAGATAGCAGATAATGGATCACTGAGAATTTACGTAGAACACCCGACAGGGCAAGGACAATCTTTTCCCAACCGAAGAAGAGCAGACCATAGAGCACGGGGCGTTTGAATTGAACGCCGAACAGGATATAGACAGCTCCATAGCTCACAAGTGCCATAAAGACGATCAGGGCATAA
>JAJRTO010000377.1 GCA_024278235.1 Candidatus Poribacteria bacterium
GCGACCCCATCCTCAAAATCATCGAAGAAAACGCCGGCACTGACAGGGCCACATATCGATAGCAAGAGCGTGAGTATGATGACGGCTTTTATGGTTCGTTGTCCTATCATGTTTATTTCTTAAGTTTTCCCCATATGGTGGCAAGTTTGCCTACAGGCCCAACGGAGAGAAAAGCATCCACAAACTCCAGTTCCGCGAACCGGGAAGGATTTTGCCAGGATCGATCATCCAGATCATTGGCGCTCCAGATCAGTTTATGATCCCGCTCACCACCGTCGTCATCATCGTTAAAGTGAATGTTGAACCCAATCCGCATACCATCCGCCGGCTTGATGTCCCACTTGCCTGGTGATTTGAGCGGCACAGCCGCTTCCACGTCCCAACCAATTTTTGTTTCAACGACAGCAGCCTGCGTCCCTGTTCCGGCACCATCCCCGGTGCCTCCCAGAAGCGGAGCCTCGATGTTCCCGCCGATGTTGTCGGCGCCAATCGTGATCTGAGCATCCCAATCACCGTCTTTTTTTTCATACTCTTGCGTTTTACCGTTATTGGGATCAATGTATATCTCTACTGAATCATCCTTCCAAACATCGTTACCGAGGTCTTCGCCCGATTGGATCTTATCGTCCGTGACTTTGATGGCCACGTAGAGCCACTCCGCATCCGCTGCTGCTGCGAAGGCAATCGACGCATCATCATCATTGGGCGCGGGGCCTGTACCTGTCTTATGATCGACAAAATGCCAGGGCGCAAATCGCCACGCGAGATCCGTCAAGAGACCATCTAGTACAACACTGTTTGCATCCGAGAACCCGCATTGGTAGACCAATCCAAATTCGCCACCCGGGATGATACCGGGTTCCACCTTGTTACCCAATGCTGGAGAAACAAGACCAACAACTGTGATCAATACGACTGCCATTACTGCGTAACGCTTATTCATATTCTCCCCTTTCACAGTCTTAGGATACAAAGGACATTGCTGCAGAACCTACAGTGGGATTATACTCGACAGTCCATGAGATGTCAATGCATGCAGTGGGAAACCTCGCCGGGCAATTTCCTGAACGGTTCTGTAAATGGGGCTACTCCTGTCTCGCCTTCGGTTCTTTGATCTCGATGAGTTGATCGGCGGGAACCTGCTCCATTTCGTAAACAGTTCCCGCCGGGAAGGTAACAACGAGCTTCTCCACGACTGTCGAGGAACCCAATCCAAAATGAACGATCAGATCGTTCTGACACAGATAACCAGAGCCGCTTTTTACTTCGGATACCTGGGAGAGGGCTTCCGTCATCACTTCAACCCGGGCGCCAATGGCGGCTCGATTACTCACAGTACCCATAGCACGTACCTTGATCCAGTGATTGCGATTCCCTCCATCGTTTCGGAACAGTTGTGGTTTTCCATTGCTGTTGGTAACAAGAATATCGATGTCACCATCATTATCATAGTCCCCGAAGGCGGCTCCCCGACTTGGCTCCTTCTGCGATAGGCCGGCGTCGATGGTGACCTCCTGAAAGGAACCATCTCCCCGATTCCTGAATAGGTGGTTGACCTGTGCATAGGTCACTCCGGGTTGAAACAGTTCTACATTGTCATAGACATGTCCATTGGCGATGAAGATATCCTTGTATCCATCGTTGTCATAATCGAAGAAATGCACCCCCCAGCCCAAAGAGGATAGAGTTTTCTCACCGGTGCCGGAAACGTAAGAGACGTCTGTGAAGAAGCCGTTGCCATCGTTATGGTAAAGAGTTGCCGGCTGTCCCTCGAAGTTTGTCACGATAATATCGAGCAGGCCATCGTTGTCATAATCCTCAAAGTCGACGCCCATACCATTTTCCATCTCACCGTTTTCACTCAAACCAACCCCCGCATAGAATGCCACATCGGAAAAAGTTCCATCCCGATTGTTGCGAAAAAGGCAATTCTCATTGGTATCGTTTGCCACGTAGATGTCGGGATAACCGTCATTGTCATAATCGGCCCATACGACCCCCAATCCTCTGCCACGAAGATTCAGGACACCCGCTGTTTGAGTGACATCCGTGAAGGTCGCATTGCCGTTGTTCCTGTAGAGCACATCAGGCTCCCCTGCGAAAGCCTGTGGCTCAGCATAAGCCCGAATACCGTTGAAGAAGTAGGGCACATTGCGGTCAAGCTGAAATTGGACGTAGTTGGTCACATAGAGATCCAGATGGCCATCCCTATCGTAATCAGCAAAAGCGCAACTGGCTCCCCAGCGTTCGTCGCCAACATGGGCATCCGCTGTTACATCAGAAAAAGTCCCATCACCATGATTGCGGTAGAGGACATTCTTGCCGTAGTTCGTGACATACAGATCGAGATAACCGTCATTGTCTATATCCCCCACACAACAGCCAGTACCATACCCGGTATCGCCGACACCAGCAGATGCGGTTACATCTGTGAATGTCCCATTCCCATTATTTCGATAAAGCGCGTTTGCCGGCCTTTGATCCGAATGGTGGCCCGGCAGGTCAGCGCCATTCACGAAGTAGATGTCCAGATCGGAATCATTGTCGTAATCGAAAAATGCCGCTCCTGAACCCACAATTTCAACATAGTAGAATTCTCCACTGCGTCCATCTGTATGCTTGAAAGTGATCCCGGCTCGTTCGGTCACATCGGTGAACACAACAGTCTGATCGGCGGCAACCGGGTAGAGATAGGAAGCAAAAATGAGCGCGGTGTACAACACACGATACATGAGTTCAGTTTTGGCACAATTCAGCATCCGTCGTTCACAATTCTGACTTTTTCACATTCAGCTTTGGATTGGCAAATCCAAGCTCCATACCGATAGACCCGCCAATCTGTCATTCAGAAGAAAGGGCTTTCTGGATGATTCTCTGAAGTTTCAGATACTTCGGATCATCGGGTTGTAATTCAAGCGCCTTCCCAACGAGTTCCAGGGCGTTTTCGGTGTCTCCCTGCTCCCAGTAGACCCGTCCGAGTTGGTAATAAGCGGGTGCGAAATCAGGCTGTATGTCGATGGCCTGCTGCAAATATTGTTCGGCTTCCTCCCATCGCCGGAGTCCAAGATGGGAGGAGCCAAGCCCATAGAGAGGATAGGCTGCTTGGATGCCTCTGGTGACAATCTGCTCGAATTCCACTCTTGCTGTATCGAAATCCTGTCGCTGAAGGGCCATGGTTCCCAATATCTGGTGTACTTTCGTCGATTCAGGGTTGAGCTTCGCATACTCACGATAATAGCGAATCGCATCGTTCCATTCGTTCTGCTGAAAGGCGATGGCCCCA
>JAJRTO010000378.1 GCA_024278235.1 Candidatus Poribacteria bacterium
CAGTTTTTTTCTTTGGGCGCATAGGGCCGACCCTGGAGATACCGGAAGGTTTTCTCGTCAGGGGCCACCAGACCGGCACGCGCACCACCCTCAATCGACATATTGCAGACGGTCATGCGTTCTTCCATGGAGAGACGTGTGATGCCATCCCCACGGTATTCTATGACGTGCCCGGTGCCACCCGAAGTCCCGATCTTTCCAATAATAGCCAGGATCACATCTTTGGCGGCCACGCCTTTTGCCGGAGTGCCGGTAACCTCAATCGACATCGACTGGGGACAGTACTGCCGGAGTGTCTGAGTTGTCAGCACATGTTCCACTTCACTGGTGCCGATACCAAACGCAAGCGCTCCAAAAGCACCGTGCGTGGCCGTGTGACTATCACCACAGACAATGGTCAAGCCCGGGAGAGTAAGTCCCAATTCAGGGCCGATGATATGCACAACGCCTTGATAGGGGTTGTCCAGATCAAAGAGAGTGATCCCGAAATCCTCGCAGTTCTTCCGCAGCACTTCGATCTGTTTGGCAGCAATCTCATCATCGATCTGATCGCGGTTGAGCGTCGGAATATTGTGATCCATGGTCGCAAATGTAAGTTCCGGCCGTCTCACCTGTCGGCCTGCCAGACGCAACCCCTCGAACGCCTGAGGGCTTGTGACCTCATGCACGAGATGCCGGTCGATGTAGATAATATCAGGCTGCCCGCTTCCCCGCTTTACGAGATGACTCTCCCAGATTTTCTCAAACAACGTCTTTGAAGCCATAATTGTCTATCACCTTCGGACAAAGATGTGTTGTACCGTAAGCCAAACAACGGCTTTCGAGTCAGGCAACGGATATCTACAGTGTGATCGGTTCTTCCTTACCACTTTCAGCGGAGCGGTAAATCGCATCGAGGATCTTGATAATAACAACGCCATCTTTGCCGGGTCCGAGTAGCGATTTCTTCCCAACGATAGCTTCGATGAAACGCGCATACGGGTTTTCATTGGGACCCGCTTCCGGAATATCCACAGGGCCTTGATCCGTATAGACCTCGACCGTGTTTGGAACAGCGGCGAAGGTTGCTCCTGCCTTTGTGCCGTAGACAGTGGAATCCGCCGTACCGTCTATGGACTGGATCACCCAGCTCACATCCAGATAGATGACCTGGCCATCCTCGAAACGGATCAGACCGCAAGCCAGATCCTCTACATCCGAAGTTGCAGGCGCGTCTTCTGGCCAGCCGATCCCCCAGCTTCCCATGCCTTTGCCTTCGGGGCCAAACTTGGCGAAAGTTGCACCGGAAGCCGACACCGGTTTGGGACACCCCATATACCACCAGGTGGCATCCAGGATGTGGGGAGCCAGATCAAAGAGTGGCCCTCCGGCAGCGTATTTCTTCATATGGAACCAGCCCTTGGGGATAGAGATCATGCGGAGCATCGATGCCTTCGCATAGTAGATCTCACCAAGTGTCCCCTCCTCGATCACTGCCTTAAGCAACTGGGAGTTCCCATAGTGCCGAAATGGTAATGCCATACCGAATACTTTACCAGATTCCTCCGCAGCAGCAAGCATCGCATCGGCGTCTTTGGGGCTTACGGTCAGCGGCTTCTCGCACAGGACATGTTTACCGGCCTGAAACCCCGCAATCGTCACAGGCGCGTGGTAGATATTCGGAACCGCCACGCTGACGGCGTCGATGTCGTCGGATACGACCATCTTTTCATAATCGGTGAACACCTGTGGGATGTTATGCTCTTTAGCAAACGCTCTCGCTCGCTCCTCTACAACGTCGCAGATAGCAACCACTTCTGCATCGGCACATCCTCGATAATCGGATGCATGGGTCTGTCCGATAAATCCAGCGCCAACAATGCCAACACATACCTTGTCCATGGCTTATTCTCCTCGTATAAGTGATTTTTGATTGCCGATTTTTCGATTCTCGATTGAGCGATACCGCAAATCTATTGTAGCAGATCCCAACACAAGATACAAGCCCGAACTGCCAAACGCTGCGACTGTAAGGACTTGTATCAACAGTACAGCCGTTCGATCATGAGCAGGCGATGATGGGCTATCTCACTGCGGTACTCTGGAGCATCGCCGAGATCCCTTCGTTCAAGCGGATCGTTGTGCAAATCGAAGAAACGTTCCTCTCGATCGGGTACGGAGAGAACGTACTTGAACTGCTCCGTGCGAACACATATCTCCTGATGGGATCTGTCGTTGCTCATGTACTCAGACAGGATGAACTCCTTGCCCGAATTGCTGCCTTCAAGCAGCCGTCGCAGACTTGTGGCACCCATATTGGCGGGTATCTCCGCGCCAGCATAGTCCAGAATCGTCGGTGCAATGTCGAATGTCTCTACCAGACCTTCGATCTCGATGCCATTTGGGATGTCCTGGGGGGGGACCACGATGAGCGGCATACGGATGACCGGCTCATAGAAGTTCCCCTTGCCGAGATGACCACGCTCAAATAACATCTCCCCGTGGTCTGATGTCAAGATGATAAGGGTGTTGTCCAGCAGATTGGCCTTCTCAATAGCCGATACGATCCGACCTATCATATCATCGATAAGTGTAACGAGACCCCAGTAATAAGCGCAAAACCTGCGAGCAATGTGATCCTGTTCCGGAGTTGTGCTCCGGGGATTCCCATCGTTGTCCACCTCGTAGTTCGCAGGCAATACAACATCGTCTATCGGATAGATCGTGTCATAAGGTCTGGGAGGATCGATCGGACCATGAGGCCCACAGAAACCGCACCAGACAAAGAATGGCTCTGTATGGTCATGCTGAATGAATTCGACTGTGTTTTCTGCTATCCAATAGTCGATATATTCCTCAAGGGGGAGGACATTCGTGATAGCCGTCCTGTATTTTCTATAGTCGGGCTGCCGTCGCTGCTCATAGATCGCTTCGTACCCCCCGGGATGCCGCTCCTCCAACCAGGCGGCATAGTCACGACCGAGTGGGCCGAGACCTATGGGAAGCCCGGCTGATTTGGTCCAGCGCGCCCCTTTGCCACCGGTGATTTTCATCTCATGGAAGCCTCTCTCAGGCATCATGTGGATTTTGCCGAATGCTCCTGTGTGATAGCCAGCACATTGCAGTCGCTCCATAAAGGTCGTTTCCCATGCTGGGAGGCCCGGGGTATCATCAATGACCGTTTCCATATATTGGACCCCATGCTGGTGTGTATAACGACCTGTTTGGAGGCATGCTCGACTTGGGATACAAACCGTGTTCTGAGTATACGCATGGCGAAAGGTCGCTCCCCTCCGTGCAAGTGCGTCGATATGTGATGTTTTCATCCAGGGGCTGCCATTTACGCCAAGCGTATCATAGCGTTGTTGGTCTGTTGTAATCAGCACGATATTGGGCATCGCGTTGTCCTGCATCGATCTCCCTTTTCTGATGGTGGATTGACAGTTCACGATTCATAGGCTTCCATCATGTGGCATGATCAAACGACAGCATTTCATTGTGCATTTCTATCATTCTATCAGTTTCCTTTTCTCTGTTCAACAGGATTTACAGCAGTTGTTACGTAACACCACTGGAAATGCCTGTTGATTGACACCAGTTCGTGTGGTAAGATGACAGCATTGCAGCATGAGATACTATGAGGAACAGAAAGTGAAGCCAAAGTGATATGAACCATGCGCATGTAGCCGAAGTCGCCGCAGAACTGCAACTCCGGGCACATCAGGTCAAAGCCGCTGCGCAACTACTGGCTGACGGTGCAACGATACCCTTTATCGCCCGGTACCGCAAAGAAGCCACGGATGGACTGGATGAAACCGCCATTATCGCTATCCGCGACCGGTTGGAGCAACTGAGGGAGTTGGACAAACGCCGGGAATCCATCCTACGCTCGATCGAGGAGCAGGGCAAGCTCACGGATGATCTGCGAACACAGCTCATGACGGTGGAATCTCTGGCCGAGTTAGAGGACCTTTACCTGCCCTATCGACCCAAGCGTCGCACGCGTGCCACGGTAGCGAAGGAGAGAGGTCTGGAACCACTCGCAAAGATGCTCTTCATCCAGCAGCCTATCGACCCGGCTGTCGAAGCGCGGCGATACCTCCATCCGGATGAGGGGATAGAATCCATCGAGGATGCACTACAAGGTGCACGCGATATCGTCGCCGAGTGGATCAACGAAGACGCCGATGTGCGAGCGCGTCTCCGCCGTCTGTTTGCACGCAAGGCGACCATCCGATCCAGGGTCGCGAAAGGCAAGGAGCAAGAGGGCATCAAGTATCGAGACTATTACGACTGGGAGGAACCTGCCCACAAAGCACCTTCCCATCGCGTGCTGGCAGTGTTGCGTGGAGCGAACGAGGGTGTGCTCACCGTGCATATCCTGCCACCTGAAGACGAAGCGATTTCACTTCTGGAACAGCAGTTTTTGAAGGCGCGCTCGCCAGTGGCGGAGCAGTTTCAGTTGGCCATCCGAGACGCCTACAAGCGATTGCTCGCACCCTCGCTGGAGAACGAGATCCGCCATGAACTCAAGCAACGTGCCGATGAAGCGGCCATCCAGGTGTTTGCAGCGAATCTTCGGGAATTACTCCTGACACCGCCTCTCGGACAGAAATCTGTACTTGCAATAGACCCTGGCTACCGCACTGGCTGCAAGGTGGTGTGTCTGGATGCACAGGGGCAGTTGCAGCACACGGAAACGGTCTTCCCGCTGCAGCCGCAACATCAGACAGAGGCATCTGCGTCTGTGCTGAAGACGTTGGTTGAACGCTACGCCATCGAAGCGATTGCCGTTGGCAACGGCACAGGTGGGCGCGAAGCCTTTCAGTTCTGCAGGAATATCGACTTCGGCAGATCCGTCCGCATCATGATGGTGAACGAAAGTGGCGCCTCCGTCTACTCTGCCTCGGAAGTGGCGCGCGAAGAATTTCCCGATGAGTATATAACCGTGCGAGGGGCGGTGTCCATCGGAAGACGGCTCACCGATCCACTCGCGGAACTCGTAAAGATTGACCCCAAGTCCATCGGCGTGGGTCAGTATCAACACGACGTGGACCAGAAGTC
>JAJRTO010000379.1 GCA_024278235.1 Candidatus Poribacteria bacterium
GGCGTGAGCGACAAATTCCGTCCAATATTTCCCCCGTTTGTGCCATCTGAGGCTCAGGTTGGCCGTGGGCTGGCGAGACCTCAGCGGCTTATCCTCGATGAGGTCCCTGTCGGTTTGCCAGGCATAATTAGCGCGGAGCAGGAAATTCTTATAGAAATTGTATTCTGTACCTACCTCAATCCCCTGATTCCGGGATTCGCCAATATTTACCGAACGCTCCACAGGAAGTCCCTGATACTCCTCGCCGGTTCGCTTCAAAGAGCGCTTGTTTTTCACGTCGTTGTTGTAATAGGTCACAAACCCTGAAACCTTTCCATAGTTCGCTCTAAAACCAACTTCATATTGAAGCGCGTCTTCCGGTTTCAAATCGGGGTTTGGCAACACATAAGCGCCTGTGCGCGGACCTTCCTTGACGAGATTCAGTCCCGGATGCACATAACCCTGTTGAATGCCGCCTACCCAGTACAACTTATCGGTCATCCGGTAAATGACACTTACGCCTCCGTTAAACCTTTGGTCTGACTGATTAATATCGAAATGGGCATTGTTAAAGGAGAAACGGTCAAATCTTATGCCAGGCGTAATCGTGAGAAGTCCGTCAAGGATATCCACCTCACTTTGGACAAAGAGAGAAGCCGTCGAAAAAGTGCTATCCATAAAGCCTGCCCTTGACTCCTGGGACTTCTTTGTGATAGTTGTTCCGTTTTCGTCATATAGTCGCTCAAAATTCTCATGATCTCTAACAGCATCGTCAATGTAAAATTCAACGCCATAGGTTAGCCTCTGCCACCCCTTGATGAGGGAAGTGGACTGAATGCTCACTCCTGTCGTAAGATTCTCTACCAACTGTCTGTCATCAACTTCCCTCTTCGTGGTGGCATCTTCGCGGTAGTAGAACCTGTTCTGCCAGCGGTCCACTCTGCTATCGTGGTAGTAGGCTTTTGCTATGACCCTATCTAAAAAGTCCGTTACATTTTGGGCTTCATATTTCAAACTGACATAGTCTCTGTTGACCTCAGGAGCCAGGTAATTTGTGATACTACTTAAGACTTCCTTTTTATACTTTTTGGTCTGCTTTCTCTCAACATCGTCTGCATCATGCTTTTGGTAATTCAGCTCTAATTTCTGGCTGTCAGAAATCCGATATGCTGCCTTGATGTCGAAATCCAGGATTCTGTCAAGGGCTGTAAAATCAAGGGTTCGCGTTGCCGTCTTGATGTCATCCGTTTTCCGCCAGGTGGCTCCAACTAACATGCCAAATTCAGGTGTTGCGCCCTGGAACTGTAACCTCTCCTTAAAGCCGTTATCAACGGTGCTGTATTGAGAGAGGAGCTTTGCACGATAACTAAATCCTGCTTCGGGGAAATCGATACCCCTGGTAATGATATTGAGAACGCCTCCGATAGCGTTGCTTCCGTAAAGTGTGGATCCCGGGCCACGAATGACCTCTATCCTTTCCACCTGACTCATATCGATCATGCCGAGTCGATGGTGATTTGGGCCGCCATACGTCGTTATGTTATCAAAGCGGTTCCCATCAACTAAGGTGAGTATTCTATTTCCCGACTGTCCTCGAATCACAGGATGCCCGGTATATGTCGAACCCTGTCTTTCGACGGATATTCCAACCTCTTCTCTTAAAACATCGCCAACGTTCGCGGCATTTTTTATGAAAAGATCTTCTTGATTGACGATATTGACGGCTTGTGGCGTCTCGAACACGTTCTTCTCAACCCGAGTTGCCGTGACTGATATCTTCTCCATGAGGAGTTTCTCTTTTTCAGCTTCAGGTTGGGCGGTTTCCTGCTTCTCTTCTTCTCCCGGTTGAGCAGCTTCTTGCCTCCCTTCTTCCTGAGCTATCCCGATGCCAACTGACAAACCAACTATGGCAGTCAGCACAAAGGCAAATCCAATCACTGTAGAAAACATCTTGCTGATCATTTTGATTCTCCTCCAAAAAATTGTTGTTTTGTCTCCTGAGCAGCCATTACGCCAACCAAGAAACGAGCGACGGTTGCGACCGTCAGCCCAAAACGGGTTATCGTTGAAACCAAGTTCCTTCTTATTTTCAAAATCCTCCTTTTTCATCTACATCTGTTGTCGCCTACTCTTCTCTCATTTCTTCCGGTGCCTCTGGACCGGCTTCCGGCACATAGACCACCTCGCCGCTTTTCAAGCGATAGGCTGTGCCCAGTCTCGTGCCCTCCCCACCGAGGGTCTTCAGCGTCATCCGATATTTTTCAAGTTTGAGCCCCTTTTTCTTGATGATCTCCATATTCGGCTGGCCCGGATTCTTCACCAGGGTGACCTCGTCCTGTGCAGATAGCAGTTCCGGCAGGCTATAGTAGGTCACTATCGCTAACAGAAGAGCGACCGCAAACACCATGGCGACGTCAAACAGGTTCGCCACACCGCTGAGAGGGTCATCATCGGACGGCGAAAGCAGGCGGCGATGAGCCTTTGGGCGATCAGGTATCATCCGATCCTTGCGCATCATGATTCCTCCTCTTTTGTGGGAGAGTGTTCCTGCACTCGATAAGAAAGACATTGGTAAAGATATTCGATATCTGCAAGATCCTGGGCATACCATTTACGCCGGACCAGGGAGATCGCATAGCACACACCGCCGACAAACAGCCCCAGAACGGTCGTACTGAAGGCTACCACGAGATTTTTTGCCAACGTGTCGATATTGCCGGAGGAAAGGCCGATGAGAGCAGGCCCCATCGGTATCAGTGTGCCCATCAGACCCAATATCGGCCCTACCCGCACGCCGAAGCTCATGCGAGCGAAACGGCTGCTTGCATCGATCTCCAGGGTGGTAACCAATCTGCCGAGATGGATGGGGCTGTTCGCCAGAGATTTCCCCCTGCTTGCAAAGATTGCAAGGAAGCCCGGGTAGCGAGTCATCTCAAAAAATCGCGTTACGGCAGCATGTTCGGGAGGATTCTGCTTCGCTTGCAGTTCACTGAGAAAAGAATCCCAGTTCCGCGCACTCCTCAGCCGTGCTATAAACTCATGGATTAATCCTCCAATCTCCATGATCACCCATGCTACCAATCCGAGCAGCCCCACGACCACCGGAATGAGCAGGGCAGTCGTCATCGTATAAAGAGCTTGAATCAGGATCTCCATGTATGCGTTTATCTCTCCTTCGCTTTAAGTATTGATACCAGATGCGGTTCGTTTGGGCGGCTCATCAGGCTCCAGTCTTCAGGCATCAGGGTCTTGGTTTTACTGAAACCCGTTCAGTAGCGAACTTTTTTTTCAAATCCCTTCAAGGATGACATGAAAGTGAGAAGGTGAGAAGGTGAGAAGGTGAGAAAACGCGTCTCTTCCCGCCTTCCCGTCTTCCCGCCTTCCCGTCTTCCCGTCCTCTGCGATTTCGGAAAAGTGTTGCCTACTGAACTGAAACCTACCTGTGCTGGATGGGATACTAGCCCAACCCCTGTAATTCAAACACAAGTGGCAGCTCGATTTGCAGAGACTCTCGCTTCATCGATTTTGGAAACGATGGAAAAGGAGCTGCCCTCTTGATGGCTGAAATGGCCGCCTTATCCAACGTCTTGTATCCCGATGAACGTGCCACTTCAACGTCCCTCACTTCCCCATTGGACAGGATGGTGAACTTCACGTGCACGGTCCCCTCCATGTCGAAATCCCTTGCTCTGCTTGGATATCTCTTCACGTGTTCGATTTTCTGTCTCACTTGCCTTAGATACGGAGACAAGACTTCCGGCAAGACGGGTTCCGCCGTCTGTGGCGTCGTGAGTCCAATCGCTGACGACAATTCCGGCGAGCGCGCAGGCTTTGGATCAACACGACTCAAGGACACCACCTTTGAAGACTGAATTCGTACAGGAGCTTCCCTTGCCCCTTTGAGATCTACCCGATGCGCAGGGACAAACGGGGTACCGGACACGGACGAGATCGGTGGCAAATAGACGCTTTCCCACGACCGATACGTCTCCGGCGAGGCTGCGGTCCAGACGGGTGTCAGTGTCCTGGGAAGGGCACCGGACGCTGTTTGTACCGGTAGTGTTCGCTGCACTGCGGTGATCCGTTTACGCAACATCCGA
>JAJRTO010000380.1 GCA_024278235.1 Candidatus Poribacteria bacterium
TCAATATCATTCTGTTTGCATAGTTTGATCTCTGAGGGCTTGATAGGTCGAGATGCGTCAGTAATGTCGATCTCTCCACGTCCAAATTTCTTGAACCCACCACCGGTACCAGAGATACCAACGGTGATTCTTACTTCGGAGGCTTCTGATTGAAATTCCTCTGCCACCGCTTCGGTGATCGGGTAAACGGTGCTGGAACCATCCACTTTAACCAACGTTCTCTTCGCAGCTAATGACGCACTGCTGAAAACCATACTCATTGCTAGTGCGAATATCCCGACTTGTCTGAATAGGTAAGGCATGTTGAACCTCCATGAACCTTTCTTGTAATGAGTCCCGATCTCGTAACTATATTTCAGTTTTGGGTTGTGCACCTATTGTAGCGTTTGGATGTTACAAAAACGTGACATTCCTTTGGCTTTTTCATGGCGGATATGTTTTCAGTGGAGTCCGTGGATTCAGGTGTGATAAGATAAGCGGGTAAACCAATAAGAGGGAAGATCTTACATGACTATCCGCACACGGTTGATCTTCAATTATACTGGGATTGTGCTTGTCATTCTGCTGGGAATATCCGTTTACCTGAATCATTTCCTCAAGCAGGTGCTGGATAGGCGTATCACCACCGAATTGAGGATGCAGGCGGAACTAACCCGAGAGTTCCTGGCCGAAGCGATTCCGGAGGCATTCGATTACGACGCGATAGATGCGCTTGTAGACAAGCTGGGCGCGGTCAGCGCTGCCCGTCTGACCTTCGTTGGCCTTGATGGGATCGTGTGGGGAGATACAGAGCGGGATGGAGAAGAGCTGCGAGGGATGGACAATCATCGAAATCGCCCAGAGATACAGGCAGCTCTGTCGAGTGGATATGGCATTGCGGATCGATACAGCAACACGCTCAACACCTCTCTGCGCTATTTCGCACTCCCGGTGTACCGCCGAGGTGAAATGCTCGGGATAGGCCGTGTTGCACTGCCGATGAAGGAAGTGAAAACGGCTATCGCTCGTTTCAGGCGTGTTTTGTGGTTGGCAATCGGCATTGGATTCGTTGGGGGAATCCTTCTGAGCGTTGTTACCGCCGGGAGGATTGCCAAACCCATTCGGAAATTGACCCAGACCACAAGAGCCATCGCGGAAGGGGATATCACATCACGGGTGGAGGTTGTCTCATCAGACGAACTGGGGCAACTGTCCTACGACTTTAATCAGATGGCAGATCGCATTGAAGCACAGATCGATGAGATCTCTCAAGAGCGAAATCGGATGGACACCATCCTATCGGGGATGGTGGAGGGCGTACTCCTGGTTGGGGAGGCGTTTGACATCACTTATGCCAATCCCGCTGCCATTCAGATGTTGGATCTCCCCAGCAATTACCAGGGGCAGACCTTGATGGAGCTTCATCGTAATGTTGATTTACAGCATCTGTTGGAACAGGCGAGAGATACGGGAACCGTCGGGATGACGGAGATTCTCCTCCCGACGGGGATAGCGGAACGGGACGCAGAGGTCACTGTTGTACCGGTGACGGATCCCACAAATGGGGGAACTCACTGCCACGTGCTTGTTCTTCATGATGTGAGCCAGTTGAGGAAACTGGAGCAGATCCGGGTGGATTTCATTGCCAATGTCTCACACGAACTGCGAACCCCCTTGACCTCGATACAAGGGTATGCGGAAACGCTCCTGGATGGGGCGTTAACGGATGCAGAGACAAGTCAGCATTTTGTCGCAAAAATCATGCAACAGGCATCGCAGCTCTCGCAATTGGTTTCAGATCTCCTCGATCTCTCTCGTCTCGAATCCGGGACCGTTCAACTCAATTTGGAGCCTTGCCGGATCAAGGATTTCCGAACAGCTATCTGGGATCTCTTTGAGCCGGTATTCGAGGGGGTGAATCTGGCATTTGAATGGGAAGTTCCCGAAGATTTACCCGCGGTGCTCGCTGATAAGCATCTGTTAGAACAGGTTTTCGTCAATCTCATTGACAATGCCACCAAATACACGCCGGCGGATGGACGTATCACCGTGTCTGCTGACGCACGGGCATCTGAGGTGGTCGTACACGTTGCAGATACTGGTATCGGCATTCCATCGGATGCACTGCCACGGATTTTTGAACGGTTTTACCGGGTGGACAAGGCACGCTCCCGCAAGATGGGCGGCACAGGTTTGGGTCTCTCCATTGCCAAGCATATTGTGTTGCAGCATGGGGGGCAGATTTGGGTGGAGAGCGAGTTTGGAAAAGGGACGGTGTTTCACTTTTCTGTTCCGCAGGTTCCCCATCCAGAATGTTTCATCGTAGGAGGAGAACATAACAATCATGCAGAAAAACATCCAACAATACAGCCACCCTCTGGGGCAACCTGGACGGATGGCAACGTATCATCATGAGAATGAGACGCTTCCTTCCGTTGTGAAGACACTCACTTTGGCTTTCGGTTCGGTTGAAGAAAGGGGTGGAACGACCTATCAGTGGCTCCATCTGGGGGCAATAAAAGCAAACGGGGAGGGTTTCAACGTCTGGTTGCTCAGTAGACTCTATCCACCTCAGACGCTTGAGGCCGCACGCGAGACGATAGCTCGGTACATTTTCCAGGAAGGGGACTCTGAGCCGCTGGAATTTCGTCACAGATTCACGCATGAAGTCGTGCTCCCCGCGCTTGGGGCATGGCCGTATCTGGTTCCCCGGGCGGTGGAAGGGATCCCTTCTGAGGGTGGTTTCCCACAGGAAGTCAAATATCTGGGACATCGCTATCGACTGGAGGGCATCGAAGATTCGGCATCTGTTGCCTTTCCGCCGGAGGTAAAGACCCTCGATCTCCTCCCCGATGTTCTCATAGGCCCCGCCCACAATACGAGACAGAAGGATGAAACTCGACGCTACGACGGTTCCGACTATGAACTGATCCGCCTCACAGCAGATGATTACGACGAGATGATCGAGGCGGGGATCCATTGCCTTCGGGTGGATGCGGAACAGGTCGAATGGATCGAGCCTCGCGCCGTTTTCTACTGGGGGATTGGGGGGGACGAGATCCGCTATCCGGAACACCTCTACCGAAGCAACTACCTGGGCCCTACGATCTTCATGGATGAACCAGCGGTTTGCACGAGGGATCACGTTGTGCGTCCCAGGCTTGAGAAAGACCCTGCGTTCCGGAGGGATGTGACGCCACAAAGGGTGCTGAACGAATTCCGGGACTACTTCCACAAAGCCAAGTACGAAGGTCCTCCGACGCGTCTGATCCGAGGGTTGGCCGAGCGAGCGGACGTGGATCTCGGAGAGATGGAGTTCCTCCAGCAGAACCTGTACAGTTGGGAGACGATGATAAGTTCAGCAGCGTACCAGTTGACAGAGGGGGAGGGCGGACCGCCCGCTGCAATGGTGTTTGAACCTCCGTCCCGTGTCGGGACGTTGCGAACCCTCCCGGAGATGAACATGACCTACGGCTGCCAGATCCCGGTGGATGATCCCAAGAATCTGGCAGGCATCCTCTATGGATTCCTGCGGGGAGCTGCGAGGATGGCGGATAAAAGCTGGGGGATGAGCATCTATGGGCAGATGGACCGTGCAGATGGCTTCTGGTATCAGACGCACGCCTACGATCTGGGAGCCAGCTTTTTCCTCTACTGGGACACCCATGAACTTGCCTGTGTCCCCTATGGTGAGTACCTTGCCCTGTCGCGCAACCTGAAAGCCCACGTCGAGAGCCATCCTCACAGGGATCCGAAAAGGCTCAAGGAAGCGGGGGAGGTCGCCATACTCCTGCCGCCCGGTTACAACCTCGGACACATCCACATGGGGCGGGGTAATCTCTGGGGACTGGGAGAACTGAATCTGGAGCGATCCAATCGAGAGGGCGTCAAGTACAGGCTCATCATGAGCAACTTCTTCACAGAGATAGAGAGATGCATTCGGCTCGGGGTCGCGTACGATCTCCTGTGGGATCTGGAAGAGCTTGACCTGTCGGGATACAGGGAGGTGGTTCGGATAAGAGAGGATGGTCAGGTCGAGGTCCTTGAAGATGGGCAAACCTCCTTACTGGAAGGAGGCAGAACACCCGTCCGCCCATCGGGTAGACCACCACAACTCACCGTTGAACTGTCCACCACTGAGGGGAACTCACCACTGGATATCACCGCTCGTGCAATCATTGTCGAGGGCTCGGCCGCCGTCTACTATACGGTCGGAATAGATGCTCAAGGGGTTTATAAGAACGACTGTGTGTCCTGGGAACTCTTCGGCCCCGGGGAGGAGGACTATCGCTTTCTGAACTGGGAGAAGCTCTACCCTTGCGTCACGCGGGATGGGACTACCTCCACGGTGGAAATCCGCTTCCGAATCGAGCAACCTGGAAACTATCGTCTGCGGGCGGCAACTGTTGATATGGCCGGACGGACAGCCGTGCTCTGGAAGGCGATCACGGTTCAAAATCCGGCGGATGGATCCAGTATTCGACCACATTGAATCTGCATCGTGTCGCGGTGAACAGAGATTCGCTACTGGATCATTGATCCGATTTGCGCTTGCACCCATTGTTTCACTGTGATAAAATAGAAACTATCCTATTCTCTTTGAGGTTTAGAATCCAGTGGCTGAAATAGATCCAAACGAGTCTACCGAGATCGTGTCCGCACTACAACAAGCCTTTGAGACATTCAACGAGGCCGCCCATACGCTAAGTGTGGCCTATGCAGAACTAGAGCAAAAGCTTGAGAGTGTCAACAAGGAGTTGGAGGAAGCGAACCAAGAATTACGCCTGAACCTCCAAGAGAAACAACGTTTACACCATTATCTGGTAAGCATCCTGAATAGCATGCGTACTGGGGTTGTGGTTTTTGATCTGGATGGGCGTATCACTGTGTTCAACCGTGATGCAGAGCAACTCACCGGTCTGCTGGCCTCTGACGTCGTTGGCCGACAGAGCGAGTCGGTGTTCGGCGACCATGCTTATCACCATCCTGAGCCGCATACTCAACATGATGTCATGCCAGAATGGCTGCCTGCGGATCGAAAGATCCCACTGGACCTGCGAACAGAGCTGGTGAAGGATACAGCAGGGGAAGCACTCGGTGTTCTTCTGCTTATGGAAGATATCTCCAGTCGAAAACAACTGGAGGAGCAGGTTCGTCGGACAACCACACTTGCTGCGTTAGGGAAGATGGCCGCAGAAATCGTCCATGAGATTCGGAATCCATTGGCGGCCATGCAGATCTATGCCCGTATTCTGCAGCAAGAATTGGACGGTGAGTCCAAGCACCTCGCTGAAGATATCATGGCGGAGATTCAGTCTCTTGACATTATCTCAGGCAACATGCTCTCACTGACCCGTCCCGTGGAACCTCGATTCGAATGCATCAGCCTTGCGGATGTCATCGAGAGTGCCCTTGAGTTTTCGATCTATGCGGTTGAGGAGCATGACATTGAACTGATTCGCAAATATCCACGGCAAGGGCTGAATTGTGAAGGAGATTTCCAGCAACTCAAGCAGGTCGCCTTGAATCTGGTACTGAATGCGATTCAGGCAATGCCAGAAGGTGGGACGCTTGAGATCAAAGCATCTCCGTCTGACAATCAATATCTGGTATGGCAAATCAAAGATACAGGGTGCGGTATCCCCGAAGAACATCGGGATAGGATCTTCACACCATTTTTCAGTTCACGACAGTCAGGCACAGGTCTGGGATTACATACTGTGGAGCGAATTCTGCAAACTCATGGAGCAACCATCCGAATAGAGAGCGAAGTCGGTAAGGGAACCGAGTTCACCATACATCTTCCCATCCAGCGATCCTGATGACGAAGGAAACGTCTATGACAGAAAATCGAATCCTGATAGTCGAAGATCAAGCCAGTGTGAGGAAAGCTTTACTAACAGCCCTCCGTCGAGAGAACTATGCTGCGACTCCAGCGGCTGATGCGAGTGAGGCGCTGGATCTCATCGCTCACAATGAATTTGCTGTTGCCATTACAGATATTCGACTGCCCGGGAAAATGGATGGATTGTCGCTATTGGAACGTATGCGCCAGACACATCCTGAAATTGCGGTTATCGTCATTACGGCGTATGGCAGCATCGAGGGGGCTGTTCAAGCATTAAAACTGGGGGCCGTCGATTATATTACCAAACCGTTCTTGCCCGATCAGATGATTGCTCTATTAGAACAAACACTCGGAGTGCGGAAACGCCAGAGTGATAGTTTCCGGGAGATCGTGACGCAAGATCCTGTGATGCTTGACATACTGGATCAGGTGCGCAGTGTCGCCCCTGGGCATGCGAGTGTCCTCATCCGCGGTGAGACAGGCACAGGTAAAGAACTCATTGCGCGAGCTATACATGATCATAGTCCCCGATCGACCACCGGTGATTTCGTTGCCGTCAACTGTGCCGCTGTTCCGGAGACGCTACTCGAGAGTGAAATGTTTGGGCACGAAAAAGGGGCCTTCACCAGTGCGAGTTCAAGGCGCGTTGGCAAATTTGAGAGAGCAGATGGAGGTACCCTGTTTCTCGATGAAATTGCTGAACTCTCACGCGAACTCCAGGCAAAACTGTTACGTGCCCTCGAAGAACATGAGATCGAGCGTGTGGGAGGCTCAGGGCCGATTAAGGTTGATGTGCGGGTGATCGCATGCACCAATGAGCATGTCGAAACGATGATCGATGATGGTCGTTTTCGCGAGGATCTCTATTATCGGCTCGATGTGGTGACCATTGATTTGCCGCCACTCCGCGATAGAAGAGGCGATATTCCACTCCTGGCCCGTCATTTTCTTGATTTCTTTACCAGAGAATACAATAAAGATATTGAGGACTTCTCGCAGGAAAGCCTGGATATCCTTCAGACCTATCATTGGCCGGGAAACATACGTCATTTGCGTAATGTCGTGGAGCAGGCAGTCATTTACTCCACGGACAGAATCATCCAATCAGAATATGTCCAGCCGGAGAGGCGCAGACGGAACCGACGGCGCGATTCCAGTGATGGATGCGCCATCCATGTAGGGATGTCGATGGCTGAGGTTGAGAAAATCATGATCCAGAGCACACTAGAAGCGTGCAATTGGCACAGAACGAAAGCGGCGGAGATTCTGGGCATCACACCGCGAACCATCCGAAACAAATTGAATCAATACGCACAGGAAGAGGAAGAGGCTCCAAAAAAAGAAACGAGATAACCGCAAACAGGAAAATAATTCCTCCTTCTGGAATTTTCGGTGTTGTAAATAGCAAGGCCAGCGTTGAAATGACGATAGATCATCGCTGGCCTTTTTATTGGCATATGGATTGCTACTTTCTATGGCATTATCCGATGTAATACTTGTTTCGCTCAAGTTTTCTCAGGACATGTATATTCCCCAAGCGAACGCAGAAGTACGGAGGATACTGAGGGATTTGCTCATGCCAAAGCTTTTTGATATAACAACCCAAGTCCTTACCCGGGCAATCGAGGGTGTCCAGCGTCGCCATCAAGTTATTACGAACAACATTGCCAACGTTGATACACCTGACTTCCAACCTGCTGATTACCGATTTGAAAAACAACTCCAACACATGTTGGACGCCGCCGGACGGCATTCGCCACAACTTGAACGACAGCCCTTTGAATCCTATGATCTGCATTGGGAGTTGCGCCGGATGTTCCCACGTGTAGATCTGGTTCAGCAGATGGAGCCAGAACTCGTCGCAGAGACCTACAATCAGTCCAGATTGGATGGTAATCCCACCGATATTGATAGAGAGATGGCCAAACTGGCCCAGAATACGATACAACACAGTTCCTTTGTTCAGCTTATCAACGCAAAGTTACGTATGCTCCGGACAGCGATGAAAGGATAGATCATGGATTTCTTCAGTGCAATGGATATCAGTGCTTCTGGTCTCTCGGCACAGCGAACACGTATGAACGTGATCTCAGATAACCTTGCCAATGCCAACACAACTCGTACTAACGATGGGCAGCCATATCGGCGGAAACATGTGTTGTTTGCGGCTTCCACAAAACGCCTTACATTCGAGAACGTCCTGCGTTCCGTCTATGGCGCGCCAACTTACTCAAATCAGGGGGTACGCGTTACCCGGATCGTGCAAGATCAGACACCATTTCCACGGGTCTATGATCCGGGACATCCCGATGCGGATGCCTCCGGGTACGTAACGATGCCTAATGTAAACGTTGTGAGCGAAATGGTGAATATGCTCTCAGCAGCACGCAGCTATGAGTCTAACATTACAGCGCTGATGGCGGCCAAAGAAATGGCAAAGAAAAGCCTCGAAATTGGCTCATGAAAAATAAGAAAGGCGGATAAATGCGCACTGAGTCGATAGGAATTGCGAAGATACCCATTGATCCACCGAAACAGAAAAAGACTCTCCCCGTTCAGGATATTGTAGAAGGGTTTCAGGCATCACTCGATCGAGTCAACGATATGCAGCAACAAGCTGACCAAGCTATCGAATCGTTAGTGACTGGTGAAGTCAAGGATATCGCACAAACGATGATTGCGGTGGAAAAAGCCAACCTCTCTTTTGAATTGATGACACAGATCCGCAACCGAATTGTCGAAGCCTATCAGGAAGTCATGCGGATGCAGGTCTAAGTCATTATCAGAGGAAACAAAGAGGAAATAAAGGATGCCCGAATCTTTCCAGAGCTTCTTGACTCACTTCCAAGAGATATGGGGTCATCTGCCGAGGCAGGCAAAGATCATTATCCCCATTGTTGCAGTAACCATCCTGGGTGGGCTCATCGCGCTGAGTTTCTGGTCCAGCGGTGATGAATGGGAAGAACTCTATTCTGGATTGAGTCCCATCAATCTCTCGAACGTTCGGGAGTATCTGGAAGCACGCGGTGTCCAGCCCAGAATTGAGATTAAAGACAGCAGTGTTTGGGTACAAAAAGGACTTGCGCCTAATCTGCGTATCCAGATCTCCTATGATGGCGTTATCGCTGGCGAAGATGGCGATCTTCTCAATGTTTCAGAAAGTTCGATATTGAACACGCCCGATGAAATCCAGTTGAGGAAACAACGCAATGCAGAGCGCAAGTTGCAGAGATCCATCGAGAGCTTACGCCCTGTCTACAAGGCGAACGTCAATCTGACTCTGGCTACCAACGGTGTTTTTGTGGGCGAGGATCTTCCCGCCAAAGCAGCAGTCAATCTGAAACTCCATCCGGGTGAGAGCCTGTCTCCCCAACAGATCAACGCGATTCATAAGCTCATCGCCAATTCCGTGAGCGGACTCTCCACAGAAAACATCACCATCCTGGATTCGCAGGGGAACCTGCTGATTGGTGATGACATTAGCAGGTCTCAGATGGACAAGACGCTCTCCCATTGGGATTATCAGCAGCAGCAGGCGAAGGATTTTGAACGGAGTATCAAGAACGTGCTTACCCCGATTGTTGGGAGTGAGGCGGATCTCCGTGTGGGGGTTCAGGTGGAGTCTGATTTCGATCAGATAGAACAGACAACTCGCACTTACATGAATGAGGATACGATTCTTCTGCAAGAGGAGACAACGGATGAAACAGCGCAGGGAACGATTGATAATGGACTCCCGCCGGGCACGAGTTCCAATGTTGTTGCAGACAGCACTCTGAACGCGGGTAATGGAAACGGCCCCCTTACCATTCAACGGAAACAGAATAAAAAAGAATATCAGCCGAGTATGACGGAGACTCGGACCCGGGAGGCACTCGGCACGGTCAAGCGTGTAACGGCGGCTGTGACGATCAATGAAGTAAATCCGGGTGGATGGAGCACTCAGGATATCTCGAAGTTTGAGGACCTTGTAAAATCTGCGATCGGTTTTGATCAAAAACGCGGTGATCTGGTGACTGTGTCATCCTTTCCCTTCAAAGCAAAGCCTGTGAGCACCCCCATAAGCCTATCGGATCGAGTGCTGGTCTATCTGCCGGACCTTGCTAAATATGCAGTCATTGGACTGCTGGGTTTCATTCTACTGATGCTGCTACGCTCTGTGATGCGCACCCTCCATATCGGAGAACCGATGATCCCTGTACCCGTTGGGCCTGGCATGGAGCCGCTCTCGCTCGATACGGATGAGGGGAACGAACTGTCAGAACAGACCGCACGGATGGCAGGAGATGAGGGGAATGAAGCATTGCCAGAAGGAGGGATGTCAACAGAACCATTCGCACTCGACGAAGAGTTGGGGACTGACAAGATTGAAATGCAGCAACTCCAGGCATTGGTCGAACAAATGGCACAAGAGGATCCGGAGGCCATCCTACGTGTGGTGCAAAGTTGGCTTACTGAAGATCACACGGAATTCGATCTGATTGACGACGAGGAATAATCATGCCAGAGGAAATGGAAGAAGCCAGTACAGAAACCCAGGAGGAAGCTGCTGGCATAAGATCAGAACCAGCAGAAGGAACTCCCAAGCTAGGTGGGGTAGAAAAAGCAGCTATTCTGTTGATGAACCTTGGAGTCGAGGGAGCTGCTTCGATCTACAAGGCACTCGAACCAAGACAAATGGAGCGTTTGACCTTTGCAATAGGCAGGATGCAGAACGTGGATCCACTGGCTCGGCTTTCAGTGCTCCGGGAGTGCTATCAACTCATGCTCGCCAAACAGTATTATCTGCAGGGAGGGCTTGATTACGCGCGTAATGTACTGGGAATGGCTATTGGTGAAGAAGATGCCGGACGCGTTCTGGACAGAGTACAACGACTTCTCGAAGGGAACCCGTTCGATTTTATGGAGCATGCGAGTCCACAGCAACTGATCGAACTTCTCCGTGGCGAGCATCCGCAGACGATTTCCCTCATACTAGCCCATCTCAGCCCTGAACAATCAAGTACGGTGTTGCAGGGATTACCCAATGAAATCCAACTTGATGTCATCATGCGTATCGCTGAAATGGAAAATATCGCTCCCCAAGTATTGGATCTCATCCATTCATCCCTGAAAGGTAGAATTACGCGATTGCTGAATACGAATGCGACAAGAGTAGGTGGAACGAAACAGGTTGCCGAACTGATCAACCGTGTGGATAGTAGCTCGGAGAATTTCATCCTAAGTGGTTTGAGTGAGCAGAATCCAACCCTGGCAGATGAGATCAAGAGTCTGATGTTTGTCTTCGATGACCTTGTACTCCTGGAAAACCGTGACCTCCAAAAAATACTTGGGACCGCAGATGATGCCACCATCGTTCTTGCTCTACGAGCGACTTCCGCTGAACTAAAGGAGAAATTCCTCCGATGCGTATCCACAAACAGAGCAACGAGAATCCAGGAGGAACTCGAATTTATGAATCCTGCGCCAGTACGCGAAGTCCAGGCAGCCCAACAGCAGATCGTGCAAATTGCAAAAGATTTTGAGGCTAAGGGGGAGATTCGCATCCAACATCGTGGTGAAGAAGAGATGTTGATCTAATGGATGCCAATATGATCTATCGCGCAAACCGTAACTTCAAGCAACGTATTCTTCGTTTAGAAAGTTCCCGTGCTTTCGATATCAATGAGCTGGAAGATTTCGGAGAGCCGATAAAGGCTGTTACGTCAAGCACGGTTCACGATGCCGGCTCCACACAGAAAGAGATCGCTGGTACCGAACCCGAGGATGAAGGAGAGGCTTTACTCGACCAACTGGATGAACTCAAGAAACAAGTGCTCGATGATGCACAATGCCAAGCGGATGAACTGATAGAGAACGCGCGTGAACGTGCTATTAAGATGCTGGAGGATGCCAAGCGGAACGCAGATCAGTTGCATGAGCAGGCTACAAAAGAGGGCTATAAAGAAGGTTTGGAAAAAGGCATGATGGATGGCATGGAACGACTCCAAACTCAATTCGATCATATTCAACACCTATCTGAACAGTTGCAGGAACGGTTTTCAACGATTCAGAAGGAATCTATGCAGACACTCGAACGGCAAGCTGTGACATTAAGTCTCGCACTTGCAAAGAGGATCGTTGGACGTGAAGTTCAGACCCAACCAGATGCTATTATTCCCCTCATCCGGCAGTGCATTGAGATGCTTCGTAGTTTTCAGAAGTTCACCATTTGGGTGAGCCGAGAGGATATCTCATTCCTGCGCGAGCATCGCAATGAACTGCTCGAGACCTTTGACAAACTTGAATCCATCCACATCCGAGAGAATAAACAGCTCCAACATGGTGAATGTTTGGTCGAAACCGATAAGGAATTGATCGATGCGACCTTTGCAGAACGGTTCAAGCTGGCTGAAGAGGTGATGAGAGAACTTGAGGAACAGGTTAGCGAATGATTTTTCCCGCTTCTCTTCTGAAAACAAACAAATGGGCAAACGGGTTATCACGTATCATGCCCTATGCTCGTACATCTGAAACTTGTTGAGAGTGGACGTTGATGGTCAATCAAGATGCAATAAGTGAAGTGTCAGTGGAGAACTGGCGGAAATATCACGAGGCGTTGGAACATGCGTCTCTCCTCCAGCAGTACGGTAAGATCACTCGTGTCGTCGGTTTGGTCATCCAGGCGATTGGTCTCACGGCTTCTGTGGGAGAACTTTGCGAGATCCATCGCCATCGATCACACAAAGGAGATGAAGAGACCATCCCCGCTGAAGTGGTAGGTTTTGAGGATGAGCAGATCCTGCTGATGCCACTGGGAGGAATCTGGGGCATCCGTCCAATGGATCGGGTGCGGCGTTCGGGCGTTCCTCTGAGGATCCCCGTAGGGTCATCGCTTCTCGGAAGAGTCGTGGATGCGCTTGGGCAACCTATCGATAACGGACCGGCACTGGTACTCCCCGATAGTTACCCTGTTCATAACATCCCACCGAATCCATTTCTCCGCCGGCGTATTCGTGAGCCGATTGCGACAGGTGTCCGTGCGATTGACGCATTGCTCACCTGTGGTAAGGGGCAACGGGTTGGGATCTTTGCAGGAAGCGGCGTTGGCAAGAGTACGCTGCTCGGAATGATTGCTCGCTATACCTCGGCGGATGTCAACGTGATCGCCCTGGTTGGTGAACGTGGGCGAGAAGTCCGCGAATTCGTTGAAGAAGAACTGGGTGAAGAAGGTCTGCGGCGGTCTGTTGTCATTGTGGCAACATCGGATCAGCCTCCCTTGCTCCGGGTGCAAGGGGCTTTCACAGCGACGGCGATCGCTGAATATTTTCGTGATCAGGGTCACGATGTGCTCTTTATGATGGATTCTGTGACGCGGTTTGCCATGGCACAGCGTGAAATCGGTCTGGCCATCGGAGAACCGCCCACAACCCGCGGCTATACACCCTCTGTCTTTGCCAGATTGCCAACGCTCCTCGAACGTGCCGGAACCACGGAAGGTCAAGGGAGCATCACAGGACTATACACCGTATTGGTCGAGGGCGATGACATGAACGAACCTATCGCCGATGCGGCCCGTTCCATTCTTGATGGCCACATTGAGCTTTCACGCGATCTCGCATCCCAGGGGCACTACCCCGCCATTCGTGTACTTTCCAGTTTGAGTCGTGTGATGGATGATCTGATAACTCCAGAACACCAACTTGCAGCACAGCGGGTTCGTCAGGTGCTCGCAGATTACGAGCAGATCCGTGAGGCCCATCAACTGGGCGTTTACAACCAGGGCATGAATCCTCGGAGTGATTTTGCCATCCAACAGGTCGATCAGATTCATGCATTCCTTCGCCAGACGGTCGCAGATGGCTGCAAATTCGAGGATACCATCGAACAACTCATCCACCTGTTGCCTGAAGAGGCCATGATATGAAACAGTTTCATTTCAAACTCGACCCGATCCTTCAACAACGGAAATGGATAGAAGAACAGAGCGCGGTGGAATACGCACAGGCTCAAAGGAAGGAAATCTCAGAACGGGCTCGCCTGCTGGAGATCGACAATGAACATAAACGATACGTAGAGGCATTGGGACGAGTCAAATGTGATAAGCTGAGCATCGGTGAGATCCAGATGTATCTGAACTACATTGAACGGATCGAACAACGAAAAGCTGAACAAATGGAAGTTCTCAAACAGGCCACGCAGCTACGAGAGAAAGCCTATGCACACTGGCAACAGGCCAGCCGAGATTTCAAAGTATTGGACACTCTACGCGAACATGCCCACGAACGTCATACCATACGGGATCAGGCGGAAGAACAGAAATTTCTCGACGATGTCGGAAGTCGCTGTGCAGGACTTTCACCGGGCACTTAAGGGTCGCTGCCAATGAATAAGATCATGAGTTTCTGCATCCTCATCTGCTATTTCATAGCACTCATTTTTGGGTTGATGTGGTATCTGACCTACCAACAACTTGCTGCTGAACGCATGCTCAGCATGAGCCGAATGGAAGCTGAGGGATACCTGGCAATCCCACCTCCCACAGCAGCAGATATCAAAAAGTTGTTTACTATGAAAAATGAATTGGAAGCTCAGGTTGAGGTGCTAGAGGGTCGGCTCGCCGGAGAACGTGAGGAATACTTATCATTGACCCAGAATGTGAGCCGGTTGCAAAAGGAACTAAATAATCTGACGATCCAGAAAAATGCGAATGAACAGGGCGAGAAGCTGGCACGGATGCTTGCAGCGATGCGCCCAGATGAAGCTGCATCTGCTCTGGCATCATTGGATGACACGGTTCTGCCGGATGTCGTGGAATACGCGCTACCCTATATCGAGGACAAAAAGTTCGCCAAGCTGATGGGTGCAATCGCCAAAGCTGATAGCGAAAGAAGTCAGTCACTTGCCGGTAAGATCATCGAGATCATTGGGACCTCTCTGTTCAGTATGGAACTAGGATTCCAGGAAGATCTGGATGGGAGCCATCTCTCAGAAGAATTGCGGCGACGATTCAGCAATAATGGGTTTATACTCTCACAGAGTGCGACGATCTCCATCGAAAAGAAAGGGAATCGCTGGCTGATAACTGATGGCAGTCAGACATACCGTATTCGAAAAGAGAGGGGGAAACTGGGCATTTATCTCTCCTCCTGAAAAACAATGAACGTAACCACGTGGCTGACATCCCCTAAAACAACAGGTTTTACCGGCATGAACCCGGAGTCCGCTTCCTGGCCCTCGTTTGAACCCAGTGTTCCTATATCTTCTTTTGAACAGATCCTTCGCGTTTATCATGCAGATCAGGCGACAGAAGGACTGGAATCCCATTCGGCCCAACCCAACATCTCTGTTGGCAACCCCTTGTTCCTCCGTTCACCGGTTATAGCGGCACGTCAGTCACCCACGATAATAGGGACGACACCGGGAGAACGCACACAGAGTTTCGTCGAGCCATTCCGATCAGCGATTCTCCGCGAGCTTCCACCAGAACTGGCTTCACAACTGACTGTCAAGATCATCGCACAGCCCGTTGTATCTGGCAGGAATCTGGTTGATCGTGTCGGCACAACACGGCTAATCCCTCTGTCCGAGCCTGTTTTCAAGCCAGGTATTGAGCCAAATTCCGGAACACACACGAATTTAGCCATCATGCGGCCATCGCCGATGGTTCATCCTGCAAGAGACACGGAGTCTGCGACAAAGCAATCGGCGCATTCAGCTCCTACTTTCACACCTACTCTGCATCAGTTTGCAGCATTAGATGAAGCATTATCCTCTGTGATGATAGGGCATATACCACCAGATATTCCTGTAGAGCTTCATGTGCAAACTGTCTCGCCAAAAGCCGAAATTACATCAGATGAGAACATCCCCACACTGGCCGGGTCAGGTGACAGTCCTTCCTACTACTACACGGTAAAATGCCCGGATTCAGAAGTCGCTGAGGTGGTTGAGACGCTCCGCCCCCAACTGACTCAGGCGATTCGGACATGGGCGACCACTCAGTTTATCCCTCTGGAACAGACATCCCAGGTGTCTTCTGATATACCGCTTTCTGATATACCACTGGAAGTCTCATCTGACACCGAACCACCACAGGGAACCGTTGCATCCCCTCCCCCGTCATCCACACAGGCATACCAGGGGATGCCAACACAAGCAGGCGAACCAACACAGGCAGTCGAACCATCGCAGGAAACTGCATCCATTTCCTTGATGCCATCACCGGAATCGTCCCAGGCATCTGCTGAAACTGTGGTTCTTGAAACCGTGACTCCTGAAGTGGTGGTTCCCACAACCGGCACTAACCAGACAATTACTGCGGGAACCGTTGTTCCGGAAAGTACCGTTGTTGAAACTGTGATTCCATCATCTGAAACAGGGACATCATCACCTGAAACCGTGATATTTTCGTCTGGGATGGTAACATCATTACCTGAGAGCCTTCAGCCGGACATACCAGAGACAGGGATAACACCTGAACCTGTCATCGATATACAGGTGGCACAGCCATCAGTCGAAGCCGTAGAAGA
>JAJRTO010000025.1 GCA_024278235.1 Candidatus Poribacteria bacterium
ATCAACGCGAATATTGGTAGTGTTCTGTTTTGCTCTCGTATTGGCAACCTCCCAGGCTTCATGGGCTGCCACAACCGGCAAAATTGCCGGGGTTGCCAAAGATGCTGAGACCAACGAGCCAATCGCTAATGCCAAGGTGACAGTGCAGGGTACGACGTTGGTGACGCTCACCAACCAGGAAGGGTACTATGTCATCACGAATGTGCCCCCGGGAAACTACTCGGTTGTCATCGAACGTGTTGGATATGGTGCTGTCACCAAGACGGATGCCCAGGTCTTAGCCAATCTTACGACGACACTCGATTTCAAACTGATGGCGACTCTTGTGGAAATCGAAGGGATCACCGAAAGGGCCGCCAAACCTCTGATTCAGAAGGATGTGACCCAGAGTACCCGGATTATCCAGGCGGAAGATCTCAAGGAGATGCCACGGGATAGCATCAATGAGGTCCTCGAGACGGTACCCGGGGCATCCGTGACCCGCGACGGTGGTGGATCCACGTTGCACATCCGAGGTGGCCGCGCCATGGAGATCAAATATGTATTGGATGGTGTGTCGCTCGATGATCCGATCCTGCGTGGCATGGGAGCCCGTGTAAACACCAATGCTCTCCAGGAGATGCAAGTCATCACCGGGGGGTTCAACGCAGAATATGGCGATGCCCAATCAGCGGTCATCAATATGGTCACCAAAGAAGGAACAGACCGTTTTCATGGTCGCTTCGAATACCGCATTGGGAGCTATTCTGAACACTTCGGTGACCCGCTCTATGGCCCCTGGAGAAATCCTGATGAGGGATTCCGGCCGGAGGCATTGGAACTCTATCGCGGCATCTTTCTCGGCAAACCCTATGACTATCAGCGTCCCTACCGTGGTGATGATAGCACGATCGCAGATCTGGCCGAGGATGGGATCGAGTGGAAGGAAATTGTACCCGACGTGTGGGCCGAGTATGATACCAATCCGAATGGGGAACCTTTCCAGGATGCCGACGGCACAAAAATCGATTATGATAAGAAACAGGTCACTCTCCCCGATGGACTGGTTGTTGACCTAAACCAATACACGGGATTGTTCAACCCGGATAAAAATTACGGCCTGGATCGAAACCAGATCGGCGAATTCGAGTTGAGTGGCCCGATTTTGGGCAATCGCCTCACATTCTCCATCTCATCGGAAATCCGTAAAATGCCGGGATACCTTCCCCATGATGAGTTGACGGGACGTGTTTTCCAGGGGAAACTCAAGTTCGAACCTGTCGCAGGACTCAAATTGATGTTGAGTGGCCTCTCCGATTACTCTGAGTCCGACACCTACGGCGGTTATGTGGGTTTTGGAGGCTATGGACAGGATTGGCGTTTCAACCCTGAAAGCACACCTCGGACCGTTCGGGATAACAAGCAGTTCACGTTGAATCTATCGCACAATCTGAGCGCGAGTACCTTTTACGATGTTTCCTTCGGGTACCTGGATGCGAACGTGAGTAGCAACCAATGGCGTCGAGATGAGAATGGAGAGCCGTTGGAAGATGGTGAAGTGATCTGGGATCCCTTCAAGACCCCTGATGAAAACGCCGAAGCTATCAAGGATGTACGCCGGTTGGCCTACAGCAGTGCGAACCATGCAGTCGCAGGTGATTTTCACCGCTGGACCAACCGTGGTTCCATCGTGAAGACACTTCGTGGAAACATCACCAGTCAAGTCAACCGCTACCACCAGTTCAAGTCGGGAGTCGAGTTGGAGTTGAAGGATGTCAAACGCCAACGTGTCACCGATTGGGGAAGCTCAAACATCTATGTCGATATTTTCGGTGGTACGGACCTGAATCCTAATATTGCAGATGTGAAGCCCACTTCATTTGCATATTATGTGCAGGATAAAATGGAATTCCAGGGCATGATCGTCAATGCAGGCGTGCGTTTTGACCTCTTCGATCCGGACGCTCAAGCCCCGGGGAATGAACTGGATCCGCTGGTGTTGAACGATGATGGCACCGTGAAGATTGACCCCGATACCAACATGCCCGTACTCAAGGATCCTGTCGACGCAAAGGTCAAGACTCAGATCAGTCCGCGTCTCGGTATCTCTTATCCGGTCACGGAACGCAGCAAACTTCACTTCACATACGGACACTACTTCCAGGTGCCCCGCGCTCAGGATCTCTATGAAAACCTGAACTATGACATGCGCGGCGCGATCCGACGTATGGGGAATCCCGATCTGGATCCCGAGAAGACAGTAGCCTATGAAGTTGGATTGGAGCATCAGTTCACAGAAGATATCGTGGTGGACATCACAGGATTCTCCAAAGATATCGATAATCTTGTGGACAGCCGCCATGTTACCCCTGAGGAAAATGAAGCCAACGACTATAGCTACTTCGTCAACGGTATCTATGGACATGTACAGGGAGTCGAACTCACCCTTCGGAAGCAGCGCACTGAGGAGGGCTGGTGGTCGGGTGCCCTGAGCTACACCTATTCCAGGGCCATGGGGAAAGGATCTTCTCGAAACTCTGGTTATTTGACCTACTATCGTCAGCAACCTGAGGTGACAGAAAGCTGGCCCCTCGACTGGGATCAACCACATATAGTTTCCGCTGTGCTGAACGTGAGCCTTCCATTGGGATTTGGCGTCAACGCCGTTGGGTTGTATGGCAGTGGACTCCCCTACACGCCGAATCCACGTGCACCGATCAAACCTGCAATCAACTCCAAGCGTTATCCGTCGAGCTATAACCTTGACTTGATCGCCAGCAAGAAATTCACTGCTGCGGGAATGACCTATTCTGTCTTTGCAGACATACGCAATGTGTTCAACCGCCGCAATCTCGTCGACGTGATCGATCCCGTGCTCTATGATCGATATGGAATACCGCTAAACGATAAGAAACACACCGATCCACTTGCCTACAGTGTTCCTCGACAGGTGCTGTTCGGCGCAAGTATTGAGTGGTAAACGAGCAAACAAACGAATGGGCGCATGAACGAATGTCCGCATGAACGAATGTCCGCTGATTCGTGAATGAGCCCATTCGTTGATTCTCCATGAGGAGGTATCGTATGCAGAGCTGCTTGAAATGGCTATGTTGCACTCTTGTATTGATGATGGCTGTCACGCTGTCGGTATACGCCGGGGTGGATTGGAAGGCCATCGAGGTAGGAAACATATCCAGTGCTATCTTCAACACTGCTGTTGTTGGATTCCCATCAGATCCGACGCTCAATCCATCCGGTTGGTGGCCCGCCGGGACGAACGATAGCTACATCTATGAAGGAGACATCTGGATCGGGGCTAAAATGGGTGGTAAGGTCGGCGTTTCTGTCTCTGATGGCCGGCAATCTGAACTCTGGCCAACAGATGACGTTCCAGAGGTCGTTTCGGATATTCCAGGTACCACTTCTACCGGAAGTCCCACGAGTCAGAGGCTCTATTTCAAGAGTACTGATATGAATGCAGAGGCCAACAAGGGCCTGATTCTCGGACTCGAAATTGAAACCAATGTCTACCAGTGGAGTTACGCCCCACTTTATGATTTCTTCATTCTGGAATACAAAGTAACGAACGCCGGTTCAGAAGAACTTCAGGATGTGTTCATGGCGTTCCGTTATGACATTGATGTATCCAGTGCGGAAACAGGAACGGCCAGCTATTCAGCCGATGATTTCGTTGCACTCGATCAAACGCCTGATGGTCTGAATC
>JAJRTO010000381.1 GCA_024278235.1 Candidatus Poribacteria bacterium
ATTCAAGCGGGCCGTCAAGCTGAGTCCAGAGATCGCTCTGATGCACAACAATCTGGGAGCAGCCTTTGAGAAGAACCAGCAGTTCAAGGAAGCAAAAGCTGAGTACGAAGCAGCTCTCAAACTGGATCCCAATTACGCAAAGGCTCAGAGGAGTCTGTCACGTGTCTCTGAACTGATAGAGCCTGACTCGGGTCTGGTTGTCTACCAAACCAAGAAACCTGGGCAAGTTTCACGTGAAACGCTGAACGTTGAACGTTAGAAAAGCACTGTGGTTGCCGGGTTCTTGACATTTGAACCTCAGTACCTCACATTTTCGCCGTAGGAGTGTCTTCCTGGACGCGATCATCGTGGCCGGGAGGCCACTCCTACCATAGAATTGTGATCTACTGAAACTTGATATCCATTTCTGAATATTGCTTACCCGTTTCAGTTGAAGAGGATAACATTGCCTAAAAATAGGGAAATGGGATGTTGGAGGAATGTTTCCGATCCTCCAGCCCCCATCTCCCTATCATGAGTGCTGCTGAGAGGAGATACCGTCATGTTCGATAGTTTGGAGCTTCTTCTAGGGGGGATATGTTCTCTTATGGGGATTGCGTTAGGATACACACTCCTGTTATCGTTGTTGGCCGGCATCCGATTGTTGACAAAACGGAAGAGTTCTGATCTGTAGATCTGTATTTCTCATGCCGCATGTCAAACGAGGATTCCGTTCCGGATTTTCCCCAACTTTTCACAGGGAAGGGCGTCTATAATACCAAATACTTTAAGGGTTTAACATTGGAGGCCCGACAATGAGACGTTCTTTTGTGACTATCGCAGTTTTGCTGGCATTCGCACTGCTGGCAGTGATGATTGGTCAAAATGTTACAGATGCCCAACGCCCTGGAAGACCTGACCGACCTGGCCCTCCCCGTGGGGGGATGCAATTCGGCCCACAGGCACTGATCCGTGGCATGTCTTTTGACCGAACGTGGATGCTTCTCTCTTTTGAACTGGACACAGCGGATGATCAACTGGTGAAGGCGCGCACAGCTTATCTCAAGGCATGGAACGATATCCGTGAGTATGGCGATGCGATGCACAAGGAGATGCGTGACCTGGAAGGACCCGATGCCAGAGATAAGCGGAAGGAAATGTTTGAGGAAATGCGAACCAAGGCAAAGGGAATCCAGTCCGAACTGGACGCTTCCCTCAAAGAAATCCTGACAGACGAACAATACCAGAAGCTGGTCAAAGTACGAACGGCAGAACAAAAGCGCATGCGGCAGCAGATGCGGCGAGCAAGGGACGACGGTGGAGGCCCTCGCGGTTCCCGAAAACGAACACCGCCACCACGCTAGGCATACTCAATCATCCGCTATCATCAGGAAATGATGATAGCGGATGATTGATATCTATGACTTCCAATATCCTCGAGCTTCTTGATACACTACCTGTACGACCACCTTCAGCATTGCAGCAATCGGTACCGCAAGTAACAGACCCACCAATCCAAAGAACTCACTTCCCACTAACACCACAAAGATCGTAGACACAGGGCTCAGGTCGACACTTTTACCGACCACCAGAGGAAAAAGCAGGGCATTATCGACGAACTGGAGCAGAAGGGATAGTCCGATAACGCCCATAACTCCCCAGTCCCCCAGGTGAGAGCCACTGAGGGCTACCAACACCGGGGGGATGGTCCCGAGCACTGGCCCGAAATAAGGGATCAGATTAGCAAGTCCGAGGAGGATTCCGAGGAGAACAGCAAAACGGATGCCAAGTAATTGCAGCCCAATCATACCGAGTACCGAAAGAATGGTTGTCTCAATAACTCGGCTGCGGATGTATTGCCCCAATTGACGGTCGAGTTCATCCATCAGTACCAGAGTTGGTTCAAAGTAACGGTTAGGGACAGCTTCGACAATTGTCTTTCGTACCCGGTGACCGCTATTGAGCATGAAGAAGGTAAGGAATGGAACGATGGCCAGCCCCGTCAAGATTGGCACGACATTGCTACCCAGGTTGGCGGCCGTCGGGACGATTCTCTCAAGTATCCCATATTGACTCATAGCAGATTCGATCTGAGCCAATATATCGATGTCCTGAAAACTGGGTAACCGTGATTTGAAGAGCGTCTCCCACTCATAAAGTTTTGCGCGAACTATCTGGCCAATCGCCGGTAGATTATCGATGAGGTTGCTAACCTGCTCCACCGCACCTTCGACGAGATAAAGTCCTCCGAGTAGTGCCAGCCCTAGTAATAGCAATGAGAACATGGTTACAATCAACGTGCGATTTGCACCCATCCGCTCGAACATACTGACCACAGGGTCCATCATATAGGCAATGAGGAAAGCAGCCGCAAACAGGGCAAAAATATCCCGCATGAGATATATCACGACCAACAGAATGGCAAAGGCTCCCAGAGAGGTTGCAGAGGCCACAAGGCGCACCGTACGCCCAAGTGCATTAAAATGCTGCATCTGCTCCATATTTTGCTGAGCCATTGTCGAGACGGATGCCGCAGTAATCCGGAGGTGTTCCTCCAGCCGAGCAAGGATCGAATCATCCATGAGATGTTCAGGAGGGCCTACAAACTTGGTCTGGGTGGGATCCAGCAGTTCCTCCGCTTCACAGGTGGATTCGCTCATCTGCTGTTATCCTCTATCGCTGCACGGTTGGCTATCTCAGCGAATCGTTCGAGTTGAGTATCGGTAAAGCGTAGGCGGGCAGCGACTACCTGTGCCAGCTTCAGGAGGACCTTACAGGCAAGCTTCGGATCATTCTCCATGAGACCAAACAGCTCAGGACGAAAGAAACCCAGGACTTTGCACTCAGTCGTAGCCGTGACGGTTGCTGTACGTGGTGCATTATCAAGGAGTCCAACATCTCCGAAGAAATCTCCCTTCTGCATATCTGCAATATCGATTTCCAGGCCCTGCGGGGATCGACGCGTAATATGAACCTCGCCCTGAAGAATGATATACATCCCTGCGGAAGGTTGACCTTCCCGCACGATCGGTTCATCCGGTTCGTAATGACGATGGTGTGCGATCTGCAAGATACTTTTGAGTTCACGCGTACCTAATTCAGAGAAGATCGGCACTCCCTGCAAGGTATTGATGAGATCCTCTTCGGTTTCTGCTGCACCCTCATGCCGAAAGATGTTTCCCCAGATTCCGTCCAATCGTTTTGGCATGGTTTATATCCTGCCCTATCCGGTGTGAAACTCAATGATGTTTTCATCGTAAAGGAATTCATCGCGTGCGATTGCTTGACCATCGAAATAGTTTGCGCCCCATACACGCGCATATTGCAGACGCTCCGCAAAATCCTTATGGAGTTCATAAGCAGCATCCAATACCGTACTCCCCCGGGGGAGTACGATCGGATCATTGTAATCCACAGGCTTCCCGGGTGCCTTCGTGAATACCCGGATGACATCTGCAGATTCAAATGCAGAGTGAGGCAACTTATCCAGATTGTCTCCTCGCTCGGCAGAGACAGAGACAATAGGGAACCGGTCGCCATAAAACTCCTGGAGAATCGACAGCCGCTCGTCTGCACCTTCAGCATCTGACTTGTTCGCAATCACCATGGTTTTCTTGTACCATAGCAGAGGCGACAGTTCATCCTCATCTTCGATCTCTTCCCGCTCCGGTTCTTCGGGAACTTCCCGTACCAGTTCAATATGATGGGTCCGAAGCTTATCGCAGAGCGGATCAACCTGGTCTAACAATTCATCGCTGCTAAGGTCAACCACAAGCCATACGAGATCTGCATATTTGACAATGTCCGGTTGCCAGGGTTTGACGTAGTCTGGAGTGATCGCAGGCAGATCGATCAACTGAAATGAGATGTTGTCGTAATCCATCATCCCAACGACTGTTTCCTGGGTGGTAAAGGGATAGGGTGCCACTTCAGGTGTTGCCCGGGTGAGCCGTGTAAGCAATTGTGATTTGCCAACATTGGGCATCCCGACAAGGCAGATCTGTGCGGCTCCCTGCTTGCGCACATGGTAACTGAATCCTTTCTTCCCCTTCTTCCTGGCTACCTCTTTCTCCTGTTTATGCCTGGAAACTCGCTTCCGCAGGTCCGCTCGTAGATGATCCGTACCCTTGTGCTTGGGTATGATCGCAAGCATTTCCTCCAGGATGGCGATCTTTTCCTCTGGAGTCGTTGCCATCTCATAGCGTCGCTTGGCTTTTTGATAATCGGGAGGCAAATTTGCTGGCATGGATGCGGACCTCGGTTAACCCTGGTGAGCCACCTGTTTTTACTTGTGAACTGACGGCTGAAAGCTGAAACCAACAGCTACTTGCATGCTATTTATAGTAGCATAATAGTAGCATACGATTGGGATGTTTGGCAATACTGGAATGATACGATTTCTGTTGAATCGCCATCGGACCCCTGCTACAATAGCCCCGCTGTCAGATGTATGACCTTCAGTTAGCTTATACATGGAAGATACCGAAGATTTTCTGTCAATAAAGGTCTCGTTGGAGTGTGTAAGAGCACCTTGCGAGTGGAAATGACCCAATCCGAACTTGTCGTGACTGAACAACGGAATCCCGCCAGCGAAACGTTGGAATCGCTGAGTGTTGCTGAGTTAGTCGAACTCTTCGATGAAGAGGATCAGAAGGCGTTCGATGCTGTCCGGCGAGTCTCGGACAGTCTTCCTCCTGTGATCGAGGATGTGGTCAAAGCGTTTCGACAAGAGGGCCGGCTGTTCTACGTGGGTGCAGGGACGAGCGGTCGGCTCGGTGTACTGGATGCATCTGAATGTCCTCCCACCTTTGGCACACCGTTTCACCTGGTGCAGGGGATCATCGCTGGCGGAGACGCAGCTCTGCAACGTTCCATCGAGGGGGCTGAAGATCGCCCTGAGGAGGGAGCCGAAGCGATCTGTGCCCGCAGTGTCACACATCGGGATGTGGTGATCGGCATCGCCACGAGTGGACGCACCCCCTACGTGCTTGGAGCCCTTCAAGAAGCTCACCGGCTTGGAGCCACCACAGTTTTTCTCTCCTGCACTCCCCCGGACCCGGGCCTGGCTGAGTACGTGGATCATTTTATCACACCCATTGTCGGTCCGGAGATCGTGACAGGTTCCACACGGCTCAAGGCAGGCACGGCGACCAAACTGATCTTGAACAGGATCACCACGATTGCGATGATCCGATGGGGAAAGGTGTACGGCAATCTCATGGTAGATGTGCAGGCGTGGAACGCAAAACTGGTGGACCGCGCTCAACGCATCATTTGCGAGATAGCCAACGTGGATCGACAGACAGCGGAAAGATATCTGGAACTTGCTCACAGGAACACTAAAGTCGCTGTTGTCATGTGTGCATGTCAGGTGAGCGAGGATGGTGCAAAGCAGCTACTTCAAAAATACAATGGTTTCCTCCGACCCGTGTTGGAGATTCACCGGAAACTGAGAACAGCCAATCATGAGGAAAAAGCATGACACGACGTGATATTGTAAAGGCCGCAATACAGCATCGGACCGCCGAACGGGTTCCTTACTTCATCCAACTATGCGGGGATGCCTGGGAAGCACTGAAGCCGTTGGTGGATGAGGATGACCTCAATGCATTCCTGGACAATGATGTGGAAGGCTTTGGCATCCCCTGGTGGAACTGGCACGAACTCGGCCCTGACTGGCGCGGGTTCAGCGCACCGACTTCCTTGCCGAAGGTCATCGGCACCGGAAGCTATCCGGATTTCGTCAATGGGATCAAGGCCGCCAGGGAAAAAAGCGACAAATACTTCCTGATGATGATCTATGGAAGTCACTTCGAGAAGGCGTACTTCTCACGTGGCATCGAGAACTTCCTTGCTGACATGGCGAGCGAACCGGCATTCGCACGCAAACTGCTGAACACGATTATTGAGAAAAACCTCGTCATGCTTGAAAATGTGCTCGCGCTTCCCGAGATCGATGGCGTCCTGCTCGGAAGTGACTGGGGTTCTCAGATCGATCTGCTCATGTCCCCGGAAGTATGGGAAGAGATGATTCGTCCGGGAGAACAGAAGGAGTATGATCTGGTCCATTCGTACGGTAAGGATGTGTGGGTGCACTCCTGCGGCTGTGTCGAGCGCATCATCCCTTCTCTCGTCGAGATCGGCCTGGATGTGCTCAATCCTATCCAGCCGGAGGCGATGGATATTGGAAAGCTCAAGAAGAACTACGGCGACAAACTCGCTTTCTGGGGCGGTATCAGTACACAAGACACGTTGCCGTATGGCACTCCGGATGAAGTCAGAGAGGAAACCCGTCGCGTGCGCGATATGATGTCCAGGGATGGCGGCTACATCCTTGCTCCCGCCCAGTCGATTCAGAACGATGTGCCGCCAGAGAATATCCTGGCATTGCTGGAAGTGGCAAGAGAGGCTGTGACAGAAAGTATGTGAATTTACTGATAACTGATAACTGATAACTCGTCGCTGACCACACTCAAGTTGGCTGAACCCCATCCCTTTTGGTTGCATAAAGGCTGAACAAGAGGTTACAATTCCTGTCAATGATTTCAAAAACCAGCAATAGCAGACATGATAACTCTAATTTTGACTGTTGCTGTGAACCCATCATATAAAGGAGATAGACACCATGAGTTCTATCCGTCAAGAAACAGCGGTTGGTCAGATCCTCACGGAACGCCCCAGCCGATCTCGCGTGTTCGAAAAATATAACATTGATTATTGTTGTGGTGGCCATGAATCCCTGGAGGAGGCATGCGCCAAGAGGGAGCTGGATGTGGCAAAGATCCTTCACGAATTGGAACTCTCCGACGTAGAAAATATGGGACGCCAAGAGACCGATTGGTCCAAAGCCACCATCAGCGAACTGGTCGATCACATTGTCGCAACGCATCACGAGTACCTGGGACGGGAGATGCCACGCCTGACCGCTCTGGTGAATAAGGTTGCCGAGGTTCATGGACGGCAGCATCCGGAGCTGTTCGGACTTCAAGGCGTCTTCATGGGATTCAACGCTGAAATCGAGGCTCACAAGAGGAAAGAAGAAGAAATACTATTCCCCTTCTCGAAAGAGTTGGATGGAGCGGAATCTCTCCCCAGTTTCCATTGTGGTAGCCTCCGAAATCCCATCCGCATGATGATGTATGAGCACGAGAACGCGGGCGCGGCATTGGGCAAAATGCGCGAATTAACGAACGATTTCACGATGCCCGCCGACGGCTGCAACACCTACCGCGCGATGCTGGATGGGCTGGAACAGCTTGAAACGGACATGCACTGGCACATCCATAAGGAGAACAACATCCTCTTCCCCACGCTCATTGCAACTGAGGATGCCCTGGCAGCGAATCAGTGATGATGGCACTGAAGAGCCGGTGCGGGTGAGCTTGACAACATCTTGTTTATTGTGTGGCCTTCATTTTGGTCACTGATTTTCAGTGGGTTCTTGCTGCAATTTAGCCTTCAGTGCGGCCAATTCCTCATCCACATCATTTGTCTCGAGAGCCGCGAACTCATCTTCCAGCGATGTGTCTTCCATGTCCGTCATCTCAGCAGCGGCATCGGCTTTTGCTTCGATATCGTCAACTTTCTCGTTCATCCGCTCAAAGGCTTCAAACGCACTGGAATCACGCATTCCAGAGAGCGTTTCCTGGATTTGCTTCTGTGCTTGAGCCCTTTTCTGACGAGCAATGAGCAAGGTCTTCTTCCGCTGTGCTTCTTCAATTTTGCTTTCAAGTGCCTGAAGGTGCTGCTTCAAACTTTCAACAGCCTGCTTCTGTTTCTCCCACTGCACCTTGTATTCGGACGCAAGTTGCGCTCTCTCTTTCCGTCGTCCCAGTGCTTGACGTGCAAGATTATCGTCACCCTTCTCAACAGCCAGGGTTGCCTTGCGTTCCCATTCTTGAGCGGTCGCTTCTTCGTTCTGGTAGTTTTTCTGTAGCCGTTTTTCATCCGCGATTGCACGAGCAACCTGTTGTTTGGCTTGTACCAACTGCTCACGCATGTCTGAGATGATCTGTTCCAGCATCTTCTCCGGATCTTCTGCCTTACTGATCGCATGATTGATATTGGCCTTGAAAAGTGTGGAAATGCGACTGAGGAATGCCATTTTGTTGCCTCCTTTACGATTGTAGATCCTTCACGCTCAGTTACCAGCCATCAGCCCGCGACTCCATGTGCCCAGTTGAGCGCACCTGGAGACCAACCCCTGGTTTTCCTGATTACTGAAACCGACGATAGTGTCATGGGGCATATCAACGCTGAAATGGACTACAAGAACTTTGCCGTTCAGGTGTGGCGGATGCATCCCGTTGAAGTGATCCATCAATCTCTGTGAGATCATACGGCGTTTCCTGGTAAACATAGTAGTTGAGCCAATTGCTGAAAAGCAAGTTCGCATGAGCACGCCAACTGACTTGAGGTGGTTCCCGTGGGTCATCCATGGGGAAGTAGTTCTGTGGTATCTTTATCGGAAGGTTCTTTGCTATATCACGCTCATATTCTTTTTTCAGGGTATCCGCATCGTACTCGCAGTGATTGAAGACGAATAGTTGGCGATGATTCTTATGGCGCACGATGTAGAGACCTGATTCAGCGGATTCTGCAAGCACATCGAGTTCACGTATCTTCTCTATATCCTCACGGCGCGTCTCTGTATGGCGACTGACAGGCACCAGAAATTTGTCATCGAAGCCGCGAAGTAGTATCGCATCGCGCTTGAGTGCACGGTGCCAGAACACGCCGAATCGTTTTTCCGGCAGTGGATGCTTGGGAACCCCATGAAAATAGTAAAGTGCCGCCTGTGCAGCCCAACAGACGAAGAGGCTCGACCAGACATGTGTCTTGCTCCAATCGAAGATCCTGGTCAGTTCATCCCAGTAGGTAACTTCCTCCCAAACAAGGTGTTCAACAGGTGCACCCGTCACAATGAGCCCATCATATTTCTTGTGGCGCACATCGCGCCAGGTCTGGTAGAACATCCCGAGGTGTTCCTTACTCACATGCGTTGGCCGATAAGTCTCCGTGGTAAGGAGCGTCAGATTGACCTGCAGAGGAGTGTTCCCCAGCAATCGTGCAAGTTGGGTCTCTGTCTCAATCTTGTTCGGCATAAGGTTTAGAATGGCGACCTCAAGTGCGCGGATGTCCTGACGGAGCGCACGCTCTTCTGTCATTACAAAGATATTTTCAGATTCGAGAGTTTTTTTCGCCGGAAGGTCATTGGGAACTTTTATTGGCATAGCAGATAATGAAACATCCTTTCATATATGGTTCATCCGACTTATGTTGGGGATTCAATCACTGGGCATCAGGCTTCAGGTATCAGCAAGTAAGCCAGCTACTGAAAACTGAAAACTGAAACCTGATACCTGGGGACTGACACATCATCTCCACACGAAGCCCTGATGAACCACCAAGACATTGCATTATTATCCTACTCCCATCTGGTTTCTGTGTCAAGAGTATACCTCAACGAGTCCGTGCATCCTATCGAAATCGCTTGTGAACCAGGTGACGCGTGGGCTATAATATCTGCACACAATTCACCCTTTTTGGGCCAGACGAGGTCGGCATGACACAAGTTGTTGAGTGGGTTATCTATTTCTTGGATGCCTGGGGATATTATTTCGTATTCCTACTTACTTTCCTTGAAACATCTATGTTCGTTGGATTACTTGTACCGGGTGAGATGACGGTCGTACTGGCGGGATTCCTGGCGGCGAGTGGGAGTGTTGAGGTCGGTGGGGAAGTCTTCGAGATCACTCTGCAGCTTCGAAATGTCATGTGGTGTGCCATGCTCGGAGCGTTCCTGGGCGATACCGTCGGATATCTCATCGGACGGTTTGGTGTGGGCAAACTTGCCATTCGATTGGGCCGCTTTTTCTTTGTTCGGGAGCGCGAACTCAATAAGGTCCGGGAATATATTGAGCGACATGGCGGCAAAACGATCTTCTTCGGAAGATTTACGTCATTTCTACGGGCATTTGCCCCATTCGTAGCAGGGATGATGAAGATGAGCTTTCGCCGGTTTCTGTTTTACGATTTCCTGGGAGCTGTGCTTTGGGGGGCCACGTTCTCGCTACTTGGATACGTGTTCCAGGAGAGTTGGAAACAAGCGGAACAGTGGGTGGGACGCACTATCTTGATCGCATTGGCTCTTGCGGTGGTAATTGTGCTGATCTATCGGAAACGCCGGAAGAGGAAAATCGGAGGCATGGGATGAAGTGTGCCAGTTGGGCTGAAATTGACCTGAGTGCGATCCGCTACAATCTCCAGCAAATCAAAAAGCTCACTCAGAAACGTGTGATCGCCGTCGTCAAAGCGAACGCTTATGGACATGGAATGGTAGAGGTCAGCCGCGCGATTGCAGATCTGGTCGATATGTTCGCGGTGGCGACATTGGATGAAGCATTCACCCTTGCCCGGGAGCTACCGGGACATGGCATCCTGAATCTTTTCCCGGTTCCTGCAGAGGTGATGGACACGATTGTCCGGTGCGGAATCCACCAGACGGTAAACTCCAGTGCAAACCTTCGTGCACTTGCTGAAATAGCCGGGAATCATGGTAAACCGGCTCACGTTCATATCAAGGTGGACACGGGGATGCACCGTATTGGGATTCCGTATGATCAGGCTGTTTCCCTCGTGGAGGAAGCATCCGTCCTTCCTGGAATACACGTGGAAGGGATATCGACCCATCTGGCTTGTGCTGATGAACTTGACTCTGACTACACTCCGCTTCAATTGCACCGTTTTCGGACGGTATTGAAGCAGCTTGCCCGGGCTGGTATGGTCCCGAGGTGGATTCACGTGTCAAACAGTGCAGGGGTTCTGCACTGGTCTGATTCCTATTTCAACGCAGTACGGCCAGGACTGTTGATTTATGGATTGCGCCCCGTTCCATCGGTGTCCTTGCCGTTTGAACCTCGTCCGGCACTGACGTGGAAAGTACGTATCTCTCAAGTCCGGCAGGTGGATACCGGCGAACCGATTGGCTATGGCTGTACGCATCGAGTTTCAGAGCCAACCACGGTAGCAACGATTCCGGTTGGCTATGCCGACGGGTATCGACGCCACTTATCGCACAAAGGGCGAGTGCTCATTCATGGGCGGACAGCTCCCATCCTGGGACGCGTCTGTATGGACCAGACCATGTGCGATGTAAGCGTCATTGAAGATGTCGCCGTGGGAGATGAAGTCGTGCTGTTAGGGCGGCAGGGAGAATCCTGTATTCCCGCCGAGGAACACGCAACGCTCACCGGCACGATCCATTACGACATCCTTACGGGTATCGGCCCACGAGTCAAGCGGATTTCAATGTCAAGCTAGGGGCTGGCATCGTGCTGTCGGTTGAGCAGTCTGAATTGCTCCAATGTTGGCGGCCCGTGCAGATAACCCAGGGAGATCAGAAATCGGTCGACCTCGTGCAAAGTGTCATAGAATCGCTCGCCCCGCCCATAATTGAAGAAGCCATACTCCTCCCCTTCATAGGCAAATAATACCATTTGCAGTTTAAGATTGCACCCGCACAAGGCAGATCCCAAATCCCCCGACCCCCCTTTGCCAAAGTGGGGATCAGCCTCCCCCTTTCGTAAAGGGGGATTGAGGGGGATTTCTCAAAGCGGCAATTTTAAACGGCATTCCGTATCAGGTTCATAACAGACCTCAGTGGCTCCGATTGAAAGCGGAGGTCTCCTTAAACGATGACCTCAACGACGGTCTTCCGTTCTGTGGGATCGAATGCCGCAAATGTGATGCCGCCTTCAGTGAAAAAAGTACCGTTCGTGAAAGCAGCACGGGTCGATGCTTCCCTTAGAGGGCTACCATCGACCTTGACACCCCGGACATCCACATCCTTCAGGCGAAGTGTCAACTCCGGCACGCGGACAGGGAGATCCAGGTGAATCGTCTGCCCGTGGACGTTCAGTTCGGTCATCTCACGGGCGCAGGCGTAGTTGGTGATCTCGCTACATTTACGCCACTGTGTGCGCTCACCACGAGGATCGAGTTCCTTGAGACGTCGAACAACCGTTTTGAATGTGTTGAAGCCACGACGGTCGTCATTGTGCAGTCCGTAAAACCCTTGCCAGTGACTACACAGAACCGCCGGATCCCCCGCATTGATACATGCGGGCAAGCGTCCGCCTTGTAAGTCGGCTGTGATGTACTTGTTCGGATCGACCTCGCCATAGCCCGTCCAGGAACCTGTCCAATCCCCCGTGGAAGCGATGATCTCACCGACAGCAGTACCCGATTCTCGATCCGCATACCACACAGGGGTTTCCACAGAGCCATCATCGGAGACGCGCTTGAAAAAATAGGGTGTGGGATTCCCAGTGACCTCCCGGGTGGCGATACCCGCAACTTTCGCATAGAATTCGAGTGTCCGACCACCGAATCCACCCGGTGAAGTGACGCCTTCGGGAGTCAGGCCCACATTATCCAGAATGCGACATGCGGTGGCAATATACTCCACCATGAGTTCTTCCTGATCGACGGGGAGCGTTGCCCATTCGTACTGTTCCCAGATCCTTGATTCGAGGGGCCGGCAGGTTTTCGGATCCACCACAAAGCTGTGTGTGATCATCTCAGGAGTAATGTCGAAGGCCGGGGTGATCAGCTCACGACACATCCGGAGCCAGCTTTCCTGTTGCTCCTTGCTGAAGAGGGCCAGCCCCTCATCGATACGCCCCAATGCAGCCGGGCAGGGCACCACGCTAAACTTACCCCGCACTCCGTTTTCGATACACCATTCCGCAAATTCACGGACGAATGACTCTGGATGAACGACGGGCACATCTTCCCAGCGACGGCCCTGACCATCCACAGGGTTCCTGTCGCGCATCCAGAAATAGTTGAGATTGACCAAAACGGTTGAGTCATCGAAGATGATAGATAAGGGCACGCGGTCAAGCGCGTGCCGGTTGATTTCAACGTGCATAGGATCTCCTTGTGTCGTTTGGAGTTAAGGGCGAGATGACCTCGCCTTTACTGGGATGACACGATCAAATCGGGCTCCAATTGGTATCAGTCGATAGTCGTGACATCGATAGTCACGCGATCACCACCAGTCACAAATGAATCCACGAGATTGCCTTGAGCATCCAGTCGGATCACTGCCAGATCGCCATCGGTTTCCACTCCGTATCCATCGAGTGTTCTGTCCTCCCTGGTTCTCAGTAACACAATCGCATCTCCATCGGTAAGCGCAATCCGGCACGCGTATCCAGCCGCAACCTCTTCTATCTGAGCTTCGGCGGGAACCGCTTTCCCCTTCCTGTAAGGCCGAATCACCGTCACAAATTCGCACTGTTTCTGCCTGTCAACGGTTGCGGCCTGCAGATGCCACTGAGTGAGCTTGATGCGCGGGCGTGGCGGCGGATCGAACTGATCGGTCTGCGTGATGCGAAGGTCGGCCGGGGCCAGCAGGTTTACCTGACATCCTGCCGTGCCATTTTCCACAGTGATCGCATGTTGACCATCCACCAGCATCTCGGTGGGGGCGTGCAGGAGCCACTGAAAGGTCGAAGGTTCCGGGGTCTCCAACTGATCGTAGATCAGGATGACCTCCGGTTTGATAAACAAGATATGACGTGTGAATCGATTCACCGGATCGGGATATGCCTCGCTCGCTTCGCCAGCTACATAATCGTAACGCTTGGACGTGTGAAATCCGACAATCCGCCCCAGAGCTTCTGTTGACCGTGGTCGCTGGCCCTTGCCGTTGATGAGGACCGAATTGACGGACTTGGTCTGCCACATCCACTCCCGGTGGTGTTTGCTGCCATAGCTATCCCGCCGGCCCGTGCGTATCAGGAGTGGCTCCGAATAGGCGTACAGAACAAAGGAGTTTTGTGCATCATAACCATGACTATGGCTGCCGAAAGGGCTGCTTTTGAATTCGAGAAAGACATCCTTCGTCGCATCCGTGAGATCGGTGTGGAGCATCGCCAGTCCCGTCCCCTCAAAAACTCTGGAATCCGGCAGTTCCGTGGGCGGTTCCGCATCCACAACCGGCAGTGCCCCTCGGATGAAATCCACATAGGTCCGCTTTTTCGGTGGGCCTCCATGCGCCTCAACGTACCATTGCCAGTAAGAATTCTGAGCTTGTGCGGCAAAGATGCTCATGAGGTCAACGTTGCCATCCGATTTGAGACGCCCACAAAGATCCCCGAATCCGCCTCGCTTGGCCCCCGGTGGCTGGAGATACATGGGGAAGTAACCCACTTTGCTGAAATAGGGTTTCTGATAGGCATCGATATTCATTGCCACCCGCATAATATCAGCCCACCACAGAAAACGGTTGATGTAGCTCCGCCAGTATGCCAATCCTTCGTGCCAGCCTCCATCGTCATCGGACCACACGGGATAAGCATTGTAGAACACGTTCATCACAAACCAGAGCCAGTCGCGGGTCCCGTCGATTTCATCGAAAAATGCAATGGCAATTTCGCCCAGAAAATGCCATGCACGATTGGCATGACTTCCATAAGGCTTCCATAGATGCTGCGGATGGAGATGGTGGTACATTTCCTCACCTCGTACCTTCATCACCGAGCGGCATTTGGCCCTTTCCTCTTCCGTGAGCAGGTCGTGTACAAACGTGTAAGTGCGAGAGAAGTAGTAATTGTAGGGCATACCCGCTTCGTCGTTGTAGCGATAGCCCGTGGCTCCCTTTGGATCCCAGGCGGCTGCCGCCATCAGGAGACGCCTGGCTAACTGGCCATAGTCTTCTGGCCCACCCAGCAGGCGAGCAAACGCCAATGTGGCTGCACCGTTCAGCAGCCGTATGGTGTAAGTACGATTTCCCCACCAGATCTCCCGCCACGGGTCACTGCCCCGCTCTATCCCTTCGGGATATTTCGGCGGTTCCTCCGTGGGCGGCGGATCCGCCATGATCTTCTCGCACTCTTTCACCAACCTGTCGTAGATCGGTTTGAGTTCACCTTGTGCAAGATCGCGCAGGTGAGGGATTTCCTCTGGACGCACAAACAAACGCGGATGCTCCCCCGGTATCCGGCGGAACAGATCCTCCTTTTCCGGCATGGGGAACATCGTGGCATCTTCTGGGATCGTAAACTGGCGTACCCGGCTCCACGCAGATTTCTGGCCATCCTTTGTTCGATATGCAAATCGCCAATACCAATCTCCCGGCTGGAACTCCACCGGTGGGCAGTGAGCAAACAGGCTCAAGCCTGTCTTTTCGTAGTCTATCTGTCTGAAATCCGGCGAGCGCGACAACTGCAGCTCATAGTTGACCGCATGGCTTTGGGGACGCCATACGAAACCCGGCGGATTCACGCGCGTTTCGCTGCCATCGACGGGCCGAAAACCCCACTCACCGGGTGATGCGGGTTGTTCATCCACTTTCAGAGCATCGGCAGCACTACTACTGCACACTCCCAACGCCAACAACGTATTCAGCAAAGCCATTCGAATCTCATGAACCATCATCTTTCAACCTCGACCAACGTATAGTGATACCAAATGCAATTTCAGTAGTTTGCATTCTCCCCGTTGCTCCTGACGAATCGACACATTCGTCAGCAAGATTCACCTCCTTTTATCTTAGAGATTCGGTAGACTGATAGCTGACATAGTGATTGTCACGAACTCTGAAACAATGACGTTCTATCGGCTGGGCAGAACTGCTGCATGAGGCGAGAAAGGATGCCCAAGAACCATTGAGTCACGAGTTTTTCAGTTATCCGTCTGTCATGCATAGCGGCGCGGCTCTGTCCCGCCAGTCACTGTCCACGTTTCATCTCCCACCGGTTCATATCAGCTGCAGTCACCGGATTTTTCTTCACGTGCTGTGGTAACCATTTCCGTTCCATGATGCCCACACCGTTTGC